>JAKLKE010000637.1 GCA_023150775.1 Myxococcota bacterium
CTGCCGCGCCGTTGGTCCCCGCGCCGCCGGTCGCCTCCGCAGCGCCCAGCCCGAGCCGGCGGCTGGGCCTCTGGGTGGGGGTCGGCGCGCTGTTCTTGGCCCTCGGCGTCGGCCTGGGGGTGATGACGCTCGAACGTGCCGAGCGCCAGCCCGAGCCCGCCGCCGTCCTGGCCCCCGTCGTCGTCGCGCCGCCCGCGCCCGCGCCAGAGGTCGCCGCGCCGGTCGTCGCCGCGCCGGTCGTCGAGGCCCCCGCCGTCGAGGCTGAAGCCCCCGAGCCGCGCCGCCGCGGTGAGCCCAAGGTCTCGCCCAAGCCGGAGCCCAAGCCCAAGGCCGAGGCGAAGCCCAGCGGCGCCATGATCTTTGTGGATGACGTTAACCTCAGCGCCGAGGCCGCGTCCCGGGCGGTCGCGGCGGCGAACACCGCGTCTGAGGGTGATCTTCGGGCGATGGGCCTGCGCGGTCAGCAGGTCACCGCGGTTCTCAGCGGCCGCCCCTACGCCGACATCTACGCCTTGGCGGCCACGCCCTACGTCGGCGGAAAGACCCTCGTGTCCCTCGGCGCGGATCGTTAGAGCCGCTCGCCAGATCGGCGCTTAAAGGAGCGAGCATGAACACCGCCTCCAAGACGGACGATCTCACGCTGCCCCCCCTCGTCGTGCTCTACGACGGCGTCTGTGGCCTCTGCGACAAGACGGTGCAGTGGCTCCTCGACCACGATCCCCAGGGTCACTTTCATTTCACGCCCCTCCAAGGCGAGACCGCCGCCGCCCTGCGCGCGCGCCACCCCGAGATCCCCGAGACCTTAGAGTCCGTCATCTTGGTCGACAGCCGCGGCCCCCACCGCACGGTGACCGTCCGCTCCCGCGCGGTGTTCTTGATGCTGCGTGAGATCGGCGGCGTCTGGGCCTGGATCGGGATGTTCCGCGTGATCCCGGCCTTTTTGACCGACCTCGGCTATCGGGTCGTGGCGTCGATCCGGTACCGCGTCTGGGGCCAGCTCGACGCCTGCCGCCTCCCGAGCCCCGACGAGCGCGCCCGATTTTTGCCCTGAGGCGAGGCGCCAAGAATCCTCCGCCGCGCTGATCTGCGCCAGGGCGCTTCGGCGCCGCGCTGGGGTAGGCTCTGCGTATTGTGGCGGGAGCGACGATGGCGCGTGTGTCGCGGAGAGTTGATCCTGGGGCGTTGTTGTGGCTCTCGTTCATGCACGGCGGCGCCTTCGCGGCGCTCCTGTTGCCCTGGCGGTGGTCGTTGTGGCCGATGATGCTCGTCGTCTACTTGATCGGCGGCTTGGGCACGACGGTCGGTTACCACCGCCTGCTCGCCCACCGCGCCTTCCGCTGCCCACGCTGGCTGGAGCACGTCCTGGTCACGATGGCGATGATCAACACCCCCGGCAGCCCGCTGTTGTGGGTGGCCAACCACCGCCAACATCACGCCCGGAGCGATCGTCCCGGCGACCCACACTCGCCGCGGGAGGGCCTCTGGCGAAGCCACATGGGCTGGCTCCTCGACCCGGAGAGCACCATCCCCGAGCTCTGGCGGCGGAGCTGCCGCGACCTCGCCGATGACGCTTATTACCATTGGCTCCTGCGTTATCGGATGGTGCCCCAGCTCCTCGGGATCCTCGCGGTCGGCCTCAGCTTTGGCTGGGAGAGCGCCCCCCAGGTCTTCTTTGTGCCGACCGTGGCCTGGATGAACAGCACCTTCGCCGTGAACTCCATCGCCCACACCTTCGGCGCCCAGCCCTACCAGACCACCGACAACAGCCGCGACAACGTGCTCATCGGCGTCTTGGGCTTGGGGGAGGGCTGGCACAACACCCACCACAGCTTCCCACGCTCGGCCCGGCACGGCCTCTTGTGGTGGCAGCTCGACGTCTCTTGGTGGGTGATCTGGGCGCTTGAGCGCATAGGGCTCGCCTGGGACGTTCAGCTCCCTAACCAAGCCCAGCGGGAGGCGCGTCGCCGTCGGCCTGGGGCCTGAACAAGGCCACGACCGAGGGCCGCGTGAGCACCCACAGCCCCCAGATCGTGAGCAGGGTGCCCGTGGGGCAGGCGCAGACGCTGAGCACCACGCTCACGAAGCCCAAGCCCCGGGCGAAGGGCCGCCGGGTCCACAGCGCCCAGGCCGTGACAAGGTAGAGCGCGGCGACGAAGAGCATCAAGCCGACGCTCACCAGCTCATGCCCCGGGTTTAGCGTGCTCTCACGACTCAACAGGCTCCAGCCCTGGGTGAGGGCGCCCGCGAAGGACAAGAGCCCCACGAGCCCGACGCTCCCGGCGAGCCAGCGCAGCCGCCCGAGGGCCCGGGCGGACTCCGTGGGCCCCCAAGTGAGGGGGGTGGTCGCGGCGGTGGGCGGGGCGTAGGGGTTCATCGGGGGCATTGTACGCGGGCGGCGGGGCGGGGCGATCCCTCGCCCAAACTCAGGCAGCGAGGCGGAGATCATGGCGCTATACTCCCGCCAT
>JAKLKE010000638.1 GCA_023150775.1 Myxococcota bacterium
CGCCGCCTGGTGACCGCGCCGCCCACCTTGCTCCTAGAGCAGCTCGACGCCGCCGACGTCGTCATCGCCTCCCACGCGGATCAGCGCACCGCCGCCGGAGACGCCGCCTTGGCGCGGCAGCTCCGAGACCACTACCCGCCGCCCCTCGCCGTGGTTTGGGCGTCGTTCGGGGTGGTGGACGAGGCCCTCTTTGAGCTGCGCCGCGACGCGCCCCTGCCGTTCCCCCTCGGCGCTGATCACGATCAAGGGCACGAGCACGGGCACGAGCACGATCATGTCCACGACCACCCCGCCGAGCGCGGCGCGCGGGCCCCGTCCACAGAGGGCTGGTCTGCGGGCAGCCGGGTGTGGTCGCCGGAGCGGGTGTTCTCCGCCGCGGCGATCCGTCGGGCGCTCCAGCGCGCCGGGGTTGAGCGCGCGAAGGGCCTCTTCCGCACCGATCTCGGCTGGTATCGCGCCGACCGGGCCAACGGCGCGGTGCGGGTGGTGGCCTCGCCGGTGCGCTCGGGCTCGGCGGTGGACGTGATTCACCACGGAAGCCAAGCCGAGGTCGACGCCTTGCTCGCCGCGCTGGAGGCCTGCATCGCCGATGACGCCCAGCTCAAGCCCCCGGACGAGCCCTTCGTCACCCTGGTCGATGTTCAAGGCCGCGCCGTCGAGCTGACCCGCTTCGCCTTGGCGGCCCTGCCCGGCCAGGTCGCCGACGTCTCCGCCCAGGTGCCCGGTCGCGCGGGCGCGGCGGTGAGCATGGCCGAGGTCTTGGCCCTGACCTACCCGTCCCCCGACGATCAGCTCGTGTTTGTGGCCTCGGACGGCCTCACCACCGCCCCGGTGCGTGTGGCCGACGCTGAGGGCGCGCTCTTGGTGCACAGCCTCGCCCGGGAGCCCCTGCCGGACGCCCAAGGAGGGCCGTTTCGCGTGCTCACGCCCAAGGGCCAGTCCTCCTGCGCCAACGTGAAGGGCCTCGCCCGGGTCGTGATCCTCGCCGCCGAGCCGGGCTGACCGCCGCCCTGATCCCGCGGTATCATGGCGTGGCACTCACCCCCGGAGCCGCCCCATGAACGCGCCAAACCCCAGCCCATATCTCCTTGGCAACTTCGCCCCGGTTCACGATGAGCTGGACCTCCGCGACCTAGAGGTCATCGGTGAGCTGCCCCCCGCGCTGCGCGGCGTGTTTGTGCGGGTTGGCCCCAACCCCCAGCACCCGCCCCGGGGCCGTTACCACTGGTTTGACGGCGACGGCATGGTGCACAGCGTCAGCTTCACCCCCGGCGGCGTGACCTACAAGAACCGCTGGATCCGCACAGAGGGATTTCTCAAAGAACAGGCCCGTGGCGAGGCGATCTGGACGGGCCTCGCCGAGCCTCCAGACCTGATGAACCCTGAAGGCGCCTTCAAGAACGTCGCCAACACGGCCTTTGTGCAGTTTCAGGGTGAGCTGTGGGCGCTGTGGGAGGCGGGCCCGGCCCACGCCCTGCAGGTCGCCGATCTCTCGACCCTCGGCCTGCGGGACTTCGGCGGCGCGCTCACCCACCCCCAGACGGCCCACCCCAAGCTCGACCCGGTCACCGGCGAGCTGGTCTTCTTCGGCTACGCGCCCCTGCCGCCCTACTGTTGGTACTCCGTCGCCGACGCCTCGGGCAAGCTCTTGTTCACCCACGAGGTCAACCTCGACGTCGGCGTGATGATGCACGACTTCGCCGTCACCGCCACCCGCTCCATCGTCATGAATCTGCCGCTCACGATGCGCCTCGACCGTTTGATGGAGGGCGGCCCGATGATGGCCTGGGAGCCCGAGCTCGGCGCACGTTTTGGCGTGTTGCCCCGGCACGGCGACGAGTCCCAGATTCAGTGGTTCTCCCGCCCGGCCTGCATGATCTTCCACACCGCCAACGCCTATGACGACGGCGACGAGGTGGTCTTAGACGCCTGCCGCATGGACCGCACAGACGCCTTGGGCGGCGCTGAGAAGACCGACGGCCCCGGCGACGACGCCGGGCGTCTCACCCGCTTCCGGTTTAACCTCAAGACCGGCGCCTCCACCGAGGAGCCCCTGCACCCCACCCCCTGCGACTTCCCCCGGGTTCACCCCGCCCGCCTCGGCCGCCCCCACCGCTACACCTACGCCGCCCGCCTCGCGCCCACCGACGACGCGACCCCCCGCATGGACGGCGTGATCAAGTTTGACCACCACACCCGCCAAGGGATCGAGCGTGGCTGGGGCCCAGGCCGCGTCGGCGGAGAGGTCGTCTTCGCTCCCCGCCCCGGCGCCGAGTCCGAAGACGACGGCTGGCTGATGACCTTCGTGTTTGATGAGGCCAAAGGCAGCTCAGAGCTGGTCGTGCTCAGCGCCCAAGACCTCAGCCCCGTCGCCCGGGTGATCTTGCCCGTCCGTGTGCCTTACGGCTTTCACGGCGACTGGGTGCCCGCCGTTTAGGGCTATCCATTCCGCACATCCTCT
>JAKLKE010000639.1 GCA_023150775.1 Myxococcota bacterium
CCGAGGGCACCTCGATCACCACGCAGCCGTCGAGGAGCTCCGGGCGCACGCGGTCCAGACGCTCGATCAGGAGCACGATCACGTTGTCCGAGGCGCGGAGCGTGGCGTGGGTGGGCCACTCGGTCAAGGCCGGGGTGTTGCCCGGCAAGGGGTCGATCCGTTTGCGGTTCTCGGGGAGCAGGGCCTCGACGCCGCTCAGCACAAAGCCCAGCCGTCGCCCGGGGGTAGAGATCGCCAGCCAGATCAAGCCCAAGGCGTCGAGGTTCTCCCGGGGGTTCAGCCGCCGGGTGGCGCCGTCCAAGGCCTGCCGGGCCTCGACCGCTCGGGTGAACTGGCTGTGATCGCTGGGGTTGTTGAACTTGAGGCCCTCTTTGAACGACCAGCGCCCGACGATCTCCCGGCTGCGCTGCAAGAAGGTGATGAGCGCGTCTTCGGCGGGCATCGGGGCGTCGTCGAGGCGCCACACCTCACGCAGGCCGGGGCCGTGCAGCACAAAGACGCTCGCCTCGTCGTTGAGGTAGCGGGTCTTGAGCTCGTCAATCCAGTGGGGCAGGCTCATGGGGGGCTCCTAAGGAGAGGGAGAGGGGGTGCTCCAGGCGCCGGTGAGCGCCTCGGCGCGCTCGCCGTCAGGACGAATCGGCGTCAGGCTGTACTCGCAGCGGCGGGCGCCGAGGCTGTTGGGGCTATGAATGGACCACAGCGGCGTGAGGCGAACCGGCTCCCCTTCGCCCGCCCAACGGAGGGGGTGCAGCCGCTTGTCGGACCACTTGGAGACCTTGCCGGTCTTGGTGGTGATCTCACAATCGACGGCCATCTCTACAGCCCAGCCCTCGCCGATCCGGGGCACGAGGAGATCGGCGCGCAGCACATAGTCGCCGGGCGGGAGCTCTCCGGGGCTGGGGCCGATGAGCGCCTCGCAGCTCGTCTTGCCCCGGCAGATGCCGAAGGACTGGGCGTCGGCGGGGCGCACCCCGGCGCGTAGGTCGGAGATCACCGGATCGAGGAGGCTCGCCTCCCACGGCGCGAGGCTGAGGCCGCCCTCGGGGCAGGGCGCGGGCGGCGGGCACTCCGCCGGGGCGGGCGGCGGGGGCTGCCCGCAGGCGAAGACGAGGGCGAGGAGCAGGGGCAACGGCGTCTCCGATGCGTTCACCCGCAGTCTATCCCGCTGGGGGCGCGGGCTGGGCGCGGGGGCGAACTTGGAATCCCGCCGAGAGCGGGGTACCTTGAGCGACGGAGGTGTCTGGTGCTGAGGTCCATCGTCGTCGCGCTGGTGCTGCTGTCCTGCTCCCCCTCGGCCTGGGCGGGTGAAGGCGGCGCAGGCGCCCCTCCGGACGCGCCGACGACCGCTGTTGATCCTGCCACGGCGCCCGTCGAAGCGCCCGCGGTGGATCCCGGCGCGGCGCCCGCCGCTGAAGGTGTGGCGGTCGACCCCGACGCCGAGGCCCTTGATCCCGAGGCCGCCCAGGCCCTTGAGGCGCTGCAAGGAGAGGTCGCCGCGCCTGAAGCGCCGCCGCCGATGAACCTCGACTGGATGTACCAAGACGGCGCGACCGCTGGCGCTGAAGACGCCAAGATCGCCGCGGGCTACGGGGTTCACGCCCTCGCGGGCCTCGCCGCGGGCCTCGTCTGTGGTCCCTGCGGCTGCGTCGGCGCCCCGGCTGTTGAGCTCCTCGTCTCGCCGGGGGTGCCCGCCGGGGTGTGGCAAGGCTACGACTCCACCTACCAGCGCGGCTACATCGACAGCTACCGCCGCACCACCCGCCAGCGCCGCGCCGTGTACGCCGCGGTCGGCGCCACGGTCGGGGCCACGGCCACCGTCGCCGCGGGCCTCGCGTTCCAGATCTACGGGAACCTGCTCTGAGCCTGCCCCGCTGAGGAGCCACCGATGCGTTCGGTTCGCACAAACGCCATTCGGCGGGTGCTGATGTCGTGGTTCTCTGCGGGCACGCCGTATGTGTCCGCCAGCGGCGTGCTCGACTTCACCGCGGCTCAGGCCTACCTGCGCCGACTAGAGGCGGAGCACGGCGTCAAGGTCTCGGTGCAGGCGCTCCTCGCCGCCGCCCTGGGCCGGGTTCATGTGGAGTTCCCCCAGGCCAACCGACGCATCCTCGGCGGGCAGGTGTTTCAGCCGCCGTCGGTCGGCTTGGCGATGCCGGTGAACCTGCTCGGCCACGTCGGCGGCGCGCGCATGGAGCTCTCGATGATGGTCTTGGAGGAGGTAGACCGCAAGAGCCTCCGACAGATCAACGAGGCGCTGCGCGGGGCGGTGAAGGACGAGCGTAAAGGTGAGCCCAAGAACCCCGTGCTGCGACGGGTCACCGCCTTGGCCGAGCGCCTGCCTGGGCCCGTCGTTCACCACGCCTTCCAGGCCTTGAGCCTCGTGCTCAACAACCCGGCCCTCGCCGAGCTGTCTTGGCGCCT
>JAKLKE010000063.1:0-8940 GCA_023150775.1 Myxococcota bacterium
TCCTGGTCGATGAGCAAAGATCACACGCCTATGCGCTGTGCGCAAGGCAGATCAACGTCGACGGCTACCGCTGTATCTACAGACGAGTCTATGGAAGAGCTAGTTGACGAACTGCTGCCTTCGGACAGGAACGCCAGCCTTCTGAAGAGCGTGCTGGAGCCCTCCTGCAAAGATCCGCATAGACTACTTCACAGTTCGGATCGTGACGAACGACCCGCAGTGAGGTTTACGTTCCACTTTTTGAAGCGGCCTGACGAGCCGCGCGGGGACCGACGGTTACCCCGTATCGCCTACACTTCACTACGGGAAGAGGCGTACAGACAGGCATTGAGCCTACTTGAACAGGCCACAGACCCTAGATATGCACCTCTGATCGTCGGGATAGACGTAGCGAGTTTGGAGACTTGCTGTCCGGTCGAGGTGTTTGCGCCCCTTCTTCGCGCGATTCGTTCCCCGTGGCAAATTCCACCGCCAGTCCTCTATGGCCAGAAGAGGGCTCGGGAGAGGTCGTTCGGCCTTTCGGTCCATGCTGGAGAAGAGTTTCGACACCTCGCAGAGGGAATTCGCCGTGTTGTAGAGACGATAGAGTTTTGTGGGTACAGGGGAGGTGATCGTCTGGGACATGCTCTCTCGTTGGGAGTCGAACCCACCTCTTGGGCGGATCGTTGGCAGGGCTTCGCCATTGTTCCGAAACAAGTTCGATTGGATGATGTGGTCTGGATGTGGCGCAACCTTGATCAGCTACCTCAACATGCTGCGGTTCGGACCCGATTGCTTAACCAGGCTCGACGGTTTCACAACGAGATCTATGGCGATTCGCTGCCCAATGATCACGTTCTGGAGGCCGCATGGCGGCTACGCGGAGAGGACCCGATGAGTCACCTAGAGCACATCCGTTCACAGATCGCTCCAGTGAGTAAGCTTCGGAGCCTAATGAAGACATCTCTCGATCGTGCTCTTCGGATCGCGCCAACGGATGCCCGAGAGCTTTGGTGGCGTGCGCTGACCGACTCTGAGGTTCAGAGGCGAGGCGAGGAGCTTGTAGACATCGAACTTGTTGAGGACGAACTTCATGCGCTTCGAGATCTACAGGACCTTGTGCTGAGACGTCTCGTCAAGCAACGGCTTGTGATAGAGGCAAATCCTAGCTCTAACCTTGCTATTGGTCCGTTCTCTAAGATTGCTGAACATCCCATTTTTCGCTGGGCGCCGCCAGAGGGAGGTCATGATGCACTGCGCCCGATCGTTGTCGTGGGGAGCGATGACCCCGCAATTTTTGGCTCTGAACTCATTCATGAGTTTGCGTTGCTCGCCCTTGCTGCGGAGCAGCGGGGCTATTCTCCTCGCGCGATCGGGCGTTGGTTGCAAGAGCTCAATCAGCACGCGCGAGCTTTTCGTTTCGATGGCGGAATGGGTCCACCAAGGCAGTAGTTCTACTGGGGGACGGCGACATGAGGGGTGAGCAGGGCTTCTACTGCCACAACACCTGCCTGTACAAGCCCATCGTGAACATCGCCTGGGTGATGGCGGGCCCCGGCCTGCCCGTAGGGTGTCGCCTTGATGCGCCGGTCTTTATCGCCGACGTGGTGCCGACAGCCTTGGCGCTCTTGGGCTTGCCGCCGTTTGCGGGGGTGTTTGGCTTCAATATTGGGCTGGCGATTCGTGGAGAGCTGAAACTTGACGGCCGCTAGGTCTATGCCGAGCACCCCTCGCCGATCTACACCACCACAGACGACCCGAGGCCGACTCTTGGTTGAACCCCTCCACGACGCGGAGACACCGGCAGCGCGCGGCGCCGTAGCGGGGATGGTAGAGTGTTCGCCGAACCTGCGCGCGAACCCCCAGGCCTCGGAGCTGCCCTTGTCGAAGCCCCAAAAACGCCCCCTCCACTTGGCCGTGGGGACGGTCCCGGAGCCCGCGTGAGGCCCCTCGGCGCCGCCAAGACCTTCTCCGGGCCTGAGCTTCACCTGATTCACCTGCTGGACGCGCACTTTGTGGCGTCCGAGGTGATCACGATCCTGGCGGAGCTGCCGGAACAAGAGGAGCTCGCGGCCCATGTGTCGACCATCCCCAGCTCGGGCTCGTTCTCGGCCTACGTCGTGACGGCCTTGGCGCTGCGGGGCCTCGTCGATCGCCCGCTGTTTGAGCGTCTCGCCGCGACGCGTCCGTCGAAGATCGGGCCGATCTGGGGTGTCGCCGCGCGCTTCGGGTTCGCCCACCCCGACGCGGGGCCCGTCGATCCGCTGCCCGGCGAGTGTGATGAGGAGGAGTACGCCGAGTTTGTGGAGGCCGGGCTGAGGCTGGACGCTAGAGTGGGTCATCAGGAGCATGGCTACGTCTTGTGTGATGTGCTGATCTCCCAGACGCGACCCCTTCGCGGCGTCCGTGTGTGTTATCTGGTTGGGGTTCCGGGGGTGGGCAAGAGCCTGCTCGTAGAGGGGCATTGGTTCGCAAACTTAGACGAGCTCCCCGGTGGCCCCCTCAAGATCACCCTCGGCGAAGGAGAATCCCCCACAGAAGACGCGCTGTTGTTGGAGCTCGCCGCTCGCCTCGGCGTGCGCCAGAGCGCGCGGCCTCTGGAGGACGACGTGGCAGAGGCCGCGTTGGCCCTGGGGCCGATGATTCACCTCGAAGACCTCCGCTCGGAGGCCCAGGCCCGCGCCGTCTTAGGGCTCGTGGGCCGTCTGCCCCAGGTGCCGATCTTGATCAGCGGTCGCCACACATTCAACACGGTCCCGCCGGGCTGGCGTGTGCTGCCCGTCGAGCCCCTCACGGTGTCGGAGGCCCTCGGTCAGCTCGTGGTGGAGCTGCGCCCCGAGGTGGCGCGAGGGCTGCCCGTCACCACCCGCCGCGCCCTGGTCAGCGCATTGGGCGGCTTGCCCCTGGCGATTCATCTCGCCGCGTCGCTGCTCAACGAAGGGGGAGACGCGCAGAGGCTACTAGAGGCGCTGGCCGCGTCAGACACCGCGTCAGACACCGTGGACCTTCACCCCACACAGCGGGCCCTCGGCGTGGTGTTTGACCAGGCGATGGCCGCGCTGCGTGTGGCCCTCGGCGAAGAGGCGGACGTGGGGGCGCGCGGCGTCGCGGCCTTGGGCTTCGCGCCGCCGGTCGGCCTAAGGCGCCCGTGGTTAGAGGCCGTCGTCGGCGCCTCACCCGACACGGTGAGCCGCTGGTTCGACCTCGCCGCGCGCCTGTCGATCGTGCAGGTGGACGAGCTGCGGGGGCGCTGGCGCGTGCCCAACGCCCTCGGTGAGCTGCTGCGGGCGCAACACTCGCCCGAGGAGCGAGACGCCGTCCTGGCGCGAATGGACGGCTGGGCCCTGTCTCACATGAGCGCCGCTCCTCTTGAGACACGCGGGGCGCGATGGCAGACCTTACAGCCCGAGCACGAGGCCCTGGCGGAGTGGGCCGCCCGTCTGCATGGGCCCCGGGCGCTGAGCGCCTGCCTTCAAGGGTTTGAGCACATCTGGTCTTGCGGCCCCGATGGGCTGTGGCTCCTCACCCACCAGCGCGGGCTGATCGGCGCGACGGACGATCAGACACGGTCGATCCTCCTTCACCAGCTCGGCCGTCTCAGCCTGCGCGTCGGCCAGCTTGACCTCGCCCAGGCCTACGCCGCTCAAAAAACCACCCTGGATCGTGCCCAGGGCTGGCACGCCGGGGTCCTCGACGCCCTGGCGCTGCACGCCGAGCACGCCGTGGCCCTCGGGCGCCCCAAAGACGCGCTAAAGGTCTACCGAGACGAGCTGCTGCCCGCCTTCGCCCGGCGCGACGACCGCCTCTCAGCGTTCCGCACAGAGCTCAGGATCGCCGAGCTGCGCTTGGCCCAAGGCGCGTTGAACCACGCGCGGCGTATTCTGTGTGAGGAGCTGCTGCCCGCCCTCGACCGCTTGGGCGACCTGCCCCTGAAGGCGGCCACCCTGGGCGCCCTCGCCGATGTGGTGGAGGCGCTGGGCGACCGTCACGAGGCGCAGAGGCTCCGCCGTGAGGAGGTATTGCCCGTCCTGGTTCAGCTCGGGGACGCGCTGGGCGCGGCGCGCACGATGAACATGCTCGCTGATGCCCTACAGACGGATGGGGAGATCGACGAGGCCGAGCGGCTGCGGCGAAGCGAGGTGCTGCCCGTCCTTATACGAGCCGGCGACGTCCGCGCGAGGGCTCACGGCCGCGGCAGATTCTCCGGCGCCTCGCCCGCGCAACAGGCCCTCGTGGCCTCGGGCAGGCCGGCTGAGCTTCTTAAGCCGCCGCCCAAGCCCCCGCTCCTCCTCCGTCCCTTCATGGCCCGACCCTGGCTGTGGCGGGCCTTTCTGGCGGTGCTCACGCGCTTCTCGGGGCGGTTCGCGGCGCGGAGACGCGCCTCTGAGCACCATCAGCGGGCCCTCACGCTCAAGGACCAAGGAGCGTTTGACGAGGCGCTCAGGATCTGGCGCCAGGAGGTGTTGCCCGTCTACGGGTCGCCCGACGACGCCCACCCTCGGGCCAACGTGTTGACCCACGTCGCGGACGTCCTCTGCGCCCAAGGACAGCACGACGAGGCCCTGCAGCTCCTGCGAGGGGAGGTGCTGCCGCTCTTTGAGCGCGCTGGCGACCCGCGCGGCTGCGCCAACGTGATGCTCCAGATCGCCGACGTCTTTACGGCCCAAGGAAGGCCGGATTGTGCCATAACCCTCTTGGAGGAGGAGGTGCTGCCGACCTACGAGCGCCTCGGCGACGAGCGCTCCAAGGCCGTCACGATGGGCCGAATCGCCGAGAATTTACAGACCCGTGGATTTTTGGACGAGGCCTTGGAGATTTGGCGAGACGTCGAGCTGCCCATCTTTGAGCGCCTCGGCGACGAGGTAGAGCGGGCAAAAATCTTAGGAATGATCGCCGGATTGTACGGGGTCCGAGGCCAGGTTGACGAGGCGCTCGGGATCTGGCGAGAGGACGTGCTGCCCGCTTTGGTGGCCGCTGGGGCGAGGCGAGAGGTCTGCCGCGCCCAGGCCAACGTCGCCGCGTTGTTGATTGAGCGCGGCCGCCCCGAGGACCTGCCCGAGGCCCGCGCCTTGCTCCTCGCCGCCGAGGCCACCGCCCTTGAGCTGAACCTCTCGACGGAGCTTCAATCGCTCCGTGGGTGGTTCTCGAAGGTCGGCCTCCCGACTTAGCGCCCCCGCATCCTCAGCCCTCAACTTTTTTCGCCTCCCCCTCTTGCTTTCACTCGCCGCCTAAGCCATACTCCCGCTGTGCGGCTCACCGCACCCGGCGCCCTCAAGCCCCGGTCGCTCTCAACAACCCAAAACACAAGGGCCCCCCGGTGCGCTAACACCGAGAGGCCCGAAGGACGACGATGCATCGCTCACATCGCCACCCAACGCCCGGAGTATGTGCCGGGCCTCCCTCTCATAACCGACCTCCCGCCCTCGCCGAGCCCCCGCCCTGGCCCCCACGCCCCGAGCCAGCCGCGTAGCCCGCTCTCTACGGCCACTTAGCCCGCTCCACGTCGTCACCCAACGGCGTTGAGCCCCGCCGCGCCCACGATCCTCCCCCGCCTCCTCGGCCTCGCCTCTGGGCTGGGGGAGCCCGTGGCCCCACGCCCGCGCCTCCGGCCCCGGGTCCACCTGGACCTCTGGCCGAGCCACGCCCAAGTCACCCCTCAACACACCTCCCTGGCGGGAGAACGGAGCTCCTATGTCTCAAGATCCCAACCACACCCTCACCCTCTTCACCCTGCACGGCTTGGCGGTGTCCCTACGCGACCGCGCTGATTCGAGCACCGAGCGCGCCGAGGCCTTGCTCCTCGGCGTCGAGCACGCCTTCACCCAGCAGCTCCGTGGGGAGCCGGTGGACCTCGGCCTGCTCAACGCCCTCTCTGACGCGGTGATGGCCGAGCTCGACACCTCCCACCGCCTCGGCGAGCAGATCCGGCGCGGCGCCCGCGCCCTCTCCAAAGAGGCCGGCCTGCTCGTCACCCTGCCCAAGCTGGTCGCGTCCGAGCGTGTGCTCAAGGCCCTGCCCACGCTCTCCGACGCCGCGGCGACTGTGCGCCGTGCCATCCCCCGGGCCCGGCTGAGCACCTTGGCGAGAGATCTCACCGAGGCCCTGGGCCAGCTCGCCCTGGCCGCGAGTCAGCGTCCGGTGAACGAGGACGACCTCTTGCCCCTGCGCTCGGTGTTCGCCCGCCTCGACGGTCTGCCCGAGGCCCTGAGCGGGGCTCGGGAGCGCCTGGGCGTGGCCCTGGCCGAGATTGACGAGAAGTAGCCGAGGTCGGCGCCGGGGCTCGTGAGGGCTCCGGCGTCTGGGGTGAAGGTGGGGCCGTCGGCCGCCAATCGGCTCCTTGAGGCTCATGAACGCGATTTTTCGCGGGAAATCGTCTTCTTGAGCCTCAAGAACGCGATTTTTCGCGGGAAATCGTCTTCTTGAGCCTCAAGATCGCGACTTCTCTCCACAAAGGCCCCTTCTTGAGGCTCAAGATCACGATTTGCAGGGAACGCCCCCCTCTGACGGGCCCACTTTTGCCCGTTTCTCTCCACCGGGCCCTCCGCGGCCGCCTAGCCCCACTCCCCCAGCTCACCCACCTCTACCCGGCGCCCGATCCTGAGGTCCACCGTGAACGTGAGCCGCGCCGCTTCGCTCAGGTTCTTCGCCCCGTGGGGCGCCCGCACATCCAAGAGCCGCGCCCGCCCAATGGGCCAACGCGCGGCCTCCTCCGGGGGCAAGACCAAGGCCACATGCGCCCGAAGTACATCATCGTCCCGCAGATCCGTGTGGGTCGCCAAGGTGGCGCCCGGATCGAGGCGCAGGTATCCAGCGACGGAAGCCACAGGCAGCCGCGACAAGAGCGCCGTCGCCACAGGGCAGAGGCCACGATTGTGCGGGATGTCCACGCCCGGGAACTCCGCGCCCCAGGGCCCTACGTCGAGCAACACCGCCCGCCAGGCCCCGGTGTACCGCTCCCGTGAAGGCATCGGCACAAACAGCGCCTCGGGCAAGGCCAGCGCCTCGGCGCGCAGGGCGTCGGCGTGCTCCTCCAAGATCCGCAGGGCGGGCAGCTCAGCGAGGTTCATGCGGTACATCCTCTGAGGAGACGAAGAGGGTCGCGGTCGTTCAGATGCGGGTAACGAACCACAGAGGCACAGAGTTCACAGAGGGATGAACACAGAGGCGGTGGAGGAAGGTTCGGGCGTCTGCCGCGACTCGGAGGGCTTTAGAGAGGAGGCGAAGAGGGAGATGTTGTTCTGTTGTTTCGTGGACTTCGCCGCGCCGCGCCGCCAACCCCTCTGTGTCCCTCCTCTGTGAACTCTGTGCCTCTGTGGTTCGTTCCACCGAATCGCCACCAACGCTGCGCTGGCCCAACGCGCGGCCACCAAGCCACGCGCCGGGACGAGCCCAGGCTCAGCGCGTGAGCTTCTTGTACTTGATGCGGTGGGGCTGGTCGGCGTCAGCGCCCAGGCGGCGCTTGCGGTCGCGCTCATAATCCTGGTAGTTGCCCTCGAACCACACCACGGAGGAGTCGCCTTCAAAGGCGAGGATGTGGGTGGCGATGCGGTCCAAGAAGAAACGATCGTGGCTGATGACGACGGCGCAGCCGGGGAAGATGGTGAGGGCCTCCTCCAGGTTGCGCAGGGTCTCCACGTCGAGGTCGTTCGTGGGCTCGTCGAGGAAGAGCAGGTTGCCGCCGGTCTTGAGCAGCTTGGCGAGGTGAACACGGTTGCGCTCACCGCCGGAGAGCGTGCCCACCTTCTGCTGCTGGTCGGAGCCGGTGAAGTTGAACAGAGAGACGTAGGCCCGACTGTTCACGTCTTTGCCGCCGATCTTGAGCAGATCGTGGCCGCCGGAGATCTCTTCCCACACGGTCTTGTTGTCGTTCAGGGCGTCGCGGCTCTGGTCGACATAGGCCAGGTCTACCGTCTCGCCGTGGGTGACCTTGCCGCCGTCGGGCTGCTCGGCGCCGAGCAGGATGCGGAACAGCGTCGTCTTGCCCGCGCCGTTCGCGCCGATCACGCCGACGATGCCGCCGGGGGGCAGCTTGAAGCTCAGGTTCTCAAACAGGAGCTTGTCGCCGTAGGCCTTCGTGAGGCCCTCGACCTCGATCACCTTGCCGCCCAGACGGCGGGTGAGCGGGATGTGGATACGCGCGCCGACGCCGCGGCGGGCCTCGGCCTCGTTCGCCACGAGCTGCTCGTACGCGCTGATGCGGGCCTTCGACTTGGCCTGGCGAGCGCGGGGCGACTGGCGAATCCACTCCAGCTCCTCGCCCATCGCCCGGGCGCGGTCGCTCTCGGCCTTCTTCTCTTGGCGCATCCGCTCTTGTTTCTGCTCCAGCCAGCCGGAGTAGTTGCCCTCAAAGGGGTAGCCCTTGCCGTGGTCGAGCTCCAGGATCCACTTGGAGACGTTGTCCAAGAAGTAGCGGTCGTGGGTCACGGTGATGACGCAGCCAGCGTACTCGGCCAAGAAGCGCTCCAGCCAGGCCACGCTCTCGGCGTCGAGGTGGTTGGTGGGCTCGTCGAGCAGGAGCAGGTCGGGCTTCTCTAAGAGCAGGCGGCACAGGGCCACGCGGCGGCGCTCACCGCCGGAGAGGTTCTTGACCGCCCAGTCGGCGGGGGGGACACGCAGGGCGTCCATGGCGACGTCGAGGGTGCGGTCCATCTCCCAGGCGCCGGCGGCGTCGATCTTGTCTTGCAGCTCGGCCTGGCGGGTGATGAGGCGGTCCATCTCATCATCGGTGATGTCTTCGCCCATGCGGTTGGAGACGGCGTCGAACTCCAAGAGCAGCTCACGCCAGTGCTTGAGGCCCAGCTCGACGTTGCCGCGCACGTCCAGGCTCTCATCGAGCTTGGGCTCTTGGGGCAAGAAGCCCACGCTAGAGCCGGGCTTGAGGATCATCTGGCCGTTGTACTCGGTGTCTTGGCCCGACATCAGGCGCAGGAGCGTAGACTTGCCCGAGCCGTTGTGGCCGAT
>JAKLKE010000063.1:8950-21701 GCA_023150775.1 Myxococcota bacterium
GGGTCGAGGATCTTGCGGCCCGAGGGAAGAATCTTTTCGCAGCCGATCATCTGGAAGACGAAGTCGTTGGCCATGTGGACCTCCGTGAAGGCCCCCTCTCTACCCCGGGTCCAGATCCTCGGCCACGGGCAGACCGCCATGATTCAGATCGCCGTCGAAGGCCCAGCGACCCTTCCGCCAAGGCGCGCGCACGGCCGGGGTGAGGAGCTGCAGGTATCGTTCGCGCGGGAGCTCTTGGGCCCCGAAGCGGTGCAGGTGATCGGTGTAGACCTGGGAGTCGATGAGCGTGAACCCCCAGCGCCGGAGCTGCACCACGAGCGCCGTGAACGCGACCTTGGAGGCGTCAGGCGCCAGGGCGAACATCGACTCGCCGAAGTACACGTCCCCCAGACCGACCCCGTAGAGCCCGCCGACGAGGCGCTCGTCCTCCCAGGCCTCGACGCTGTGGGCGAGCCCCATCTTGTACAGGCGCAAGAAGCCCTCCCGCAGCTCGCTCGTGATCCAGGTGCCGCCTTGGCCGGGCCGGGGCGTGCGCGCGCAGTGGTCGATCACCGCGGCGAAGTCTCGGTCCATGGTGAGGCGGTAGGGCTGGCGCCGGATGACCTTTCGTAACGACCGCTGCACCTTGAGCTGCTCAGGCAGGAGCACAAAGCGCGGATCGGGGGAGTGCCAGAGGATCGGCTGGCCCTCGTTGTACCAAGGAAAGATGCCCATGGTGTAGCCCAAGAGCAGGCGCCGAGGGTGCAGATCGCCGCCCACGGCGAGCAGGCCGTCCTCACGGGCGAGGCGCGGATCGGGGAAGATGTGCTCATCGGGGAGCGCGAACACCGGCATCCTGCGAGAATCGCGCGTTGTGCGTCGGTCGGCAAGCTCTCGCCGCGTGTGGCATAGAGGGAGGACAGAGAGAAAGATCTCGCGCAGCAGGAGGAAGCATGGGTCTCAAGGATCTGCTCAAATCGACGGTGAAGCGCGCCTTGGGGCGTGGAGAGGCTTCCGCGCCCGCGACGGCGCCCGCGTCCGCGCCCGAGGCCCGGCCCACCCGCTCCGGCAGCCACCCCGCGCCGCCGCCCTGGCGCGCCGCCCAGGCCCCCGTCGCCGAGCCCGTCGCCGAGCCGCTCCTTGACGCCGTCGTCGCGGCGGAGCCACCGCCACCGCCCCCGGAAGAGGTCGAGCCGCCGATCGGCGCCTTGCCCCCCGGCGACATCCCCCGGGTCAGCGCGCCGACCCTAGACCTCGTGCTGGACGTCGCGCCGGGTGAGGAGGCCTGGGCGCCGAGCCCCGAGGAGCTCGCCGCGCGCCGGGATGAGCCCGTGGAGCTGCCGCCGCCCCCGGCGATCACCCCGAGCGCCAGCCACAACCTCCTCGTCGAGCTGGACGCCGCGCCCCTCGCCGCGCCCGCCCCCGGCGTGCCCGCCACTGGGATGCCCGCCACTGGGATGCCCGAGGTGAACCCCGACGCCGAGTTTAAGGTGCACCTCATCAACGAGCAGGAGGGCATCGATCTGGTGATCACCACCTTCGTGGGTGAGCCCGTGCTCGACGCCGCCGACCGCCAAGGCCTCGCCCTGCCCTACTCTTGCCGCAACGGCGGCTGCACCATCTGCGCGGGCAAACTCTTGAGCGGCGAGGCGGAGATGGGCGACCAGTATGTGCTGGAGCCCGAGCAGATCGCCGCCGGGTTCAGGCTCTTGTGCTGCGCCTGGGTGACGAGCGACGCGACGATCATCACCCACCAGAACGACGCGGTCTCCTGAGCGAGATCGCTCAGATTAAGCGGTCTTTCCTTGGGGGCGCTCACCGTTGGGCTGGGCGCGGGCGCCCGAGAGGCCCTCGGGACGGGGCCGGGCGCGACCAGCGCCGAGGCCATAGAGCAGATAGTCGCCCACCCCGTAGAGCCGCTGGAGCAGGTCGCGGTAGCCGCTCAGGCGCATCCCGGCGTAGTAGTCAAACGCCGCGCGCTGCACCCCGTCTACGCCGCGCACCTCCAGCACCACCTGGGTCTCTTCAGAGAGGATGGTGTGGTTGGGCAGCCTCGGCCAGTCCGCCCGGCGGAGCGCCGCGCGGAGCTCCTCGACCACCGCCGGGCTCAGGCAGGCCTCCCAGACGGTGTGTGACCCGCGGTGCCGCCCCTCCAAGAGCAGGGCCCCATCGGGCCAGAGGGTGAGCTCGACACGGCCGAACATGGGGTCTTCGGGGTGCTCTACCCCGAGGCTGAACTGCATCCAGGCGCCGGTCTTCACTGAGAACTCCGCAGCAGCGATGAGAAGATCCTAATTCCTTTACCACATGTCAACGTCGCTTGACAAAAATCCGCTGAGGTCCGCGCCGATGGATGCGCCACGACATCTCGGTGCACACCGGTATGTCGGTGACTTGGCACCACGAGATGTCGGTGCGCCGGGGCCCAGGGCGGCCCTGGACACGATGGGCGGGGGTCGGGCCCTTGGCACGCTCCTTGCGAATGGGCTGGCATCCCGGCGCCCTGCCGGCCTCGACAACACGGAGAAAAAGACATGCTGACCATCGGCGACAAGCTCCCGGCCTTCACCCTCGACGCGGTGCTCGCGGACAAGTCCTTCGGCAAGATCAGCGACCAAGACGCCCCCGGGCGCTGGAAGGTGCTGTTCTTCTGGCCCATGGACTTCACCTTCATCTGCCCCACGGAGATCGCGGCGTTTGGCCGTCGCAACGGCGACTTCCAGGACCGTGAGGCCGAGCTCTACGGCGCGAGCACCGACACCCACTTCGTGCACCTCGCCTGGCGCAAGCAGCACCCCGACCTCAACAACCTGCCCTTCCCGATGCTCGCCGACACCAAACGTGAGCTGTCCACGGCGCTCGGCATCCTGCACAAGCAAGACGGCGTGGCGCTGCGGGCCACCTTCATCGTCGATCCCGACGGCGTCATCCGCTGGGTCTCGGTGAACGATCTCAGCGTCGGCCGCAGCGTGGATGAGGTGCTGCGGGTGCTCGACGCCCTGCAGACCGACGAGCTCTGCCCCTGCAACTGGACGCCCGGCCAAGACACCATCAAGGTGCCGGCGTGAGCCCCCTTGAGGCGGTCAGCGCGCGCCTGCCTGAGCCCGCCCGGGACATCCGGCTGAACCTGCAGTCCGTGCTCGGAGGTTCGTCTTTGAGCCCCGTCAGCCGCCTCACCGTCGCCATCGCCTGCGCTTGGGCGTCGGGCTCAAAGCCCCTCGCCCGGGCCCTGGAGGCCGAGGCCCAGAGCACCCTGCCCGAGCCCGAGGCCGCCGCGACCATCGACGACGCCCGCGCCGCCGCGGCCTTGATGTCGATGAACAACATCTTCTACCGCTTCCGCCACTTCGTCGGCAAAGAGGGCTACCGCGAGCGACCGGCCCGTCTGCGCATGGGCCGAATCGCCCGCCCCCTCACCGACAAGGCCACCTTCGAGCTGGCCTGCCTCGCCGTGAGCGCCATCCACGGCTGCGAGGACTGCGTGAAGAGCCACGAGCTCACCGTGCTCGGCCACGGCAAGACCGAAGATGACGTGATGGACACGATCCGCCTAGCGGCGGTGGTCCACGCGGCGGCGGTGGGGCTGTTGATGACGGAGGAGTGATTCGTGTCAAAACGACGCGCCGCGGGGCTGGCGTCGCTGGCGCCCGGCGTGCTAAGGTCGGCCTAGGTTCCAAGGAGCTTAGGTCGATGCCGGTGCCGTCGTTCACGGAGGAGGGCGTTCTGCCCGAGGGTGTACACGACTGCACCCTCGATGAGCTGCAGCAGACGCTCGGCGGGACCAACCAGCGGCGGAGGCTCGTAGGCCATCTGCGCGACTACACCCTGCGCCTTCACAGCGCGTGGGGCAGGGTGCGGGTCATCGTCGACGGCAGCTTCATCACGTCCAAAGAGGCGCCGAACGACGTAGACATAATCGTGCTGGTCAATGAGCTGGGGTTGACGAGGGCGCCCGGTCCCCTTCAGAGCTCCACCATCGACCGCAAGTACGTGAACCTGTGGTACAGCGAAGAGATTGACCTCAAGGTCGCGTACACTGACGCTGAAGCGGACAAATGGAGCGACTTCTTCGCCCAGGTGAAGGCTGCCACCGACAAACGGAAAGGTCTGCTTCGAGTGACCACAGGGGCCACCCCATGACGACGCCGCTCAACCCCGCCGTGCAGGGCTCTCTCAACCAGCTCGCGCGGCTGTACGGGATGCTTGAGGACAACCGGCGCACGAACGCTGGGGCTTGGTTTCAGCAGGCCTCCGAAGAGGGCATCGTCGCCGAGATTCACAACGTGCAGCGGGCGCTCGCGGAGCAGGCCCAGATCCCGAGCCACAAGACCTCCGACGTTCAGATGCGGCTCATCCCCAAGGCCACCCAAGCGCGCGGCTTTCACAGCGCCCACCTGCTCCTCCCGATCGTCGAGGGATGGCGGCTGGCGATTCAGACCCTCGTCTCGTACAAACGCCTTGGGCTGCTGCCCCGAAGGCCCGACACGGAGACCCTCGCGGGCTGTGATGTTGGCGTGGATTGGGTCGGGAGCGGGAGCATCCAGGTGGGCCTCACCTTGCCGCGCCCGGTCGGCCCGCTCGGGAGGCCGATCGAGGAGGCGACGGAGCTGCTGCTGCTCGCGCTGCGTGGCCTCGACGAGGCCTCCGGCGACCCAGACGACGCCCTGGCCCAGGTGATCCCCGACGACGAGCTGCGTGTGGTCGTGCTCACCCAGCTCAGCCGATTCGCGCCTGGACGCCAGAGCGGGCTCGCCGAGGTTCAGCTCTCAGGCGCCATGCTCGGCACCTCCCGGCGCCTCACGACGGCGACGTCTGGCTGGATTCAGCGCACGCTCACCCGGCTCAACATCGCCCCGCGGCAAGAGCTGCGCGGGATCGTGCGCGGTCTGAACCTCGATCGGGGTCAGCTCTTCATCAAGACCGCGGACGGCACCCGCGTGACCTTGGAGGTCTCCGCGGCCCGCCTTGAGGAGCTCAAACCGCAGGTGATGGAGCAGGTCGTGGTGACCGCCCGCCCTCGAATGCGCGGCGGACGCCCCACTCGGGCGCTCGTCTTGGAGCAGCTCCACCGCGAGGGCTGACCCACCTCTCCCCAACCCACGCCGGGGCGCTTACGTTGCGGTCCATGAGCACGACCGACCGCGTGAGCCCCCCGGCTGAGCTGGCGCCGACCCTCGACCACGTCACCGAGCTTGGTGACCTCACCGCCCTCGCCGCCCGGCCCGAGTCTCTGGGCGACGTGCGGCAGCGGGCGCTGCGGGCCTTGGCCTCGGTGATCCCTTACGATCTCGCCGCGCTGTATGAGCTGCAAGACGACACGCTCGTCGTGCGCGCCGCTGAAGGCCGCCTCGCCGACGCCCGGGTGCGCCGCCACAGCCTCAACCTCGGGCGCTTCCCCACCTTACGCCAGGCCCTTGAGACGCGGCGCCCTCTGCGTCTCAACCACCACGATCACATCGGCGAGGAGGGTGACCCTTACGACGGCTTGTTGAACCTGCCGCCGGGGCACGCCTGTATGGTCGTGCCGCTGTTCACCGGAGACCGCGCGCTCGGGCTCATCACCCTCGATCAGTCGAGCTGCGGGCCGTACACGCCGGAGATGCTGGAGATCGCCGGGGTGTATGGCCAGGTGCTCTCGCTGGCGATGGCCTACGCCGAGCAGGCCCGGCAGCTCGACCGCTACCGCCGCCAGCTCCGCGAACAGAACCGCCTGCTCGTCGCCGAGCTCGGCGGCGACGAGATCGCCATCCGCCGCCTCACCGCCACGGGCGTCGGTAAAGAGGTGGTCGCCCGGGCGATTCACGCCTGGAGCGACCGGGCGAGCGGGCCCTTCGTGAGCCTCAACTGCGCGGCCTTGCCCGAGGGCCTCATCGAGTCCGAGCTCTTCGGCCATGTGCGCGGGGCCTACTCCGGCGCCGACCGCGACCGCCCCGGCCGCTTCGTCACCGCGTCCGGCGGCACGCTCTTGCTCGATGAGCTCGGCGACATGCCGCCCTCGGCCCAGGCCCGGCTGCTTCGGGTGCTGCAAGAGGGCCGCTTTGAGCCCGTGGGCAGCGACAAGAGCGTGCAGGTGGACGTGCGGGTGCTCGCCGCCACCCACGTCGATCTCACCCGGGCCGTGGCTGAAGGTCGCTTCCGCGCCGATCTGTATTACCGCCTCGCGGCCTTGCCCCTCGTCGTGCCGCCCCTGCGGGAGCGCCCCGAAGACACGCTCAGCATCACCGAGGCATTTTTGGCCGAGCGCGGCGGCCGACGCGGCGCCACCCTGACCGCCGAGGCCCGGGCCGTGCTGCGCGCGGCGCCTTGGCCGGGCAACACCCGCCAGCTCGTGAACGCCTTGGAGCGCGCCTTGTTGCTCGCGCCGGGCCGCCCGATCACCCCCGCCGATCTCGGCCTGGGACCGATCCTGAGCCCCGCCGCCCCGAGCAACGCGCCGGAACAAGACGCGCCCTTCGTCTCTCTGGAGGAGGCCGAGCGCCAGCACGTCGCCGCCGCCTTACGCCGCACCCAAGGCAAGGTCTACGGTGAAGACGGCGCCGCCGCGCTCTTGGGCATGAAGCCCAGCACGCTCCAGAGCCTCATGCAGCGCCTCGGCTTACGGCGTGAGACGTTTGTGTGAGATCGTCCCCACCCCCGTCGCTCGTCGGCTCGATCCGCCAAACCGTCACCGCCGCACGCGCCATCTCGGACTGACGGGCGCGGAGCGTCTCTGGCGTCCACTCGGGGGTGGTGATCGCCCGGGTCATCAGGAACTTGCTCTGCTCATAAACGCGCTGTTTCACCTCAAACGCCGCGGCGCCAAGGTCCTTGTTCAGCCGGTGCTCCAAGAGCGTGAGGTTGCCGAGCCGCTGCACGTCACGCTTCGCGGCCTCGGCGCTAAACGACGGGAACAGGCCGCCGGGGTTAATCGGCAGGATGTGCTCTACGGTCAGCTCTGGCAGGTCGGGGGCGACGGACCCACCGGCCGCGCGCTCAAGCTCCGCCAGCAGGTAACGGACGAGGTGTTTTCTCGGTCCTTTGGGGTCGAGGGCGAGCTGCTCAAAAGCGCTCTGAAACTCCTCATCGCTGGGGATGATCGGGCTTAACACCCGCAGGATCTTCTCTGGGCTCCGCGTCCCCTCCTTGCTCACCTGGCGCGCCGCCGCGTGGTAATGGCGCTGCAGATCACCCGTGTTGACGTGGGCGATGAGCCCCCGAACAGAGACCCGAACGAGCAGCTCCAACAGCCGAGAGAAGCGGGCCATGTCGAGGCGCTGCCAAGCCGCCAAGATCAGGGGACGAACCTGCTCCACCCGCAGCCACAACAGCACACGGACGGCGTAACGTCCCGCAGGTGTCAGTTCTTGCCAGAGCTCATGGTTCGGATCATCTAAGGCCCCATAGAGCTCCGCCGAGCGCTCTAGCCGCTCAAGGAACGAAAAAACCGAGGCGCCGTCGGGGACGAGGCGCTTGACCTCGTGGAAGACCCGCTTCTCCCGCAGACCCTCGATGTCTCCGGCGAGGGTGTGAAATAAGAACGAGCTCATGTGCTCCATCTGCACATGGGTCAGGATCTGCTCCCAGCCCAGGCGGGCGTGCTCAAGGTCTGTTGTGCCGCCCTTGGCTGCCTTCGCGTACAGATAGTTCTTGAGCAGATCCGCCGTGCTCAGCGCGACGCCACGCGCATTGAGCGTCTCAAACACGACGAAGGCCGTCTCGTCATCCTCGACCATGATCTCGATGAAACGTAAGCCCTCGGCGATACGCTCCAAGAAGGCCGCTAAGGCACCGCCCGTCGCGTCCTCACCCAAGAGCCTCCCAGCGGCCTTATGAAAGTACCCCCAAGCCCGTTGCATCTTGGGCTGGCGACCCTCGCCGCGCTGGGGGCTGTCCGCGAGACGGCCTTGCACCACCTTGGTCGCGTAGAACGGGTTGTCCCCGTTGTTGAGTATGAGGCGGGGGCGCTGGGTGAGGCTGACCGAGTCACGGGTGCTGACGAGGCGCTCACGCAAGAGCCGCGCGCGCTCGCGGTTGTCATCGGGCTCGACCCCTCGCCTCGTGAGGTCCTCGATGCGCGCGATCACCGCCAAGGCGAGCAGGCTCAAGGTCAAAAGGCGCTGCTGCCCGTCGATCACGTTCAGCGCGCCGCCACTCCCCCCCGGCTGGAGCACGATCGGGCCCAAGAAGTGGCTGTCTCCGGGCTTGCCCTCGTAGAGCGCCTTCACGTCCGCCCACAGCTCCTCCCACTGGGTTTCATCCCAGGCGTAGTCCCGCTGAAAGGGCGGCACGATGTACCGCTTTCCGTTGGAGAACAGCTCGCCGAGCGTGGCGGGGTATGCGCGCAGGTTGTCATGAACGGGCATGGAGGACCTCCGCGTAGGGGTGTCGGGTCCTCACTAACCGAACCATGGCGTCGAGCCACCTGTGGCAATACTCCGCCGCGCGCCATCAAGAGTCGGGTCGATGACCTCATCCCGCACGATCTTGGGCATCTCGGCTCCCGATCTGATCACATCGCGCAGATGTCGCCACACTCCGGGGGGTAGTCCGCCGGGCTCACGCCGCAGGCGAGCTCTTGCCAGGCGCGCACGCAGTCTTTGGCGGCGCCGCCGTCGTACTCTTCACACACCGGGGGCTCGGCCTCGTTCCAGGCCGCCGCCTCGTCCACACACTCCTGGTAGGACTCGTAGCCCAGGGTGCCGAGCAGGTCGCAGCGCTCGTACCAGCCGCAGGTCGCGTCGGCCTGGTCAATGAGGTACTCCTCTTGGGAGTAACAACCGCCCACAAGGAGCGCCGAGAGGGTGATGAGTCGCTGGATCATAGGCGTCTGCTCCATAGCTCGGGCCACGCAGAGAGAACGTCCTTATAGGCGCTCCGCCTTGACGGGTCAAGCGTGAGGCCCCGGGCCTTGGTCACCCGGGCTGAAGGCCAGGCGGGCGCCTTGGAGGAGGCCCTTGAGGCCCTGGGGCTTGAGGTCGTCGCCGTGGCGCTCACGCGCGTGGAGCCCGTGGCGGGGGTGTTGCCGGAGCGTCGGCCGGGGGACGTGATCGCCTTCACCTCGGCGAACGCGGCCCGGGCCCTCGGAGACCGGGCGGCCCTGGGCTGGCTCGCGGGGGCGGAGGTCGTGGCCGTGGGCCCGGCGACGGCGGCGGCGCTGCGGGGCTTGGGGGTGGCGCCGACGCTGATCCCGGCCACGGCGACGGGCGCGGGGCTCGCCGAGGCGCTGGGCCAGGGTCGGCGGGTGCTGCACCCTCGGGCGGTGGAGGCGCTGGAGAGCTTGCGGGAGGGGGTTGAGGCCAACGGTGGGGAGTACGTCGCGGCGCCGGTGTATCGGGTGGTGGCGAACCCCGAGGCGGCGGCGGCCGTGGCGGCGGCGCTGCCTGTGGACGTGATCCCGCTGGCGAGCCCGTCCGCGGCGCGGGCCTTGGTGGCCTTGGGCCTGGACCTGGGCGCGGCGCGGGTGGTGGTGATCGGCCCAACGACGGCGGCGGCCTGTGAAGCGTTGGGGCTCACCGTGGCGGCGGTGGCGAAGGAGGCCAGCGCGGCGGGGTTGGCAGCGGTGGCGGCGGCTCGCTCGGTCTGACGCTCAGGGTGGGGTCACTCGGGTCCAGGTCCAGCGGTCTTCACGCCGGGCCTCATCGTCGTTGATCACGGTCGTCTGCGTCGCCTCGACGGAGATCGGCAGGCCGTCCGACAATGCGTGCACGGCGATCAACACGCTGCGGGTGTCCACAAGCTGAAGCGGCGGCGTCGTCTCGCCGAGCTCGGGCGGGAGGCTCGTCAGCTTCGAATGGTGCTCCTTCATCCCGTTGAGGCTCTCGGGATCGGTGATCGTGATGAGCGTGTAGGTCGCCGTGCCCTCCTCCGGGCGAATCTTCGCGTCGAGGGTGACGAAGCTCCGCACGTTCGGCCCGCCCATCGGCCCCGCCGACTCAACGCTGCGCTCGATGCGCTCGCCGTCGCCCATCACCGTACAGATCGCCCCCAAGAGCGTGCTGGGCTCGCTGTGCAGGAGCTCGACCGCCGTCGCTGGAGTCCCAATCATCCCCTCGACCGACGCAGAGGCCACCGGAGGTGTCTCCGGCGGCAGCATGGCATACCCCGTAAACAGGATCTCGTTCACCAGCGCTTCGCCGTTGGCCAACCTCACAGGCTTGCCTCTCTGGACGACCAGCTCCATGGCGGACAGGTCAAAGCCCGGCGACATCGCCCGTGCCGCGTCGACGAGGCGGGCGGGGCCGGTCAGCTCGGTCAGGCCGATGTCCAAGGAGAGCCGATCTTCGCCGGTGACGGTCAGCGCCGCCGGGGACACCGAGGCGACCTTCTCCGAGCCCGGCGTCCGGCTGTCGAGGCGCCGCCACTCGTAGCGGTAGTTTACGGTGGTGCCCACGGGCCAATCGCAGGGGAGCGAGACCGCCGGGCCGGGCTGGGCCGCGGGGGTCATCGTCGGCGTCTCGATGGGCGCCCGGCTGGCGCAGGCGGCGGCGAAGCACAAGAGAGCGAGGTTCACACAGCGCATCATCAACTCCAAGCTCTCCTGTGGGCTTCGCCTAACGTGGGCGGGGCTGGGGCGCACACGCACGACGCGCTAGAGGATCGTCTGGACCAAGGCTCTCAAGCGGCTGATTCAACGCCTGGATCCCGTGATCCGAGGCCTCCAACTTACCCCAGGGGTCTGTGAAGACCCACCCCCGCTCACCCGGCCGCCGCCAACGTTCGGGCGTGCTCTTCGTGCCTCGGGTAAATCTGGCCGAGACGCGAGACCGAAGGCGCGCCTACGGCCGGCGCAGCGGACCCAGCCAGCGGCTCAGGCGATGCACAGGAGAGGAGCCCTTCATGGACAAGCGGACAAGCTGGCGAGACCTCGCCTCGGCCTACGACTGGCGGCCTATTCCCGGCTGCCCGGGGCGTTTTGTCTTGTGTGGGGGCAAGAGCGCCCTGCACCCGGCGGCGTTTGTGGGCGGGGCGACGGTGTGGCCCGAGCGCCGCGTCCCGGGCGCCCGGGATCCCGTGGTGGTCGTGCCGCTCGCCGAGGGTGGGCTCTTGTCGTACCGGCATGAGGACGGGAGGTGGACCCACACCCTCGGCGATGGGGACGGCTTCGGGCGGAAGCTAGCGCAGCTCGGGATCGAGGGGGGTTAGGGGCGGGAGTGGCTGAAGATCACCGCCCAAGACCCAGGGTGGGCAAATGCAGTGGCTGAAGGTCACCGCCCGGGACCCGGGGCGGGCAAATGCAGGAGCTGAAGATCACCGTCCAAGACCTTGGGCAGGCGAATGCAGGAGCTGAAGATCACCGCCCAAGACCTTGGGCAGACAAATGCAGCGACTGAAGACCACCGCCCAAGACCCAGGGCAGGCAAATGCAGCGACTGAAGATCACCGCCCAAGGCCTCAGGCAGGCAAATGTTGCTCTGTGGGGCCTTTGCCGGGGCGGAGGTCAGCCGCAGACCTGGGGGGCGTAGTCTTCGCGGAGGCGGGTGACGAAGGGGGCGAGGCCGCAGGGGCTCAGCGCGGCGAGCTGGGAGAGAGACAGCGGCGTGTCGCCCAAAAACGGCTTGTAGAGGTCTTCTTTGGGGGTCTTGGCAGAGACTGCCATGAGGTCATCGGCGCCTTCCCCGAGCAAAAAACGCAGGACCCGCTTGGCGTGCTGCGGCGCGCTCTTGTCGGTGTTGAGCAGCTCCGGGCTGGTGACCGGGTCGAGCTTGAGTTCGGTCGCTACGAGCGCTCGGCGACGGGAGAAGCGGGGCGCAGCGCCCAAGATCGACACCAGCCAGGCCTCGGCGCAAGGGATCGTCGCCCCGAACACGACGGCCCTGAAGTTGGGCGTCTTCTCGCGGGCGAAGTCCAAGACGAGCTGCAGGTGTTTTGCGCGCTCGGCGGCGCCGCTGCGGCTGTCTCCATCGACGAGGCCCAAGACCACATCGGGCGGATCTTGGGAGACGGCGAGCAGGGTGCAGGCGTCGGCGAGGTTCGCCAACGGCCCCACAGCCTGACCGGCGACGCGGTGGGTGCGCTTGAGCGGACGTTTGGAGCGCTGCGTCTCGGCCTCAAAGAGGTATTCGAGCTCGCCGAGCCTGATCAGGTCAACCTTTCCCTCATGGAGGTGCCACACCCGCGCCTCGTCTAAGGCGTCAGGGTCGGGCCATGGGCGAACGCTTGCCGCGATGTGTTCCCGGGTCACGGCGTCGGCCAGGGCGCGGGCGAGGTGGAGGTGCGCCCGATCATCCCCGACAATCGCCACCTTCAGCCGCGAGTCACTCGTCATTCAGCACCCAGTCTTCCCCCAAGCTCGCCCAGATCTCGCCGGTGCCCATGCCACGGCTGAGCCGCTCAAACCCGGGCGCCTCCGAGAGCAGCCTCACCCGCGTGGCGCCGTCTTTGTCGAGCGCCATCACCCGCACCTCTTTCACGTCGAAGCTGTCGAGCAGCACGGGCGCGTGGCTGGTGCAGATGATCTGGAGCTCGGGGCGGGCCTCCATCACCCCACGGATCGCCTTGATGAGCGTGTACTGCGCCGAGAGGTGCAGGCCGTGGTCGATGTCGTCGATGAGCACGAGGTTGGGGAGCTCGTGGGCGTGCACCGCCGTGAGCAGCGCGAGGGCGAGCAGAGTGCCGTCGCTCGCTTGGTGGGCGGGCACACGGCCAACACCACGAAAGGAGAGGTCGAGGGCGTAGCCGACTTGCGCGGTCATGCGATCTGGCGCTTCGGGGCTCGGCGCCATCACCTGCGCACGGGTGAAGTAAAAACGCTCAAACTGTGGGACGACGGCGTTGAGATCGTGCTCAATGCGAT
>JAKLKE010000640.1 GCA_023150775.1 Myxococcota bacterium
CATTGCCTTTGGTTCGGGATGTTACTTCGGCCCCATCGAGGTCATCCCGTCCAACCTGGAGCCGGTCTTGATCGACGCGAACCACCCCCCTGGCGAGACCATCACGATGTCCCGTGATCAAGCGGTGTTCATCGTGGTGGAGGACGAGGAGCCCACCAAGCTCCAGTTCGTCTGGACGCTCTCCGATGACGGCTTCATCGGCGACGCCGAGACGATGCCCGCCGGAGAGACCTACGGTGGCTCCCAAGTGAAGCTCCGGGTGGATCATCCCCTGCTCGATGGGCAGATCCTCGGCTGCGTCGTGAGCGATCGGGAGCACGAGCTTCGCCTCTCGTGGCCCCTGGAGGTGGTGCAATGAGCCAGATCCTTCGATACGTCTCGGGCTTGAGCCTGCTCCTCACGCTGAGCGCCTGCACAGAAGACTACTCCGTGAACGGGAAAGGCGAGGACGTCGCCGAGTTTGACACGAGCGACGGCCTGACCGTGCCCGCGCCGCCGACCCTTCGCCTCGACGTGCTGCCGCCGTACAACCAGACCGACGGCGCGCTCTTGAGCGAGAGCTTCACCGCTGAGGCCGGAGACGGGCCCATCCTCTTGGAGATGTCGACGCCCACCCGCGTCAGCGGCGTGCTCACCGGCTACGACGCCACCCCCCAGACGCTCATCGAGGTCCCCGGGGAGGTCGTGCGGGTGATCGGTCGCCTCGACGCCTGGGTGCCTGACACGATCATCGGCGCCAGCGTCGTGACCGACGACAACGGGCGCTTCAGCCTCTCGCTGGTGCCCAACGAGGCCTATGTGTTGGCTTGGGTGCCCGAGTCGCCGACGGATCTCCCCTTGGTCGTCGCCCTGGATCAGTCGATCAGCGGGCGGACGATGGATCTCTCACGGTACCTCGACTATGGCGTACCGTTTGTGGGTCGCGTCACAGACGGCGACGGCGAGCCGGTCGAGGGCCTGCCCGTCGCGCTCGTCGAGCCCACCACCGGCGTCACCGGCGTCACCGTGCTCACCGACGCGGGCGGTCGTTATGCCCTGCGCGCGAACCCCGGGGAGTGGATGGTGCGTGTCGGCTCCGCCGCGGTCCTCGGCGTGCCGGTGCAAGAGATCCTCGTGGACGTGCCCGAGGAGGGTGTGGTCGTGCCCGTACAATACGGCGACCTCACGAGTGATCACCTCGTCGATGGCGAGATCGTGAACATGGCCGGTGAGACCGTGCGCGGCGTGATCGTTCGCCTCGTCTCTCGCAGCCTCGATGACACACCCGATGGCAGCCTCGTCACCGAGGCCGACACCTCGTCAAACGGTCGCTTCTCCGTGCGTGTTCAGCCCGGCGAGTACGACGTCTACCTTCTGCCCGCGGCGAACAGCGGCTACAGCCCCTCCCGGCTGCCCGAACCCGTTCGTTTTGAGGCCGGCCGCTCTGATCTGGGCGTGATGACCCTGCGTCCGCAGGTCACCGCGACGGGAGAGCTCGTCAACAATGAGAACCTCCCCCTGGCGGGCGCCCTCGTGCGGGCCAAAGAGGCCGACTTTGAGGGGAACGTCTTCGAGACGGTCACCGACGATTTTGGCAACTTCAACCTCGCGGTGAGCGAAGGTGCGCTCAACTGGACCTTCACCCCGAGCACAGAGAGCCTCGCGGCGGTCACCCACATGACGCTCAGCGCCCAGGAGCTCAGCGCGCAGGAGACGATCATGCTCTCCGAGGGTGAGATCGTCGAAGGCCAGGTCGTGTGGGGTGACGAGCCCCTGCGCTTCGCCTCGATTGAGCTAGGTGATGAGGACGGTCGTGTGTACGGTCGCGCGCTCACCAACGACGCCGGTGAGTTCAGCTTCCGCATCGACTGGCGCTGATCCGCGTCAAGCGGCGCGTCTGACTCGAACCCTCACAAACAAAGGCCCCCGCCGGTGAACCGACGGGGGCCTCGTTTGTCGCCGAAGGCGGCCTGAATCAGGCGAGGATCTCGCCGATCAGCTCGATGGAGAGCACCTCTTCGCCTCGACCACGGGGGCCTCGACCGCGGGAGCCTCGACCACGGGCGCCTCACCCACAGGCGCCACGACCGGCTCAGCCACCGGCGCCGCGACATCGGACGCGCGGCGAGACGGCGCGGGGATGTTCTTGCGGTGACGGTAGTTGCGCACGGCGGTGATCGACAGGCCGGTGAGCTTCGCGAGCTCAGCGTCGGGGACGACGCCCAGCTTGTCGAGGTGCGGGGTGAGCTTGGAGCGACCCGCGCCGGAGTCGTCGGCCTCGACCTTCGCCGGGGCGGCGGCCTTCACGGGCGCAGCCTTGGGGGCCTTCTTCTTGGAGGAGGCGGCCTTGGCGGCGGCCTTGGCCTCAGCGGCGGCCTTGGCGTCCGCGGCGGCTTGGGCGTCGGCGGCGGCCTTGGCCTCAGCGGCGGCG
>JAKLKE010000641.1 GCA_023150775.1 Myxococcota bacterium
TTGGTGTACTCGCCGTTTCGTTTGTAGACGAGGGCGATGTTGTTGTAGCCCGCGGCGCTCGACGGCAGAAGCTCGATGAAGCGGTTGTAGCTGCGCAGCGCGCCGTCATAGTCGCGGCTCAGGTACTGGTAGTAGGCGAGGCGCTGGACGAGGTAGGGGTTGTTGGGGTCGAGCTTGAGGCGCTCGTTCGTCTCGGTGAGCTCTTGGAGGATCTCGGACTCGTCCCGCCGGGCGTCCTCAGCGTCGTACCAGTCCTCTAAGCCCCAGCCCTCGCGGATCGCCGTGCTCTCGTTCTCGTCGTCTTTGGTGTTGGAGTCGGAGGGACGCACAGACGAGCGGAGCTGCTGGGCGTCCTGCACCCCGTCAACCTTGGCGACGGCGGCGGGCTCTCTCGCCAATGGGTCGATGGTCGGCGTCGGGCGCAGGGGCTGGAGCTCGGCGGAGGACCCCTCGCCCACACGTTTCTCGTCGTCTACGTTCGCCGCGCCGCCAGCGTAGTCCAAGGCCCCGCTCGCCCCGGCGGGCACGAAGATGTCGCGTAAACGAACCTCACTCTCCGGCCGCTCGTCCGTAGGCACGGCGCCGACCTCCGCGCCGTCGAGGTCGTTGCGCATGAGCCGGGCGATGAGCTCCGGCGGCACGTCCGGGGCCACCGCCGCCCCCGAGGCGCGGCTGTCGAGGAACATCTGCAGCGCCACGGCCAGAGACGTCATCAGCATGATCGTGCCCAAGAAGACCACGTCGGCCTCAAGGCTCCAGGGCAGCACACGATGCTGGGCGTTGAGGCTCAGGCGCAGGCGCAGAGGGCCTTGGCCAAGCTCAACGGGCTCATGGGGGGTGACGCGGATCGGCGGCGCGTCGGGCATGAGCACATCTACGGCGGCGCGACCGCGCCAGATCACCCTCGGCGCGACCTCAGCGCCGTCAAGCGGCGGGAAGCCCAGGCCCAGACGCTCGTCGTCGAGGCGCACCGCCACAGCCGAGGGCTGGAGCAAGACCTCGTCCACAACCGCGCCGTGAAACAGCGCGGAGATACGAAGCGCGTGCCGATGTTGGCTGGTCGTCGGTGCCACAACCTCGTCCGACCTTCCCACCCGCGCGAGGGTTCCCGCGTCGTAGGGAAGATCTCAGCATAGCCGAGATCGACGGCGCCTCGCCACTACGATCGCCAGGATCGCCGCGGAGAGCCCGGCGGGGGCCGTCGTCCCGGCGCAGCCGCAGCGCCCGGACTTGTCGCCGTCTTTGTCGCCGTCTTTGTCGCCGCCCCCGCCGCTGTCGGCGGCGGGCTCGCTGTCGCCGCTGTCTTCGCCGGGCGGCGGGCAGCCCGTGGCGTCGAGGCTCCACAGCCGCTCATCGGAGGTCACCCCGGCGTCGTCCACACGCACCCAGGCCGTCGGGTCGTAGGCGTAGGCGCGGAGCACGGCGCCGGGAACGCAGCCCTTAAGGGTAAAGTTTGCGCCTTCGCCAACCGTCACGCCGTCGATGTCCCAGGTGACGCTCAACGAGCCATCATCGGGGCCGAGCGTGCTCAGGCTCAGGCTGTGATCGACCCCCGGGGCCAAGACAAGCGCACCCTCGGCGGGGCTCTCGCCGACGATCACGCCGGGAATCTGCTCGTAGATGGCCAACACCGCCTGCTCCCGGCAGACCGGGCAGTAGCCGTCTTGCAGGGTGTTCATCATGCAGGCGTTCTTGGTGGGGCGGAAGAGGTTCGTGTAGGAGCAAGGCGCGAAGGCGGCAACCTCACCCTCGTCGAGCCAGGCCGTCCAGGGGGGCGTCGCCTCGTCGGTCGCGCAGTTCGGCGCGCCTTTGCCCGAGCCCGTCGTGCCGTAGCTGTACTCGTCCCAGAGGCCCACCAAGGAGTGCCCGAGCTCATGGGCCGCGACCTGGGAGCCGTAGGGGTCGGCGGTGTAGGAGGTGGCGTAAGCGAAGCCCCCGGAGCCGCCGTAGGTCGGGTCGTTCACGAGCACCATGACGCCGTCGTAGCCGGGCACCGCCGCCCGCACCTCCGAGAGCACGGCGCTGTCATCACAGCAGACCAGGCGGTCGATCCCGCCGCAGCCGTAGTAGCAGCCATACGCGGTGTCGCGCACCTCGGCGGGGCTGCGCTCGTAGTGGCTCGCCCCGGACTCATTGGAGGCTTGGTCTACACGCCAGATGTTGAACAGGCCGGTGTAGGCCCCGTAGGGCTCGACCTGGAGCACATAAGCGACGATGCGGTCGACGTCGGCGGCGAAGGTGTCGAGCTCGTCGGAGGTGTAGCCGTCGCCCAAAAACACCAGATCGAGGCGCTCCTCGGTGGGCCCGGCGCTCTGCACCGCCACGGCGACGCCGGGCGCAGGGGGCGCGGGCGGTCTGGGCGTGAGTGTGCGACCGTCAAGGACCGCGTGGTGCGCGAGGTCAGGC
>JAKLKE010000642.1 GCA_023150775.1 Myxococcota bacterium
CGGGCAGGCCCAAGGTCAGCTCGGTGAGCGTCGTCGAGAGCAGGTTTGAGGGCGACTGCTGGTCAAAGAGCTCCGAGCCCTGGAGATACCCGATGGCCTCGATCCGCTCCTGCTCGGTGACGCCGCCCTCATGGAAGGTGGTCAGGACGCCGCGCAGCTTGGCCTCGGTGGTGGCCTTGTTCTCGACCCGGGTGAAGGTCGAGAGCGAGTAGACGCTCGCCGTCGCGCCGCCGCCGCCGCGGGTGTAGGCGCCGTAGGTCTCGCCGCCTTCATGGCGCAGAGAGACGTAGAGCCGCGAGAAGAAGTGCCCGCCGAGCACGTGATTCGCCACCAAAAACGCGGGGTAGTTTGGATCCTCCAGGGTGATCCCGTCGCGCATCAGCGCGAAGTAGATCTGGGTGAGGTTGTCCATGGTCTGAATGTGGCTCGCCGGGCGCTCGGTCTGCAGCGGCAGGTAGGCAGGGGCGAGGTCGGCGGGCGTGACCGTGCTCACCGGGGGCAGGAGCGTGGCGGCGATGGCCTCGGCCTCGGCGCGGGTGAGGTCTCCGGCGAAGCCGATCCGGCGCCCGGGCAGGCGCAGGGCGGCGTCGCGGGTGGCGGCGAGGGCCTTCGGGTCACGCAGCACCTTCTCCGGCTCGATGTACGACTGCAGGCGGGGGTCGCCCTCGGCGTACAAAAGCTCAGCGGTGGTCTGGGAGAGGCGGAAGTCGGGGTCGGTCTGGCTGCCCTCCCAGCCGATCTTGCGGCCTTGATCGGTACGTTTGAGCTCGGCTTTGTCGTAGCTCGTGTTCTTGAGCACGTCCTGAACCAGGACGACGGACGCCTCTAAGTCACGCTTGAGGGCCACGAGCTCCAGGGTGCAGGTGCGGGGCTCGCAGTAGACGCTCAGATCGGCGGCCAAGGCGTCCGCCCGGGCGCGCAGGGAGCCGTCGGCGTCGTACATCTGGAGCTCCCAGGCCTCCACGCCGTGCTGGGCGTTGAGCCAAGGAGAGAAGGTGCCGACGGGGATCTCCACGACGAGCACGACCTCGGGCACGCGGTGGTCCTCGACGAGCACGGCGTCGGTGCCCTCGGACACGGTCCAGATCGTCGGGGTGGCCTTGGGTTTGGGGGCGGGCGCCTCGACGGTCGCGGGCGGCGCGACGTCGTCAACGGCGGGGATGCGGGTCTCTTGGGCTGAGGCGACGCCGCCCAAGGCGAAGAGCAGGCCAAACGACAGAAACATAGGGCTCATTGGACCTCCTCAGCCATGGGCTCACCCTTCTTCACGAAGATCTCGACGGGCTCGGCCTGGACGACGTACTTGAGCCACGCCGCCTGAACCTGCTCCAAGGTCACCTGATCGAGCGCCTCGACGGCGCCGCCCATGGCCAAGGTCTCGTCCCCTTGCCAGGCGTAGGCTTGGCCCAAGGCGTCGGCCTGGGACTCGGCGTAGTACCGGCGCTCCAGGCTCTGCCGCAACAGCCGCCGCTTGGCGGTGTCGAGCTTGGCCTGGGACATCCACGCGGCCTCTTCAGTGAGGGTGTCGCGGGTCTGGTGCAGGAGCTTGAACGCCCGGCGCTCGCTGCGGAAGGGCAGGTTGATCGAGGCGAAGGCGAGCACCGAGCCCGACCGCAGCGTCTCGGCGACGGTCATGGCCTCGATGGCTTTGCTGCGCTCGGTGACCAGCTCCTCGCGGAAGGCGTCGAGCTCCCCGCCCGCGAGCATCTCGGTCATCACCTTAAACGCCCAGTAGTCGGGGTCCCGCATCGTCGGGCCGATGTACATCAAGGCCGCGACCTTGATCGGCGGGATGTCCTCTTGCAGGAGCACCCGGGAGGGGAAGTCGTGGCTGGCGAGCTCAGGGATGGTCGGCGGCACGAGGCGCTCGCCGCCGAGCGGCCCGAAGAGCTCCTGCACCCGGGCCATCGTCGTGGGGCCATCGACGGGGCCGGCGATGACGAGGTGCATGTTCGCCGGGTGGTAGTAGCCGTTGTAAAACTTCTGGACCAAGGCCAGATCCGCGGCGGCGAGATCCTCTTTGGTGCCCGCGGGCAGGTGCCCGTAGGGGTGGTCACCGAAGATCGCGTGGAAGGCCGGGTCGAGCAGGCGGCTCACGGGGTCGTTCTCCGTGCGCAGGCGCAGCTCCTCGGTGACGATCTTCTTCTCGTTCTCCAGGTTCTCGGCGTCGAGCACGAGGTTTCGCATCCGATCGGCCTCAAACACGAGCACCTGGTCGTGCCAGGCCGGGCCGATGGTGGAGATGTACACCGTGTTGTCGAAGGCGGTGTAGGCGTTCTCCGAGCCGCCGTTCATCGTGTGGTGCCGGGAGTAGGCCTCTTTGTCGTGGTTCGTCGTCTTGCCGAACATGAGGTGCTCAAAGAGGTGCGCGAAGCCCGCCTCTGAGTCA
>JAKLKE010000643.1 GCA_023150775.1 Myxococcota bacterium
GTGAGGTGGTCACGGTCACCGCCGATGAGGTCACCCGGGCCCGGGTGTCGATGGCGGTGCTCAGCGGCGCCTTGGTCGTGAACGCCGTCGAGCAGGGCGCGACGATCAAGGTCGATGATGAGGTCAAAGGGTTCACCCCGGCGGTGATTGAGCTGCCCGCCGGAGACCACATCGTGAAGGTCGAGGCCCCGGGCTTCCGGCCCTTTGAGGAGCGTGTACGCATTGAGGCCGACGGACGCGCGACGGTAGACGTGAGCCTACGCTCCGTCGCCGAGGTCACCGCCGCCAGCCGCACCCTACGCACCACAGAGGAGGCCCCGGCGAGCGTCTCGGTCATCACCCGCGAAGAGATCCGCGCCTTCGGTTACCAGTCCGTCGTCGAGGCCCTCTCCGGCCAGCGCGGCGTGTACCCCACCGACGATCTCAGCTACAGCTCCATCGGCGTGCGGGGCTACGCCCGGTCTGGCGACTACGGCAACCGTGTGCTCGTCACCATGGACGGCCACACCCTGAACGACGACCTCCTCGGCGGGTCCTACGTCGGCGGCGGCCTCGTCACTGATCTGCACGATCTCGACCGCATCGAGCTTGTGCGGGGTCCCGGCTCGGCGCTGTACGGCTCCAACGCCTTCTTGGGCGTCGTGAACCTCGTGAGCGCCAAAGAGTCGGCCACCCAAGGCCCCCAGGTGGCGGTCACCGGCGATGGCCAGCGCGGCGCCCGGGCCCGGGCCCGGGTGGGCTTGGGCGACGACGATCGTGGCGCGTGGCTGAGCGCCTCGGGGCAGGTGGCCCAGGGCGGCGACGTGTATTTCCCCGAGTACGCCGCCGTGGTGAGCGCCGATGGGATCATCCGCGGCGCCGACGGCAGCCGGGGCGGCACCCTCCACGCGAAGGCCTGGACGGGCGACCTCACCGTTCAAGCCTTCTACAACAGCTTCAACAAGCAGTACCCCACGGGCGCATTCGACACGATCCCCGGTGACCCCGAGGGTCGAAACCTCGATCAGCGCGCCTTCGCCGAGGTCCGCTACGAGCCCCGCCTGGGCGACGTCGGCCGGCTCTACGCCCGCGCGTACCTCGACCAGTACCGCTACGACGGTTTTTACCCCTACGCCGAGTCCGACGAGTACCCCGCCTACACCCTGCATGATCAGTGGCGTGGCACCTGGGTCGGCGTCGAGCCCCGGGCGGTGTTTGACCTCGGCACGCTCTTTCAGTTGACCTTAGGCGCAGAGGCCCGGCGTCACCTCTCGGCCACCTTGACCGGCGAAGAGCTCATCGCCGGAGAGAACGAGGCGACCTACCTCACCGAGACGCCGATTCAGACGGTGTTGTCGGCCTACGGCGTCGGCGAGCTCAAGCTGGGTCGGGTGCTGATGGTCTCTGTGGGGGGTCGCTACGACTACTTCACCTTGGCCGAGGTCGGCGGCACCTTCAACCCCCGCCTGGCGATCATCGCCCAGCCCACAGAGAACGACGTCATCAAGCTCCTCGCGGGCACGGCGTTTCGTGCGCCCTCGGCCTACGAGCTGTTTTATAACGACGGCGGCATCACCCAAGACAAAGCCGAGTCGCTCAGCCCCGAGCGTGTGCGCACCGGAGAGCTGGAGTACAACCACCGCTTCTCCGACGTCATCACCGGCACGGCGGCGGGCTACTACAACGAGATCGAGTCCTTGATCGACACCCGGGTCGTCGGCCTCGGCGAAGAGGGCGAGGTGTTTGAGTACACCAACACCCAAGGGGTCGTGCGCTCGGCGGGCACCGAGATTGAGCTTCGCCGGGACTGGCGCCAAGGCATGATGCTCGCCGGGCAGACGTCCCTGCAGCGCACCCGCCAGGGCTCACTCTCCGCCCCCCAAGAGCTGACCAACTCCCCGACGGTGCTCGTCGGCGCCCGGGCGGCGGCGCCGTTTGTCATCCCCGGCAGCACCTTGGCCACCCGAGCTCGTGTGGAGAGCCCGCGGCTCACCTCGGCGGAGGAGCGCACAGAGTGGGCGCTCCTGTGGGATCTCACGCTCACCGGCGTGGTGCCGTCTACGGGCCTCTCTTGGGGCTTGGGCGCACGAAACCTCCTCGACTGGCAGCAGACGCACCCCGGCGGCCTCGACCTCCCCGTAGACGCCGTGCCCCAGGCCGGCCGCACCTACTTCGCGACCTTACGCCTGGACCTCTGAGCTGGGCGCGCCCCACGACGATCCCGTCGCCTGGGCCGTCTCCGCCGGGAGCTGGCGCAGGCCAGACGAGCGCGCCGCCGTGGTGGCGAGCTGGTCGGCGACGCTTGACGGTGAGATCCGCCCGCTCCCGGCCTCCCTCTCCCCGGCCTGGGCCGAGGCCAGCCAGCGGGTGAACGCCGCCTTGGCGCCGTGGTCCAGCCGGCCCCCC
>JAKLKE010000644.1 GCA_023150775.1 Myxococcota bacterium
ACGCCTTAGAGGCGGGCCGGGCCAACCGTGACGCTTTGTGGGAGACGGAGCAGCTCGCCCGGCAACAGACGGCCGCCGCCGCCGAGGCCGCGCGCCTGGCCTTCAACACGATTCACCCCTCGCTCAAGCTGCTCTACCCAGGGCGGAAGGGGCTCGTCCGCAGCTTCTTCTTGCGTGAGGACTACGAGTCCAACACAAAGACGGAGTGACCGCCTTCGCGGCCTTGAGACGTGAAGCCCCCCGATTCAGGCCCTGGATCGGGGGGTTCGTCTGTTTGGGGAACGGGGTTTGTCTGCGCGAGCGCGCGAGGCCGGGGCGCTTGGGGGCCGGGCGCTGGGGCCACCTCGGCGCGACTTGACGAAGGGCAGGGGACGATCGGTGGCGGCGTGGACAGGCCCGGGCGGGGACGCCGCGCTTTACCCCGCGCACCTCTCAACTTTTTCTTGCGATCATCCTCCGAGCCGTGTTAGCCTCAGCCTACCTACGGAGCCACTGGATGTCCGCGCCCCTCATCATCGGCCTCACGGAGCTAGAGCAGCAGCCCTGGGCGGATGTTGGCGCGATCGTCATGGCGCACGCCTTGGGCGGCTACGGGTACCGCGTCGTGCTCCTCGACGCCGATCCTTGCTCCGCCGTGCTCGGCCAGTGGGGCGCCACCTTGCCCCAAGACGGCCCGTCGCTCCTCGGCCTGATGCGCTCGTGGATGGTCGGCTTCGCCACGGTGCCCGCCACGGACGAGGTGCTGGAGATCCTGCAAGACGCCGAGCTTCCTGGGGATGTCGGCTTCGTGCGCGCCGCCGATGGCCCCATGGCCGAGCGCCCCGGCGCGCCGACGCCCCGGGCGGTGCAGGCCGCCCGAGACGCGCTGCGCCGCGCCTTCGTGGCCCACGAGCGCGCCCACGTCGTGATCGTGCGCCTGCCGCCGCTCTCGACTGCCCTCGGCCTCTCCTTGGCGGCCCAGCTTGTGGACGTGCTCGTGCCCCTGGTGCCCCGGGCGGCGCTGCGCGGCGTGGCCTTGGCGCTCAGCCAGGTGTTGAGCCTGCGTGGCGCTGAGCTCCCGGTGCTGCCCGTCGAGGTGAACCCGGCGGAGGACTGGTCGGCGGAGGCCGCTGAAGACGAGTGGCTGAGCCTCACCCAGCTCGTGCCCGTCGCGCGGGTGCGCCCGGCCTTCGTGGTGCAGAGCGCCGATGACGACCGCGTCGGCCTGCCGCTCACCGTCGCTGAAGACTTCACCGCGCTGGCCGACGCCGTTCGTGAGCACACCCGCCTGCCCCACCCCGACGCCCAAGAGCAGGTGTGGGAGGCCGATGCGCGGGAGGACGGTCCCGCGGCGTATGCCGGGTTTATGCGGCTCATCGAGGCCGACGTGGCCGAGGCCCAACGCTTCTTTAAGAAGAGCCTCGCCGGGCGCGGCGCGACGCGGCGGAGCGCCGTCGAGGCGATGCGCGCCATGGTGGACAGCGGCGTGGTGGGGGAAGAGGGGATCGCCGAGGCGTTTAAGTATGTGGTGCAGAAGTTCCGCCCGGAGGAGCCCGACGCCTTGGCGGAGTACGTCAACGAGGTCGGGCGGTCGCTGCTCAACGCGCTCCGCGCAGGGGCGCTTCAGGCGCGCGTGTCGCGGGTGCTCATCGATGTGGCTGACGCCCAGGTGAGCGCGGCGGTCTATCGGCAGAAGGTTGGGCAGGCGGTCGGCCTCTTGCTGGACGAGGCTGAGGCGCTGTTGGTGGAGGCGAGCCGGGGGGCGGAGACGCAGGCTGAGTCTGTGCGATTGGCACAGGTACTTGGGCGCCATGCACGAGCAGCAAAGCTAGGGAGGCACGTCGACCTTGCGGTGTACTCGGTTCTAAGAGCAGTTCAGCTTGGCATTGATGAGGATCATGCCAAGCGCGCATCACTTGACGTGATGTGGTTCTTTGTGGTGGGGAGTGGCGAGCAGCGAATCATTGCTCAGCTCCAGGCTCTGGCGAGCTCAATGCTTACCTCAAATCCAGGCTACGCCCACTACTACTTGGCGCTGTACTACGGATACCTTGAGGATCGGCGCGAAGCTATCAAACACATGGGTCTGCTCGCACAGGTTGACTTCGACCGCTACGAGAAGGCCCACGAAGACCCTGATATCCGTGAATATGTCTTTAAAGACGTGGGCACGCCGCACTACTTCTCCAAGTCCCCAAAGAGGGGAAAAAAACCGAAAGGTCAATGACGCTGCGTACCCTGGGCCTGCTGCTGCCCCTCCTGGTGGCCTGTAGCCCCGCCGCTCCCACCGCTGACGCGGGCTTCATGGTGAACGGCGCCCCTGGGCAGGCCTTCCTGTTCGATGGCTCTCAGTCTTCTGGCGACTCGCTCACGTTCAGTTGGGCGCTCGCCGAGGGGCCAG
>JAKLKE010000645.1 GCA_023150775.1 Myxococcota bacterium
CATCGAGGAGGTCAACTCCTCGGCGATGTGTTTCATCGAGATCGGCGCCGGCCAAGACCCGATCAAGGTCGCGGAGAAGGCCCTCGACGGCCGGTTCATGGTCTGGGCGGCTGACCAGCTCCAGTTCCAGCGCATCGGCTACGAGCAGGCGCGCTACGACACGATGGCCTACTACTTCCGCTCCGTGGAGTCGGTCTCGTCCGTCGGCTCCGGCCGCGCCACGGACACCGCCGAGTTTGTGCACTTCACCGGCGACGCCCGCTACTACTCGACGATGTTCGAGTGGCTCCAGGGCGTCGATGTGTCGAAGGCGCGCAACTTCGCGATGAAGTACCTCACCCGTGAGCGCGCCGTCACCGTGGTGCTGGAGCCCTACGACGACGACGACATCGTCACCGACTCCTCCGACGCCGTGTACAAGGGCGCCGTTCGCCAGGCCGACACCATCACGATGATCGACCCTTCAGAGATCAACGCTGATCTCCTCAAGGGCATCATGGTGCCGCCCAAGCTCACCGACATGAAGGAGTACACCCTTCAGAACGGCCTGCGGGTCGTGGTGATGCCTTATGGCACGGCGCCGCTGGCCCGAGTGCACCTCGTCGCCAACGGCGGCTCGTTGACCGAGCCGACCCCCGGCCTCGCCCAGATGGTCGATTATGGCCTCGGCTTCCAGCTCAGCCCGATGGAGGATCCGCTCCGTTACGCCGGTGGCTGGGAGATCGCCTCGTCCTCGGTGGACTGGCGCCAGGGCCTCGTGGGCTCTTCGGCGAACATCGAGGGCTTGCTCTACATGCTGCGTCGCAGCATTGACGAGGCCACCGTCGATCTCGCCGAGTCCAAGTCCCAGATCAAGGTCTGGAAGAAGAGCCTCGTGCGTACCCGCAACAAGGATGTTGGCTGGTGGGAGGGCTACGTCCGCTACAGCACGCTCTTCCCTGGGCACCCCCTGGGAATCTACGAGGATGAGGCCTACTACGACAGCCTCGCCACCATCACCGAGGCCCAGGCCACGGCGTTCTTCCACGAGCTGATTCAGCCCGCGAACGCCACGCTGTACATCGTCGGCCGCGTAGACCCCGCGCGCACTGAGGCCGCCGTGCGCACCTACTTTGAGGGTTGGGTCGTCGAGGGCGCCTCGGGCAAGCCCCAGCCGCTCCCCTCCGGTCCTCCGGCGCCGCCCGAGGGTCGCCGCGTGGTCATCCTCAACAAGGACCGCGTCTCCCAGACCGGCGTCACGATGGCCTGTCAGATCGGCCCGGCGACGAACGAGAACCTGGAGGCCCGGCGGATGCTCGCCGACGTGCTCGACGAGCAGGCCTGGGTCGCCCTGCGTGAGCAGTCTGGCGCCACCTACGGCGCGGGCTCCGGCCAGATGCAGTGGCCCGGCGGCGCGTCGATGTTGACGCTCAGCTCCCTCGTGCAGAACGACGGCGTCGGCCTCGCGGTGACCACGTTCATCCGCCTCTCTGAGGAGGCGGGCGCGGGGAACATTCCCCAGGACATGATCTCCGTGAAGAAGCTCTCTTACGCCCGGCAGTACGCCTTGGGTCAGCAGAGCACCGACCAGATGATCGCCCGCATCTCCCCGGCCTACCGCGAGGACTGGAGCCACATCGAGGGCAAGGCCGACCGCCTCGCCGCGGTCACCAAAGACGACCTCCAGGCCCAGATGCAGCGCTGCACCGGCCACGAGGTGTTCACCTTGGTCGGCCCGGCGGACGTCATCGCGCCCCAGCTTGAGAAGGCGGGCGTGCCCTTCGAGGTCTACGACTGGAAGGCTGAGGCCGACAAGATGTGGCAGGCGGGCGACCCCAAGGGCTACGCCAAGTCCAAGAAGAAAGAGGCCAAGGCCAAGGCCAAAGAAGAGAGCAAGAAGAAGTAGCTCCCTTCGCTGAGTGACGAAGAGGCCGTCCCGAGAGGGGCGGCCTCTCTCGCTTCAGGTCGTGCGGGCGGACGCAGGCGCTTGACGTACCGGCCAGAGACAACAAAGCCGCCCTCAGGGGGGCGGCTGCGTGGGGCGAGGCCTGAGGAGGCCTGGCTCAGTGAACCGGGGTGTCTCCGCCCCCGGCCTTGTCGGCGAGGTGGGCGAAGAAGCGCGCGAGGTACATCGAGAGGTCGTCGAGGTTGGTCTTGTCCGAGGACTTTAAGAGCGCCATCCGCCCACGCTTGAGGGCCTGCTCGATCTCGAAGATGTCCTTCTTGTGTAAGAAGCCGCGGTTGTCCCGCAAGAAGTTCTCCAACGAGACGAGCTGCTTCTCGATCTGGTGGCGCAGCTCCTTCATCTCGTGGCTGTCGGTGCTGCGGCGATGGATCGTCTCGTGCTCCTCGCGCAGCTCCTCGATCTGGGACTGGGTCAT
>JAKLKE010000646.1:0-2076 GCA_023150775.1 Myxococcota bacterium
GGCCTGGTCTCCCACCGGCGCCTGGACGCCGGGCGCCCCCACCGGCGCCTGGCAGAGCCCCGCCGCGCCTGAGCCCGCGCCGCCGCCCGCCCCGGCGCCGCCGCCGCGCCGCCGCCTGCTCCAGCCCGTGCTCGTCGCGACGATCACCTTCCTGCTCATGGCGGCGACCTTGGTGATCTTTAAGGTCATCCGCGACCACACCGAGCGCCCGGTGCTCGCCGCCAACGTGCTGGCCCCGACGGTGACGCCGCTGGGCGCCGAGGCCGCCGCCGAGGTGAAGGAGCACATGGCCGCCGGGGAGCGCCTCTTCGCCGAGGAGCGCTACTACGAGGCCACAAACCGCTTCATCAAGGCCCTGCGCCTCGACCCCCACAACGCTGAAGCCAAACGCCTGGGCTACCTCGCCTGCGAGCGCATCGCCGTGCGAGAGCTCCGGGAGAGCTTGGAGGTCAAGAACGCGACCCCGGCCGCCCGGGCCAAGGTCCGCGAGGACGCCGTGCGCATCGGAGAGGCCGCGCTCAAAGGCAAAGACAGCCTCGTCACCGCCGAGCACACCTTACGCCGGGCGATGAAGCTCAACCCCGACGACAAGGCCCTGGCCTCCTTAGACACCAAGCTCCGCCGCAAAGCCGCCGAGGTCAAGGCCCCCTGAGGCGCGGCCCATCGTCGGCCGAGGCGCGGAGTTAAGAGCTCCTTCGGAACCCTCGCCCCCGCTCGCGGGTCTGGCCCCTCATGCGCACCCCACTCTTGCTCCTCGTCTTGGCCGCGTCCTTCGCCGCGTGCCGCGCCCCGATCGCCTCCGTCGAGACCGCGCTCACCGGCCAGACCGGCTTCGTAGACCCCCTCGGCGTGCTCAACGAGGGGGCGAGCGCCTCCGACGTGGCGCCCCGGGCCCAGGCCTTGGCCACCCTCACCCGCAACGCCCCGGCAGAAGAGGCCCGGTCTTGGGCGCTTCGGGGCCTGTTTGACCCCGACGACTACACCCGGGGTCGTGTCGCGGCGGCGCTCATCCAGCGTGTGGACGAGCCCTGGGCCCTGGCGCTCCTCGTGGAGCTGGTGGGCCGGGCCGACGTAGACCCGTACACCCGAGGCCCCGCCGCCTTGGCCGTGGCCCAGGCCGCCGATCCCGGCGCCAAAGACGCCCTCGTTCGGGCCTTGGCCACCCTGGAGGAGCCCTGGCGCCGGGCGCCGCTGAACCTCGCCTTGGCCGTGCTGGGCGACGTGAACGCCTTGGCCGAGCTCTCCGCCGTGCTCAAAGGCGGCGACGTGCCGATGCGGGTGGACTTCATCATCGCCTGCGGCGCCGCCGGCCTGCCCCTCGCCGAGCCCCTGCGCGACGGCCTCGACCGCGTCGAGGAGGAGATGGTGCTGCCCCTCGCCGGGGCGCTCTTGCTCTTGGGTGAGCCCCGAGGCGCCTTGGCCATCCGCGCCGCGCTCCTCGACCCCACCGTCGAGCGCCGTTTAGAGGCCATCGACACCCTCAAGCTCCTGCCCCATGCGGACGCGGCGCGCCTGCTCAAGAGCGCCCGACGCGGCGGCCCCCCCCGCCGCGCGTCACTGGGCCACCTTGGTGCTCGTCGCCCGAGGCGAGGCCCCCCTCAGCGAGGCGATGAGCCAGCTAGGGAGCGACGACCGCGAGCTGCGCCAGCAGGCGGCCTGGGCCCTGGGCGAGCGCCTACACCAAGACGCCAACCCCGACCGCCGCGAGGCGAGGTTGGCCCGCGCCGCCCTCGTCAAGGCCCTGGGCGACGATGAAGACGGCGTCACCGTCGCCGCCGCCCGGGCCCTGGCCCTCTGCGGCACCCCCGACGAGCTCCCCGCCCTGAGCGCGCGGCTCAACGACGAGTCCATCGGCGCACGGGTGGAGCTGGCGGCGGCGATGTACACGATCCTCGCCCGGGAGCGGGTGGGGGGCTAGGTGGACTATGCCTTCCGCTCGATAGAATTGTTGGTTAAAGTTGGGCGACGAGGTGAGCGTGCGTGTCGCCATTGACTTCAACATTAACGAGACCGCCAAGTCTATCTACATGTTAGGGCGCCGAATTCAGCCGTTGCTGGTTGTTCGAGATTCCCCAC
>JAKLKE010000646.1:2086-2346 GCA_023150775.1 Myxococcota bacterium
TGCTCTCAGGCGCATCGAGTTAGACCTGAGCACCTGTGACTACTTTGGACCCGTTGGTATCGCGATTCTCAGTCTGCTCATCAAAGACCTCAGGGCGGCCGGACATACCGTCGGCGTCATCCCTCCTTTGCGCCCTCAGCTCAAGGCGTACGCAGAGTACTCTGGGTTCGCCGAGCTGTGTTGGGAAGGCCCGCCCCCGAGTCTCGACCATCCGATGAATGAGACCACTCCCATCGTGTTCGCCACCCAACGTCGCGACA
>JAKLKE010000647.1 GCA_023150775.1 Myxococcota bacterium
CACCACCCGGGCCCTGGGCCGCGTCGCCGCCACCCACCTCGTGTTTGTGGGCCAAGGCAGCGGCAGCGTCGCCGATCTGCGCCTCGCCGCGGGCGCGGTCGGCCACTTCGCCCGTGAGCAAGGTGTGCGTGAGGTCTCCTTCGCCCCCGCGGGCGCGGTGTCCGCCGCCGCCGCCGAGGCCATCGTCGAGGGCCTCATCGCGGGCAACTACCGCTACGACCGCTTCTTCGCCCCCGCCGCTCGCAAAGCCGCCGTCGAGCGTTTTGTGCTGCTGAGCCCCAACGCCTCCTCGGCGGCCTTAGAGACCGGCCGTGTGCTCGGCCAGGCGCGCACCGTGGCCCGGGATCTGGTGAACGCCCCCGCCGCCGACATCTACCCCGAGACCTTGGCGGCCTTCGCCGCGGGCCTCGCCAGCGAGCGCGTGAGCGTTGATGTGTGGGACGAGGTGAAGGTGCGCGACGCGGGCATGGGCGGCATCACCGCCGTCGGCCAAGGCAGCGACCGTAAACCCCGCTTCGTGCACATGATCTACCGCCCCGCCGGCGAGAGCCGCGGCGAGATCGCCCTCGTCGGCAAAGGCGTCACCTTCGACTCCGGCGGCCTCTCCATCAAGCCCACCGACGGCATGTTGACCATGCGCTGCGACATGGGCGGCGCCGGCGCGGTCATCGGCGTGATGAGCGCCCTTGAGGCCCTCAACCTGCCCATCACCGTTCACGGCATCTTCGCCGCCGCCGAGAACATGATCTCCGGCAACAGCTACAAGCTCGGCGACATCCTCACCATCTTGAACGGCAAGACCGTCGAGGTGCTCAACACCGACGCCGAGGGCCGCCTGCTCCTCGCCGACTGCCTCTCCTACGCCTCCAAGCTGCCCGTGAGCCACGTCGTCGATCTCGCCACCCTCACTGGCGCCGCCGTCGTCGCCTTGGGTGAGCACTACACCGCGATGTACGCCGATGACGACGCCTTGGCCGCGGCGCTCTCTGCGGCCGCCGCCGAGTCCGGCGAGGGCTTCTGGCGGATGCCCCTGGAGCCTCTGTACAAGGAGCTCATCAAGGGTGAGGTCGGCCAATTCAAGAACGTCGGCGGCCGCCTCGCCGGGTCGATCACCGCCGCGCTCTTCTTGCAAGAGTTTGTCGACGGCCCCAAGTGGTCCCACCTCGACATCGCGGGCCCGGCCTTCTTGGGCGCGCCCGAGCGTCACCTGGTGAAGGGGGCCACGGGCGCGGGTGTGCCGGCGCTCTTGGCTTGGCTCCGGGCGATGTGACTCGGGCTCGCCCCGGGTCTCGTCTCTGACTCCACACAATCGCGCCGCCCAGACGCCTCAGCGTTCTGGGCGGCGCGCTCGTCTTAGCGGTCGCCTTGGGCCTTGATCACGTCCAAGGCCTGCCCGATCACCGCGCCGCCGTCGATGATGAACTCGTGGCCCGTGGAGTAGGTGGCCTCGGTCAACAAGAAGAGCAGCATCGCCGTGACCTCGCTGGGCTCACCGATGCGGTTGATGGGCTGGGTCGCGGCGAGCTCGTCGCCGAGCCCGGCGATCATCGGCGTGCGGATGGGGCCGGGGTGGATGAGGTTCACCCGGATGTTGTCGCGGCCGAGCTCTAAGGCGGCGGTCTTGGTGAGGCCCCGCAGGCCCCACTTGCTCGCGACATAGGCGCCGAGGTTCGCGTAGCCCTGCAGACCCGCCGTAGACGCGATGTTCACGATGCTGCCGCCCCCAGCGCGTTTGATGGAGGGGATGACGACGTGCATCCCCAGCCAGCAGCCGGTGAGGTTGATGTCGAGGGTGCGGCGAAACACCGCCGGCTCCATCGTCTCGACGCTGCCGAAGGTCACCACCCCGGCGTTGTTGACGAGGTGGCTCACCGGCCCGTAGCGCGACTCCGCCAAGGCCAAGGCGCCTCGCCACTGGGACTCGTCGGTGACCTCCAGGTGGGTGTAGGTGACCCGGTCGCCCAAAGACGCGGCGAGGGCCTCCCCCTCGTCGTCGAGCACGTCCGTCGCCAGCACCCGGGCGCCCCTGGCGACGAGGCCTCGGACGTGCTCCGCGCCCATCCCTCGGGCCGCGCCTGTGACGAGCACCACCTGATCGTTGAGTGAAGTAGCCATGGTGTCGCTCCGATAGCGTGCGGTGAGGCTCACCCCAGGATCTTCACCTCGGGCGAGCACCCCCTGGATAAACACCCTCGAAGCGAAGGGATGGCCGATTGGCGAGAACGCTGATCTGAGTCAGACGGCTCAGCCCGGGTCTTCTATCGCCGTCGGCTTGTCCTCTTGGCCCACGTCGAGCTTCTTGCCGAGGCCCTGGGCGAGCTCCGCCGCGCGGTCCTTCAG
>JAKLKE010000648.1 GCA_023150775.1 Myxococcota bacterium
GTCAAAGCCCGCCTCCAGCGACGCCGGGCCTTCGAGCAGGCGGCTCAACATTCGCTCGGCGTCGTCAAAGGCGCGCTGGGCCGCGGTGATCGGCGGGCCTTGCCAAGGGCGGGCCTCGCCCGGCAGCACCGGGGCGACGAGGTCCAAGCTCACCTGGGGCGGCGGCGTGATGCCGATGCTCAGCTCGGTCGCGTCGGCGGGCGGGGCCTTCGCGGCGCAGTTCAGGAGCAGGAGCAGGAGCGCGGTGGGCATGGCCGCTCCCCCTAACCCCGACGGCCCCCCTTGACACCTCCCCCTCAGCCCGGGCATGAGGCCAAGGTGATGCCCGAGACCTCGCCCCCGCCGACCCCAATCGCCACGGCCTACACCGTGCGTGAGCTGCACATCTCGCCAAACGTCGTGCTCTCGCCGATGGAGGGCGTCACCGACCTCACCTTTCGCCGCCTCATCCGGCAGATCGGCGGGGTCGGGCTCACGGTGACGGAGTTTGTGCCCGGCGGCTCTTTGGCCCACGGCGACCGCAAGGTCATGCAGACCGTTGAGCTTGACGCCGATGAGCGCCCCGTCGCGATCCAGCTCTTCGGCCGTGATCCGGCGCTCCTCGCTGAGGGCGCCCGGGTGGTCGAGGGCTTAGGTGCGAGCATCTCCTCCAAGATCCCGCCCTCGTCGCCCGCATCGTCCGGGCCGTCGTCGGTGCGGTCTCCATCCCCGTCACGGTGAAGATGCGCTCAGGCTTTGACGCCGCCCACCGAAACGCCCCGGACATCGCCGCCATCTGTGAGGCCGAGGGTGCGTCCGCCGTGGCGATCCATTGGCGCACCCGCGAGGACAAGTACGGCGGTGAGCGCGCGGTGGACAAGATCGCCGAGGCCAAGGCGCGGCTCAAGATCCCCGTGCTGGGAAACGGCGACATCGTCGATGTGGAGAGCGCCCTGCGCATGTTCCGTGAGACCGGCTGCGACGGCGTGCTCATCGGCCGGGGCGCGGTGCGAAACCCCTGGCTGCTCCGGCAGGTCTCCGACGCCTTGGCGGGCAGGCCGATCACCGTGGTGAACGCCGCCGAGCAGCGCCGGGTGATGTTCACCTACTTCGACGACCTCATCCGCCGCTTCAACCGCCCCGCCGGGGCCATCGGCCGCATGAAGATGTTCGCCGGGTACTTCTCGAAGCAGCTCCCCCACGGCGACGCCCTGCGCCCCCGTCTGCAGCGCGCCGAGACGGTAGAGGCCCTCTACGAGCACGCCTTGGCCTATTTTGAGCGCCTCGACCGCCACGAGGCCGGGGACGAGGCCGCCTTTGAGGCCTACCTTCCGCCCGAGCGCCCGGCCCGAGGGGAGCTCAGCGCCGAGCAGGCGGTCTAAGCCCGCTCGGTGAACCGCCGCGCTCCGGCGAGGGTCTCCTCCGCCAAGGCCGCCTGACCACACGTTAGCTCCAACGCCAAGGCGTCCTCCTCCGAGAGCGACCACTGGGCCAAGGCCGCGCGCCGGTCGCCGCGTAAAGCCGCCTGGGGGAAGGCGCTGAGCTGCCGGGCGAGGGCCTCGGCCTCCGCGCGCGCCGCGCCATCGGCCACGACCCGGTTGACGAGGCCCATGCCCAAGGCCTCAGCGGCGCCGACCTCGCGCCCGGTGAGGATGAGATCCAGGGCGCGGGATTGGCCGATGAGCCGAGGCAGGCGCAGGGTGCCGCCGTCGATGAGCGGCACGCCGACCCTTCGGCAGAGCACACCCAACACCGCAGACGCCTCGGCCACGCGCATGTCACACCAACAGGCGAGCTCCAGGCCCCCGGCGACGGCGTAGCCCGAGATGGCGGCGATCACCGGCTTAGAGAGCGTCAGCCGTGTGGGCCCCATGGGGCCGTCGCCATCCGGCGCGACCCGGTTGGGGCGCCCGGCGGCGATCTCCTGGAGATCGGCCCCGGCGCAGAAGCTGCCCCCCTCGCCCCAGAGCACGGCGACGGCGGCGTCGGGATCGGCGTCGAAGGCGCGGAAGGCCTCAGCGAGCGCCTCGGCGGTGGCGCGGTCCACGGCGTTCTTGCGCGCCGGGCGGCTCAGGATCACCGTGGACACCGGGCCGGATCGTTCAACTCTTACGCTTGGCGCCACACACACCTCGGGGGGAGCGCTCAAGGGCGCTCGCCAAAGCATATACTCCCCCTCCCCTCCTCCCTCACGAGGCCCAGCCATGCTGGCAACCGCCGACGCCTTGCCCGATCTCAGCGGCCGCACCTACCTCATCACCGGGGCCAACTCCGGCCTCGGCTACTTCACGGCCTTGGGCCTGGGCAAGAAGGGCGCCCGGGTGATCATGGCCTGCCGCAACCCCGCTAAGGCCGCCG
>JAKLKE010000649.1 GCA_023150775.1 Myxococcota bacterium
TCTTCGACAAGTCCCACCTCAAGCCGCACGTCTGGCACAACCGCCTGTATGAGTTTGAGGTGGCCCAAGACGTCGAAGACCATGGCCTCGTGCGTCTGGAGCACGCCTGGGGGCTCATCACCCATGTTGAGGGCGATGGCGCCCGGGTGGAGCTGACCGAGCGCCCGCGCTGAGGCCTCGGGCGGAGCGCCGCGCGGGTGGCGGCACCCCCCGTCGGTGTGGTATCCGACCCTCATGGCGCATGTGTTGCTCATCGGCGCGGGGCCCCTCCCTCAGCATGACCCAGGCCGGCTCGGCTTCCCCGAGCTGCGCACGGCCCAGCTCCTCAAGGCCATCCTTCGCGCCGGTTACAGCGTGCATGTCGTGCTTCTGGGGGACGAAGATCGCCCGCCGGAGACCGAAGACATCGAGGGCGCCTCGGCCCGCTGTGTCGTCGAGCGGGTGGAGATCAACGCCCCGGGCTGGTTGGCGCGGGTGCAGGCGGCGCGGGAGTCTTGGCGGCCGGAGGTGGTCGTCTCGACGGGGCCTTACGAGCCCGCCCGGGCGGCGGCGCTCACCATCGGGGAGGAGCCGCTGTGGCTCGACGTGCCCGGCGACCCCTTCGCCGAGGCCCAGGCCAAGCGCGCCCGGGGCGAAGACGCCGAGGCCACGGCGACGATGCGCCTCGCTTACGCCGCCGGGTACGCCCGGGCCGACGCCTTCGGGGTGATCTCCCACGCCCAGCGCTTCGCGCTCTTGGGGCAGCTCGGCCTGCTCGGTCGCCTCTCGGCGACGCCTGACGGCAGCCCCGAGGTGCAGGTGGTGCCCGCGGCGATGGACTTCGGCGGCCTGGCCCGAGGCGCCCCCCGGCGCTGGGAGGCAGAAGGTGCGCTCACCTTGGCCGTGAGCGGCGGCTTCAACACCTGGTTTGACGGAGAGACGCTGCTCGCCGGGGTGCTCTTGGCCATGGAGGAGCTGCCCGATCTGCGCCTGATCACCACGGGCGGGCCGATCCCCGGGCACCACGAGGCCACCTGGGACACCTTCGCCGCCGGGGCCTTGGCCAGCCCCTACGCCGACCGCTTTGAGCTCTGCGGCTGGGTGCCCCACAGCGAGCTGCCGAGGCGGCTTGGCGGCGCGCAGGTCGGGGTCTGCCTCGACCGACCGGGCTTAGAGCCTGAGCTGGGCACCCGCACGAGGCTGCTGTTTTATGCTTGGCTGGGGATGCCGATCCTCGCCACGGCGCGCTGTGAGCTCGCCCGAGAGCTCGCCGGGGTGCGGCTTTTACACACCGTCGAGCCCGGGTCGGCGGAGTCCCTCGCCGCGGGCATCGAGCATCTGTGGCGTGAGGGGGAGGAGGGCGCCGCGTCGAGCCGCCTTCAGGGGTACCTCGGCGCCCGGGCGACGGTGGAGCAGACCGCCGCGCCGCTCTTGCGCTGGCTGCGGGCGCCGCGCCGGGCCGAGCCCGCCGAAGACCCCGGCGTCGTCATGGCCCAGCGCCTCGCCCGGGCTGAAGATGAGCTCGCGGCGGTGGTGCGCTCGCCGACCTGGCGCCTGCTGAGCTCCGCTGATCGCCTCACCCGGGGGATCCCGCAGCAGCTCTGGGGCCGCTTCAAGCGCTGATCTCGGCGTCTGAGCGTTTTTTCGGTCGTGGGCCTGCCGCGCCCGCACGCCGGTTCACGACGAGGCCCTTGCATGATCATGCAGAACGGTGCATAAGTATGCGTCCAATCCTGCCGTGAGACCCCTCGGATGCTCCTCCTTCGTAAGCCCACTGTCCGTGACGTCCCCCGCATGATCGAGCTCATGGCGCCTGGCGTGCGCAACGAGGCCCTGCTCCCCCGCAGCGCCCGCGCCGTCGTTGAGCGCCTCCGCGACTATGTCGTCGTCGAGTCCCGAGGTGAGGTGGTCGGCTTGGCGTCGGTGAGCCTCTTGAGCGAAGATCTGGCCGAGGTCGGCGCCGTGGTGTGGCAAGACGCCGCCCAGCTCAGCCTGCTCCTCGACGCCGCCTTGGACGAGGCCCGGGCCCTCGGCGTGTCGCGGGCCTTCGTCATGGCCCCGGACGCCGCGCCGTATGAGGCCTTGGGCTTCACGCGCCAGGCCATCGCCAGCCTGCCCGAGAAGCGGGATCACCAGTGCCTCCGCTGCCCCCGCCTCCCGCGCTGCCGCCAGCTCGCCTTGGTGAAGGAGCTGGAGTCGGTCGTGCGCGCCCAGGCCGCTTGAGCCCCGTCCTCGGCGGAAAGCGGCTTTCCTCTTGCGCTGGCGCCTCATTCCTTGGGTGAATGGGCGTCACGGGTTAAGGTGGGCGTTCCATATCGAGGCAACGCGCGCCCTGTGATCCCGAGCTTGGACCT
>JAKLKE010000064.1 GCA_023150775.1 Myxococcota bacterium
ACGCCGAGACCGGGCGCACCTACCAAGAGAACATCGTCATCAAGATGTTCTGCAACTGGCATTGGACGGAGTACTGCGAGGAGGTCCTGCCCGCCACCTGGGTGACCGACTACCAGTACGAAGACGCCGACTGCGCGATCTTCGACTACGAGTACCAGGGCATCAACCCCGGCAACGAGGGCGAGAACGCCAGCGACGGCATGGTGAAGTTCTACTGGGACGACCCCAAAGAGTCTGCGGCCTCGGGCGTGCTCGCCGTCACCTACTCCCGCGCCGACTACACGAACTACGTCAAGCGCGTTGGCTCCACCAAGGTCTACGGCCTGATCCCCGGCAACGACATCGTCTTCAACAACGACATCAACTGGGGAACCACCCAGGAGATGGAGGCCGGCTGCTCGGGCAACGTGAACAGCGTCGAAGAGGTCGGCACCCACGAGGTCGGCCACCTGATCGGCATGGGGCACTCCTGCGAGCAAGACGACTCCTGCAACAGCCGCGTGCTGCAGGAAGCCACGATGTTCTGGTCGAGCGCACCGTGCTCCACGGGCGGCGCCGCCATCAACGAAGACGACGTCTCGGGCATCACCTCGCTCTACGGTCCCTTCGTTCGTTTCAACATCGTGACCGAGAACGACGACTCCACGGCCGTCTCCGGCAAGGCCCCTCTGGAGGTCTGCTTCGAGCTTGAGGCCAGCGAAGAGACCCTCGGCGAGATCCAGGCGGTCGAGTGGGCCTTCGGCGACGGCGAGACCTCGGCCGATCAGGAGCCCTGCCACACCTTCGAGTCCCAAGGCCAGTTCACGATCAACGCCACGTTCACCGGCGTGTCTGACGCCTGCGGTGACTGGGAGCACACCCAGCGCGAGCTCGGCATCGTGCTCGTCTGCGGCGAGCCCGAGCCCGGCTTCGAGCTCCTCCCCGTGAGCGGCCTCACCTACCAGGCGCTCAACCAGACCGTCGTAGACACCTACGGCTGCGTCGATGGGCTCACCTGGGAGGTCTTTAAGGGCGGCAGCGCCTCGGGCGAGCCCCTCTTCGAGTACAACTCCTGGACGCCCAAGTTCGTCTTTGAGGAGGAGGGTGACTACACCGTCCGCCTCACCGCCGTGGGCCCGGGTGGCGAGTCCAGCGTCGATCAGGTGATCACGATCGAGAAGACGCGCTCTTGCTCGACGACCTCGGGCGGCGGCGCGGGCCTCGGCGCGGGGCTCATCGCCCTCGCCGGTCTCCTCCTCCGTCGCCGTCGCTGAGCGGGCCTCCCCCACACGATGACCGCACATTCGCGCTGGGGGATGCTCTCCCTCCTGAGCGTCGTCGCCTGCGGCGGCGCTCCTCACCTAGAGGACGGCGGCACCCCGCTCCCGCCGGGGTCTGTCGGTGAGCCCTACGCCTTCGCCCGGCGCATCGATGAGATCGACGCGCTGAGCTTGCCGCAGACGAGCCGCCCCGGCGCCCAGGACACCCCAGAGGCCGCGCCGATCTTCGGGCCGTTCACCTTGACCCGCACCCAAGACGGCGTGCAGGTGTACGAGACGCTGCTGCCGGTGCGGATGCGGGAGCTGTTTTATTACAGCGCCCCCAGAGGCATGAAGGTCGTCGGCGCCGATGGCAAAGCCTGGCCCTACGGCAAACGCGACGGCAAACCCAAGAAGAACACCTGGGCGATCACCGAGACGACGCTCATCCTGCGGCTGCCGGGCGATCGTGGCGCCCCCGAAGACGGCGAGCTCTCTTTGGTCTACCCCAAAGCGAGCGAGCGAGAGCGCCTCTTGAACCTCAAGGAGTCGGGGCTCTCCCAGGCCGACTTTGTGGCGCGCAGCGTTCAGCTCGGCCCCGACACCCGCACGGGGCTCTTCTTGCCCGCCCCGGCCCGGGCGGAGTGGGACGTGGTGATGCCGCCCTCGGCCACCTTACAGCTCGACGCCGTGGTGTTGCCTCCTGAGCTCGCCGAGCGCGCCCGCTCCGACGGCGCCGAGCTCATCGTCAGCGTCACCGTCGAGGGCGGCGCGACTGAAGAGGCCCTGCGGATGCCCGTGGCCGTGGGCCGCTGGGAGCCCGTGCGCCTCGACCTCTCCCGATTCGCCGGGAAGAAGGCGCGGATTGGCTTCTCGACTGAAGGCGGCGGCTCGACGGAGCTCGACTACGTCTTCTTGGCCGAGCCGACCTTGTACTCCCCGGCCGAGCAGCCCAAGAAGGTGCTCCTCGTGTTTCTGGACACCCTGCGCCCCGATCACCTCGGGATGTATGGCTACGAGCGCGACACCTCCCCCAAGCTCGACGCCTGGGCCAAAGGCGCCGTGGTCTTTGAAGAGGCGCGCTCCGTGGCGCCGTGGACCTTGCCCTCCACACGCACGATCCTCTCCGGTCGGCAGCCCGAGCTGTGGCGCCGGGGCCCGATCTTGCCCGAGCAGCTCGCCGAGGCGGGCTGGGCCACGGGCGCGTTCGTCGGCAACGTCTACCTCTCGTCCAACTTCGACATGGCCCAGGGCTGGAGCCAGCACGGCTGCGTGAACTGGCCCATCGCTGAGGTGCAGGTCGAGAAGGTTCAAGACTTCTTGAGCCGACACCCCGGGCGCGACACGCTGGTGATGTTGCACACCATGGACGCGCACCTGCCCTACACCGAGCCCTCGGCCTACCGGGATCTCTGGGCGGGCCCGGCCCCGGCGGGACTCGACGACGGCGACACCCGCACCCCGATCCTCAACGCCATGAAGAAGGATCGGGAGGCCGTCTCCCAGTGGGTCACCGACCGCTACGACCAGAACATCCGCTACCTCGACGATCAGGTCAGCGCGCTCCTGGAGGTGATGGGCGAAGACACCACCGTCGTGATCTTCGCCGATCACGGCGAGGAGCTCTGGGATCACGGCGGCTTTGAGCACGGTCACACCCTCTACGACGAGCTGCTGCGGGTGCCGCTCATCGTGAAGTCGCCGGGTCTGCCCCCCGGTCGCATCGACGCGCCGGTCTCGCTCTTGGACATCACCCCGACCGTGCTGGAGCTTGTGGGCCTCAAGGCCGACGGCGCCGATGGGCGATCCTTGGTGTCCGCGGCGAAGGGGGACGCCACGGCGCTCGCGCTCTTGGAGGGCCGGGCCCAGGCCTTTGGGCGGCCGCTCTATGGGGATGAGCGCTGGGGATCCCTCTCCAACGACATCAAGTGGACGAGCAGCGCCGGCAAAGAGGCCGCCTACGATCTCTCCGCCGACCCCGGCGAGAAGAACGACCTTCGGGCGACCACCGACCTGTCCCCGCTGCGCGCCGCCATGGGCCAGGCGATCGGCCGGGAGGCGCCGCTCTCGTGGCGCGTTGAGCTGGCCGGGGTCAGCAAGGCGCCCAGTCAAGATGAGGTGCTGGAGATTCGGCACCCCGGCGGGCTGCGCGCGGCCTGGCTCGGCGGCGACCCGCTCAAAGGCGCGGACATGACGCTCACCGGCCCCGACCCCGAGGGTGTGGTGCGGGTCACGCTCGCCGCAGGCTACAAAGGCAGCCGCGAGCTCTACCTCGTGCCCGCGGGCGACCCGCTGCAGCTCAGCGGCCTCAGCTTCACCTTGGGCGGGCAGACGGCGGAGGTGGTCGTCCCCGACGCCGTGACCGCCCCTGACGGCAGCGCCCACACCTTAGGCACCGCCCGGGCGGGCGGACGGCGGGCCACGGTGACCTGGGGCTTCGCGCCGTGGATCCCCCAGGCCGAGGCCGTCTCGGGCATGGACGACGAGATGTCTCGGGCGCTTGAGGCCCTCGGTTACCAAGCGCACGACGAAGAGGGCGAGCCTCCACCACCGCCACCGCCGCCGCCGCCGCCGACCCCGACGCCAAAAGAGCTGCTCGACCCCAAGAGCCCGGCCCGGCGCCCTGAAGACGGCGGCTGAGCGCGCCTCAAGGGCTCCGGCCGCTCACCAGTTGAGCGTGGCCTCTTTGGTGAAGCCCGCCGTGGCGAAGAGGCGGCCGTTGAGGTCGCAGTAGTGCCAGTCGGCGTCGACGTCTTGGAGCGCGGCCTGGCTCGGCGGCTCCTCACAGTACGGCAGCACCCCGCCCCGAGACTCGGTGAGCAGGTTGTCGGGCAAACCTTGGGGCAGAAGCGCCTGCATCACCTCGGCGGGGCCGTCGCCGTCGAGATCGTAGCGGTTCTCTTGCAGCTCATGGAGGCTCGGCCACTGGGCGTTGGTCGCGCCCTTCGCCGCGCGGTCGGCCCGGGCGCGGCCCAAGGCCTCGCGGAGCTCTTTGAGCGCGGCCTGGGTCTTGAGGCGATCTTCGGGGGTGACGACACGCTCCAGGGGCGGCGGCAGGGCCGGGGCCTCCACCGGCGCGGGCGGGGTGAGCGCCAAGGCCGCGGCGCCGAGGCCCCCGGCGATCACCGTGAGCCAGCCCAGCGCGCCGAGGGCCACGGCGAGGCGACGTTGGGCGGCGGCGCTTCCCCGGGGGCGGAGGGCGCGGGCGAGGCGCACGGCGAAGGCCCCGCTCACCCGGGCGCCGCCCTCCACGAGCTGCAGCAAGGTGGCGCGATCCAGGCCGATGACGCCGGAGAGATCGGCCCCTTCGACCAGGGCCCCCTCCAGGCGGCAGTCCCGAAGCTCGGCCCGGCGCAGGCAGACCCCTCGCAGATCCGCGCCGCGCAGGTCGCAGCGCTCAAGGCGCGCGAGGCTCAGATCGCTCGACTCCAGGCCGCCGATCTTCACATCGGAGAGCTTGGCGCCCACGGCGTCGCAGCCGAGCAGGCGCCCGAGCTGACCGCCGCGCACCTCTAGATCCCGAAGCGAACAGCAGATCAGCTCCATGCCGCCCAAGGCGGGGCTCTGCAGGAGCGCGCCGTCGAGGCGGCAGAGCTCCAGACGCGCCCCCGCCGTGGCCAGCGGCTCGATGAGCTGGGCGCCGATGAAGCTCGACAAGAGCGCCCGGCCCACGATCTCCGCGCCCTCCACCCGGGCGCCGTCGAAGGTGCACAGGCTGAGCTCCTCGATGGGCGGCCCCGGCGGCACGCGGTCTCGGCGCCGCACCCCGGTGAGCCGCAGGCCCGAGGCCCCTCGGGAGACCCGGCCGCCGCGCGCGGCGTCGGCGCCCACCCGAAGGCTGGCCTCGGGGTGAAGCAGGCCGGTCAGGCGGTTGAGGGTGCTCATCGGCGAAGGGCTCGACACGGGGGCCTCGGGGCGCTCACGGGGTCAGGCGCAGAAGGCGGCGGGTGTCCGTCGCGACGTCATGTTGCACAAGATACGCCGGTTCGCCGGGATGGTGGGCCTGCAGATACGCCTGGGTCTGCTCGGCGTCGGGCAAGGCGTGGCGAAGCTGCAGGCCGCCAGTGGGCCGGGTGGGGTCGTTGAGCCAGAGGCCGTCGCCAGACTCTAACATCGGCTCGCAGACAAAGGCCTCGACCCCCAAGGCCGGCCAGGCCACCTCGCGGCGCCCCCGGGCCTGCAGAAACACGACGCCCTCGGTGATCCCCTGCTGGCGCAAGAGCTGGCCCAGCGCACCATCGACGCACCAATACGGCTCGTTCTGGAGATCTCGGACGACGGGGGCGAGGCCCACCAAGGCCAAGAGCGGCGCGAGCCAAGGCCAAGGCCCGGGCAAGATCCTGCGTAGGCCCGCCGCCATCCACAAGGGCAAGAGCGCGTAGAGCGGGTGATAAAATCGCGCCCCATACGCGATCCCCGGGCTCCAATAGAGCGCGTAGCCCCCGACGACCAAGACCACGGCCAGGGCGCTCACCCACCGGGGCCGCAGCCGCCACGCGCCCAACACCGCGATGAGCCCCAGGCCCGGCCAGCCCAGCAGCAGGTGATCGAGGCGCAAGAGCGCCGACCCCGCGAGCCGCGCGGCCTTCTCGGGGCTGTGCCCGAGGCTGCCCAGCGTGGGGTGACAGCCGATCTCCGGGCCAAAACCCAGGCGGTTACAGCCCGGCGCCCGGCCCGTGTCCGCCACCCAGGCGTCATACCAAGGGTTCACCGGGAAGGTGAAGGCCTGGCCGGTGAGGCTGTGGTTGTCCCAGAGGGTCAGCCCCGCCGCGATCCCCGGGCCGAGGAGCAAGAGCGCCTTTGACAGCACCCCCGGCGCGCGCCACAGGCCCGCGGCGAGGATCACCCCGCCGAAGATCACGCCGTCGAAGGGCCGGGCGAGGAGCGCGTAGCCGAGCCCCAGGCCGCCGAGCCCCCAGGCCCAGGCCGCGTCACGCCCCCGGGCCACGATCACCAAGGCCAACAAGAGCCCCACCAAGGTGGAGGTGTGGGCCATGCGGCTCCCGGCCAACAACAAGAGCCCCGGTGAGCAGGCCATGATCGCCGCGGCGAGGCGCGCGACGCCCTCATCCGCCCACTCTCGCCCCAGCCGCCAGATGAGCGGCGGCAAGGCCATCGCCAACAGCGGGTTCACCCAGGCCCCGAGGCCCAGCCCCTCCCCCAGCGCCAAGAGCACCGGCCAGCCCGGCGGGAACACGGCGTGAGACGAGGGCGCGCTCACCCAGAACGGGTAGAGCAGCATCCCCGGCACGTCCGTCGGCGGCCCGACCCGCTGCCCGGCGGCGAAGAGCCGCGCCTGGAGCGTGTAGGCGACCTCATCGGTGATGTGGGGCGCCGCGCCCAGAGGCCCCAAGGCCACAAACAGCGCGAGCCCACCGCAGAGGAGCGCGAGGGCGGGGATCAGCGAGGGGCTCCGCATCCTGGGGATGACCTCGTCGAAGTCGCCGCGTCGCCTCTGGGATCCTCAGCGGGTGCGGGACAGGCAGACCTGAGTGTACGCGATGGGGAAGCCGTTGGACTTCACGCCCATCTCAAAGTCTGCGCTGGCCACCCGCCAGCCCTCGGCCTCTTTGGGGCGCACCCACTGGCCGAGCTCCGTCGTGCCGTCCGCGGTGTTGAACGCCCCGCCGTCGCGGCTGGGCTCGACCTCAAAGTGTTTACAGGTCAGCTCAACCTTGGGCGCTGTGTCTTGGGCGTTGGCGTCCTGGCGGATCAGCAGGCCGACGACGAGCCCCGCGAAGATGAGGGCGCAGGACACCAGAGCGGACGTGCGAAGCATAGGCTCCTCCGAGACAAGGCTTGTAACCCTTTGGTGAGGCGAGGTGCTACGATGGGCTCCCGCCAGAGGATCTTATGGGTGAGTTAGCCAACACGTTCTCCTGGAGCTACAGCCGCCACGGCATGTTCTCGGAGTGCCTCCGCAAATACTGGCTGAGCTACTACGGATCCTGGGGCGGCTGGGGACGCGGCGCGAACGAGCGCACCCGCGAGCTCTATCTTCAAAAGAACCTCACCTCGTCGGCGATGTGGCTGGGGACGGTGGTGCATGACGTGGCCGAGGAGGCGCTCAAGGCCCTGCTGCAGGGCCAGGCGCCGTGGGTGGAGCGCGCCGTTGAGCTGGGCCTGGAGCGCGCCCGCCGCGACATCGCCGACTCCCAGGCCGGTCGATACCGTGAGAACCCCAAGAAGCAGCCCGGATTCCAAGAGCACTACTACGCCGAGCCCGAGCCCGACTGGGACGCTGAGCTCGCCGAGATTCAGCGCCAGATCCACAACCTCTTCGGGCACCCGGTCTTCAAGCGCATGATGGACGTGCCCGAGCGCATCCTGGAGGTGGAGATCTTACGCTCGGTGCCCATCGAGGGCGTGCCGGTGTGGGTGAAGCTCGACGCGCTCATGCAGGGCAACGACGGCGGCGTGGTCATCGTGGACTGGAAGACCGGCCGCGACCACGACGACGCGTCCATCGCCCAGCAGCTCGGCGTCTACGGCATCTACGCCGTGCAGCTCCGGGGCGTGCCCGTGGAGAAGGTCCAGGCGCTCCACGTCAACCTGCGGTACAACACCCACACCGCGCACCCGATCAACGCCGAGTTTGTGGCCCAGACCCGGGACTTCGTCGCGCGCTCCGCCGAGGCCATGCGCGCCGGGCTCAGCGACCGCGAGCGCAACATCGCCCCGGAGTCGGGCTATCCGATGTTGCCCGAGGGCGACGAGCGCTGTGTTCGCTGCCGCTTCCGCCGCGACTGCGGGCGCGGCTGATCCTCCGGCCTCCGATCGCCTGGGTTACGATGCGCCTATGGAGCTCCGCCGCCTTGACCCCCGCGTGATCTGGCTCTGGCGCGCCCAGGCGATGTCCCGGATGTTCTTCTTCTGGGGCCCGATCTGCGTCGGCCTCGGCGTGCTCGCCGCCCAGGGCTCAGACTGGCGCGTGGGCGTGCTCATCGGCGCCTCGTTGGCCTTGATGCTGCTCGTCTTGAGCCTGCTCTGGCCGGCGCTGGACTTCGACCGCTTCGGCTTTGAGCTGCGTGAGCACGACCTGCTCGTGCAGCGCGGCGTGCTCTTCCGCCGCCGCTCCTCCATCCCGCTGCGCCGCATCCAGCACGTCGACACCCACCAGGGCCCCATCGAGCGCCTGTTTGGGCTCTCCACCGTGGCCGTGTACACCGCCGCGGGCATGTCCGCCGACGGCTCGATCCCCGGCCTGCCCACCGCCGAGGCCGAGGCGATCCGCGACGAGCTGGCCCGGCGCGGGGGAGACGATGGCGTCTAACCAGGCGCCCCCCGACGACGCCGACGACGAGCGCACCGAGGTGCTTCGGGGCGGGCTCCTCGAAGAGCTGGAGTTTGAGCGCACCGAGCACCTCCGCGAGGCGCAGGGCCACGGCGACACCCCCCTGGAGTCTTCAGGCCTGTTCAGCCTCGACAGCGCCACTGAAGAGCGCCCGCGCCTGCCCGCCGGTCCTCACCCCGACGACGAGACGGTGATGAGCCCCGTCGCCCCCCGCGCCCGGGCTGAAGACTTTGAGCCCACCGTCGCCGCCTTAGACCTGGATGAGCCCGAGGAGGCCGCGCCCCTCGCCGAGCCCGCCGAGGCCCCCGCCGCCGAGACTCCTTGGCGTGGCCTGCACCCCGCCTCGCTCTTGGTGAACCTCATCCCGCGCACCCTGAGCATCCTCTTGGGGTACTGGCCCCTGCTCTTGGCCTGGCTCTTTGGCCGTGGGGCCGTGGCGCCGCGCCCCGAAGACGCGCTGCTGCTGATGTTTATCCTCGTACCTGGCGTGCTCTCGACGCTGGTTCACCTGTTCACGCTCCGCTATCGTGTGAGCGGCGGGCGCCTTGAGATCCGCCAAGGTCTGCTCAACCGCCAAGCCCGCACCTTGGCCCCCGACCGCATTCAGAACGTCTCTCTGGTGCGCAACCTGTTCCACCGGGCCTCGGGGCTGGTGGAGGTGCGCATCGAGACGGCCGGAGACAGCTCCACCGAGGGCCTGCTCTCGGCCTTGTCTGTGGAGGACGCCGAGGCGCTGCTCACCGAGCTGAACGCCGCCCGAGGCCAGGCCGCCGCCGCCGCCGCCACAGACGCCAACGCCCCGCCCGCGCCGCCGATCCTGCGCCTAGGCGCCCCGGAGCTGCTCGCCTATGGCTTCACCGCCGGTGGCTTAGGCCTCGCGATCTTGCTCATGGCCGTCGGAAGTGAGGTGCTGACCGTCACCCGCCCCGACGAGGTGAACGACCTCGCCCGCGCCGCCTCCCCCACCCGCCTCGTGGGCCTCGGCGTGCTCGCCGTCGCCGCCTCCTGGACCTTCTCCGCCCTGCGCGCCCTCGTCCGCCACCACGGCTTCACCCTCAGCCGCGAGGCCACGCCCAAGGGCCCCGGCCTTCGCGCCGTCGAGGGCCTCTTCACCCGCCGAGAGGTCAGCCTCAGCCTGAACAAGGTGCAGCTCGTCAGCGCCGTCGAGCCCTTCTTGCGCCGCCTGATGGGCTTCGGCACGGTGAGCATCGAGACGGCCGGCTTCACCGCGGGCGAGAACGGCCTGCCCGCCGCCGCCGAGGTCCTCATCCCCATGGTCGAGCAGGATCGCCTGGGCGAGCTGTTCACCGAGGCCGTCCCCGCCCTCAGCTTAGATCCTTGGGCTGTGTCCTTTCACCCCGCCCACCCCCGCGCCTTACGCCGCGCGGTGATGGCCAGCGTGCTCTTCGCGACGCCCATCGCCCTCGGCCTCGGCATCGCCGCCGGGGGCGGCCTGGCCAGCGTCTTGGCCGCGGCTGGGGTCTTGGGCCTGCTGGCGCTGCTCCTCCTTCGCGCCGTGCTCCATCACCGGGCCCTGGGCTGGCTCGTCACCCCCGACGTCGTGCTCTTGCGCGGCGGCGCCATCCGCCGGTCCACGGCGCTCCTCGCCCGCAACAAACTACAGTCCACCCACCTCAGCCAAGGCCCCCTCGACCGCCTGCACGGCCTCGCCCACCTCACGCTCAACGTCGCGGGGAGCAGCGTGCGCCTGCCGCCTTTGGCCCTGGCCGACGCCGTAGCGATCCAAGAAGAGCTGCTGCGAGAGGGCTGAGGTCGCCGAGGGCGCTAGCGCAGCACGCCGTACAGATCCCCCGAGGCCGCGTCGCCGAAGCTCCACAGATCTTCGCCCATGGCCCGAGCGAGGCTCACGAAGAGCTTGCCGTGGCGCTCGTAGCCGTACTGGAGCAGGCGACCGTTGTGAATCGCCCCGCCGCCGCCGCCCGCCACCACAAACGGCATGTTGTCGTGCAGGTGGGTGTTTCCATCACAGACCTCGGTGCACAAGACGACGAGGCTGTTGTCCAACATCGTGCCGTCGCCCTCGGGCATGGCGTCGAGGCGCTCCAGAAGATACGCGAACTGGTCTACCCAATACTGGCGTTGCTGCACAAACGCCTTAAACTCACGTTTATTCCAGTCGTGTTTTGAGCCATAATGAGACGCCTGATGGCTGCGCATGTCGTAGGACGGATCGTACATCTCCGTGCCGGGGAAGCGGCTCATCAACAGCTCGCTCGTGTGGTGACTGCACTGCAGCGTGCCCACACGGGTGAGGCCGCAGGCCATGCTCAGCACCATGAGATCGATCTGGGTCTTGAGCAGGTCGGGGAAACGCGCGGGGTCGTAGAGCTCCTCAGACGTGAATGAGTCGGAGAGCGCGGGCACCTCACAGCTCCCGGTGCCGCCGCCGCTGCCGCTCGTGCCGGTGACCCGGCGCTCGACCTCTCGCACGGCCTCGACGTGCAGGTCGAGCTTGGCGCGCTCGGAGCCGTCGAGCTGAGCGCGCAGCTCCTCCAGATCCTCTAAGTTGGCGTCGAGCACGCTCCCCCGGCGCAGGGCCGTGGCGTCGGGCTCCCCGCCGTCGTCTGTGCTGGATCCGCCGCCGTCGCCGAAGAGCAGGCCAAAGGCCGTCGAGGGGTTGTCCTCGGGGGAGAGCGGCGAGCCTGGGCCGACATAGGAGATGAGCTTGTCGCCCGAGGCGTTGTCGGCCTTGGACATCACGCCGAGGCTGAGATGCCGCCACCAGGCGTCGGCGCCGACGCTGCGGGAGAGGTGCTGGTCGATGGACTCGTTGTTGCCGTAGTCCGTCGCCGTGAGGAGCTTCTTGGCGCCGCCGGGGTGGGAGCCGGTGTCGGTGGCGCCTAAGGAGAGGCCGTTGAAGAACAGACAACGATCTTTCCAAGGTTCAAGGCCTTTGAGCGCCTCGCCCAGGGTGAACGAGCTCTCGGAGCCGGAGGCGTGCCAGAGGCTCGCCTCGCCGTCTTGGCTGGGGCCGGGCACGCCGTCGGGGAAATAGAAGAAGATGATGCGCTCGGCGAGGCCCGAGGCGGCGCGGGCTTCAGGGCGGAGCAGGCCAAAGGCCGGGATGGCCAAGGCGGAGGCGGCCGCACCTTGGAGCAGGGCGCGGCGGGTGAGACCGCGCGACCGGACAAGACCTTGGCGACGCAGGGCGTGGAGATGTTTGACGAAGGGGCTGATCATCGTGGCTCCCGCTGCACAAACTCAGGGCTGCTGACGAGCGCTACGAGTAGATCTTGAACGCCGAGCAGGTCTTGAACGTCATCCCCTTGGGCGGTCAGGGCCTCGATGGCGCACAGATCGCCGGACTCCTCCTCAAACCCCATGGTGAACCGCCACACGTTTCGGGAGAAACACAGCTCGGCGGCGTCGCTCTCGGCGAGGATGCCGCCCAGCTCCGCCAAGGTGAAGAACGGGGCGTGGGTGCCCGCGCCCATCCGCTCCACGTCCACCATGTCGCCCGAGGCGTCTACGGGTCTTCCGCCCTCCTCCTCTCGATATCGACCCACGGCGTCATAAGCCTCAAACCCGAAGCCGACGGGGTCGATGTACTGATGGCAGGAGGCGCAGACCGGGTCCGAGGTGTGCTGCTCAAACCGCTCGCGGGTGGTGGCGTCCGACGCGATCTCGGGGATGGCGGGCACGTCCGCCGGGGGCGTGCCCAAGGGCTGACACAGGAGCCGCTCGCGCACAAACAGGCCGCGTAAGATCGGCGAGCTGCTGTCGGAGTGAGACGTCGCCGAGAGCACCGCGCCCAAGCCCAGCACCCCGCCGCGCTGGCCTTCAGGCAGGGTGACCTCCTCCAAGCTCTGCCCGCTGACCCCGGTGAGGCCGTAGAGCTCGGCGAGATCGGCGTCAACATAGGTGGTGCGGCTGGTGAGCAAGGAGTCTACGGTGCCGGGGCCGTCAAACACGACGTGCTCAAAGAACGCGCGGACCTCGGCCTCCATGTCTTCACGCAGGGCGGGGAAGTCGTCCTCGACCCAGCTCGCTTTGCTCGCCGTCTCATTGGACTCGATCTCCAACCACATCACCGCGAAGTCTTGGAGGTGCTCCCGGGCGCGGGGGTCGGCGAGCAGGCGGCGGGCGGCGGCCGCGCGTTGATCGGCGGTGTGGAGCTCCCCGGCGTCGGCGGCGTCGAGCAGGGCCTCGTCGGGGGTGGTGCCCCAGAGCGTGTACGAGAGCGCGGCGGCGATCTCGTGGTCGGTCAACACGTACAGTCCGCCCCCAGCGCCTTGGCCCAGCTCCGACCGATACAGAAAATAGGGGCTCGTGAGCAGCGCCTGGATCACGACCGCCACGCCGTCGTCAAAGCTGTCCTCGGCCAAGGCGCGGCTGAGCAGGCGCTCCACCTGGGCGGCGCTGAGCGGGCGGCGCCAGGCCCGGCGGCCAAAGTCTTCGATGAGCGTGGTGAGGCAGGCTTCTTCGCCGAGGGCGTCCGGGTCGCAGGGCAGCACCGCGCTGAGATCCCGAAGGGCGCGCTCGGAGAGGGCCTCGGCGGCGCGGAGGTACATCTCGACGTGGGTGGAGCTGACGATGGCCGAGGCCGCGTGGTTGTCGTAGCCGAAACCTTTGGGCCGCGTCTCCGAGGGGAAGTCGGCGGCGACCTGCTCGGCCTCACCACACTCCAGATTGAGCACAGAGTTGTAGCCGCCGTAGCCGTCATCGACGGTGACGCCGTTCGCCGTGTCGTGAACCCAGGTGGACTCATCCACCACAAACTTGTACTGGTGCTGGCCCTCGTCCAAGGCCCGTTTGCTGACCCACAGGCCGAGCTCGGCGACATACTCCATCGGCCAGCCCCCCGCGGCCTCCGTGCTCGCCCAGCCGTTGAAGCTGCCCGCCACATGAACCCGGCTGACGCTGGCGCCGTTGGGGTCGAACACGAAGGTGTGCAGGGTGCAAGGATCGGCCAGGCAGGCGCCGCCGGAGCAGGACTCCGTGGTGATGTCGCAGTCGGCGTCGTCGTCGCAGGAGGCGCCGGAGCCGCCGCCGAAGAGATCCTCGACGCTGCGGTTGTACTCGCGCCGGGTGAGCAGCCGGAGCTGCCGCGGCGGCGATGACGGCGCCTCGCAGATCTCGGCGACGTCGTCCGGGGCGGGGTCTCCGCGCCCACGCTCACAGGCAGCCGCCAGCGCGAGGGGGAGGAGCAGGGCAGGACACGCGTAGAACGGGCGCTTCATGGCGGCAGGATACCCGTGACTCTAAACGGAGTCACTAGGAACTTGTCAAATCGTGACCCGGGGCAGGGTTGTGGGGTTGGTAGAGGGGCGCGCGCCCAAGGCTCCGCTCCTGCGGCGGAGGATCCTCCTCACGGCTGACCGCCGCCCGAGCCTGCCCGAGGGGCGGCGCGCTCGACGGGAGGCCGTCGGGCAGGGTCGAGGGGGGAGGTTTGTGGGGCCTCACCCCCAGCCTTGAGGCCGGTGGACGCGGTTTATCGGGTAGGCGGACCGTTGGCCTTCGCGGCCACCCGGCTCACCGTGACTCCGTCGTGAGTCACTCATGCGCTCGTCAAGCCGTGGCGTCGTCCCCCAAGAGCCTCCCCGCCCCCAGCGCGTTAGCCGCAGAGAATGTCGTCTCTCCCCTGCTCGCTCTCTGGCCGCTGCGGCGGCTGCCCGTGGATCGCCGATCCCCTCCCCGACCAACGCGCGAAGAAGCTCCAGGGCCTGCGGGACGCCGCCGCCGCCGCTGGGGTGGCGCTCCCCGAGGCGCTGGCCGTGGTTGACCTGGGCCCCGGCGGCCTGCGGGATCGGGCGGATCTCAGCCTGGGTGAGCACAACGGCGCCCCAGTGATCGGCCTGCGGGCCATCAACGACAGCGACACGCTCATCGACATGGCGGCCTGCCCGATGATGAGCCCGGCGCTTGAGGCCTGGCTTCAAGACTTCCGCCGGGATCTCCCGGCCTTGGCCCGGGGCGGCGCGCGGCTGCGCGTCTCGCCGACGGGGGATCGTGGCGTGTGGCTCGACCTGCCCAACGAGCAGATCCACACGTTGATGGTGGACGGTCGCTGGCTCCGCGGGCTCATGGCCCAGGCCCAGGTCGAGCTCGGCCAGCGCCGCAAACCCCTGGAGGACCGCCTCGGCGCCCTCCACCTGCACCGCCAGCCCCACCTCTCGCCGTGGACCCGCACGTTTCTGGGCGATGAGGAGCGGCCCCAGGCCCTCTACGGCGCCGTCGGCGACTTCTCCCAGCCCGGCGACGCCGGCAACCGCGCCTTGGTGCGCACGGTGCGCCAGGCCGCCGCCCAGGTCTCCGCCCAAGACTGGCTGGAGCTCGGGGCCGGGGCGGGCAACTTCACCTTGCCCCTCGCCGCGACCGGGGCCGCCGTGAAGGCCCTGGAGCTGGAGGTGCGCGCCGTGGCCGGCCTGCGCCGGGCCGCCGAGGAGGCCGGGCTCGACCAACGCATCGACCCCATCGCCGCGAGCTGGGAGAGCCCCCGCGCCGCCGACGCCATCCGCGGCGCCGAGGCCCTGCTCGTCGACCCGCCACGCTCGGGCCTCGGCCGCTTCGCCCAGCGCCTCGCCGACGCCAAAGACGGCCCCAGCGCGCTGCTCTACGTCTCCTGCGCCGCCGAGTCCTTCATCACCGACCTCGCCACCCTGGCCCCTGCGGGCTGGCGGGTGCGGTCGCTCACCTTGGTCGATCAGCTCCCCCAGACGCCGCATGGGGAGTGGGTGGCGCTGGTCATGCGCTGAGCGACGCGCGCTCGCTTCGTGGGAATTAGCCCCCGCTGGCGCGACGAGAGACTGTCATCAACCACGAAGAGACCAGGACCCGACCGTGACTACTTACCCGATCGACCTGACGCCGCTGCTCCACGGGGCCGACCCCTCGCAGCTCAGGGTGGCTGGCGTCGCTCTCCATGAGGCGGCGGCGGGCGTAAACAGAGACATGCTGACCGACGCCAGCTACGGAAAGGCTGGGAGTTATCGCCAGAGCAACGGGACCCTCTATCGGCAAGAAGACGATGGCTCCTGGCGTGAGCTGCCGCTCGCTGAGCGCGTTGAGGCCACTGTGGAGGGGAGCGGCTGGCTCAAGCTAGGCGATGTGACGCTTGGGGTGAAGGACGGTGTGGTCAGCGGAATCTCGGTGCGCGGGCCGTCCCTCGCCACCCTCGGGATCCGAGATGAGGCCGACATTCAGCGCACCTTCGGGTCCCCAGCGGGATGGGATTGGGTCGGGGAAGACCACCGCCACCACTACCCAGCGCGCGGCGTCGTGTTCGGGTGGGGGTCAAAGGGCGGCCAACTCAGCGTTGTTCATCTGGGTGAGAGCTCTTGGCGGGATCCACAGCTCGGCGCACCAGACCTCTTGGCGGAGATCGTGGAGCACTTTGGCGGGGCAGGCTGGAGTACCCTCCTTCAGCCAAGCGCTGATGAGGGCCAAGGCATCCGCTTCCGCCGCGAGCGCGTCGCCGCGTTGTGTCGTGCGCTCGGCCTCGGTGAGCCCGCGAACGTGGTCTCTGGGGATTTCCTCCCCGTCGAGCTAGACCTTGGCCGAGCGCGGGTGATGGAGGAGATACGCCACCACAACCAAGTCCCGTGGGAGTCACCCTTCCGCTGCAGACACCGCGACGTGTTCAGGCGCCTGCTCAACTACCGAAACAGCGTAGAGGGTTTGATTCGATACACCTCAAGCTGGCTTGAGGTCAGCGAACCCACGCTGGTCGGCATGATTAGAGAACAAGACCGCATCGGGCGTGAGCTCAAGGTGCTCGTAAGAGACATCGACCGCTGGATCTGCACGCTCATCGATCCTGCCGGACGCTCATTTCCGTTGCGAGAGCTCATCGTCTCTCACGGCTGGCCAGACGTTGATCTCAGAACGATCGAGCTTGATGAGCGGTAGCAGGGCGCCACGCTGAGCGCCCCCCTCAAGCCCCATGATGCGCCTTCACCGCCTGGAGCACCTGCGCCGGCTCAAACGCGTCGGGCAACAGCAGCTTGAGCGGCAGCCGACGCAGCTCGCCCTGCACGTTCTCCAAGAGCAGGCTCATGTCCGCGCCGAAGTCGTAGAGCACCTGGCGGCAGGCGCCGCAGGGGCTCGCCGGGGGGCTCATGTCGGCGACGACGGCGCAGGCCACGAGCTCGGTCGCGCCCTCGGAGACGGCCTTGAACACGGCGACCCGCTCGGCGCAGCAGGTCAAGGAGTAGGAGGCCACCTCGACGTTGCAGCCGGTGAACACCCGGCCATCGGCGGCGCGCACGGCGGCGCCAACCAAGAAGCCGGAGTAGGGGGCGAAGGCGCGCTGGCGGGCGGCGCGGGCGGCGGCGAGGAGCGCCTCGTCTTGGGCGTCGTGGCTCATGACCACCGCCCGACGCAGGCGCCCAGGAGCGCGCGGAGATCGCCCGCCGCCAAGGCCACGGCCCGGGTGACGTCGTCGTGGTTCGGCGGATCTTCGGTGAGCCCGGCGGCGAGGTTCGACACCATGGACACGGCGATGAGCGGCACGCCGAGGTGGCGCAGGGCGATGGCCTCGTGCACCAAGGACATGCCGACGACCTTGGCGCCCATGACCTGCAACATGCGGATCTCCGCCGGGGTCTCATAGGACGGCCCCGCCATCGCCGCGTAGACCCCGCTGTGCAGGCGCAAGCCTAGGCCCGCGGCGGCCTCGGCGGCGTCGGCGCGGAGCTGGGCGTCGTAGAGGTTGTTCAGGTCGGGGAAACGGGGCCGGGCGCCGTCGGTGTTGAGGTTGGGGCCGCGCAGGGGGTTGGCCCCGGTGAGGTTGATGTGGTCCTCGACCAAGACCAGCTCGCCGATGTGCAGGTCGGCGTGGATGCCGCCCACGGCGTTGGTGAGCACAAAACGTCTCGCGCCCCAGAGCGCCACGGCGCGCACGGCGCGCACGAGCTCCTCCGGCGCGCGGCCCTCGTAGTGGTGAACCCGACCGGAGAGGAACGCCACGCGGCGCCCGGCGTGCTCGCCGACGAGGAGCGCCCCGGCGTGGCCGACGATGCCCGTGGTGGGCAGGCCAAGCTCGCCGTAGGGCACGGCCTTGGCGTTGGCGGCGAGGCCGCTCACGAGGCCCAGGCCGCTGCCGAGCACGATGGCGGTGGAGGGGGGCGGGCCGAAGGTCTTCTGCAGGGTCGCTGCGGTGTCTCGAAGGAGCTGCTCTTCCAAGGGTGGACCGAGGTGATGGGACCCTACTATTGTAACAGAACTGCAACGGGCTCTGCGAGAGCGCCAGCCGAGCGGCGCCCCCGCAGAAGGTCCGCAGACGAGAGGAGACTAGTCGTCGTCCTCTTCTTCGGCCTCACCCGCCCCAGCCTCAGCCGCGCCGACCGCGCCGGTGGTGGTGGTGGGCGCGCCGTCGCGGATCTCGTCGTGGCGAATCTGACCGCCGGCCTGGCCCGTCCAGCCCATGAGCCCGGCGGTGCCGATGGCGCCGACCAAGGCCGCCCCGGTCAACACCACATGGCCCTTGTCCTTCTTCTCGGCGACGGCCCAGGCGGCGAGGCCGAGCACCCCGCTGATCACGGCGACGACGGTGGCGGCCTCAGCGCGCTCCTCGTGCTCGTGCATCAGCGCCTCATCGGCCCAGGGCAGGCGCTCGACGGCCTCTTCAGCGGGCTCGCCGGTGAGCTGCGCCGCCGCCGCGCCCGCGCCGGTGAACACCGCCGCCAAGGCCGCCGCCCGGAGCGCGCCGCGCTCGCCGCCGGTCACCATGGCGAGGCCCCATAGCAGCGTCGAGAGCGCCGCCCCGACGATGGGGAGATGGTTGACGAGGAGGTGCAGGTGCGCGTCGGTCATCGGAGTGTCCTTTGTGGGTTCGCTCCTCTCTTATGCGCACCGTCTGAGCGTCCCCCATGACCCGCATTAGGGATTCATGAGAAGAGGCGCCGACTCGGCCTCTTGGGGCGGGATGAAGCAGGACAAGGGCCCAAGATCGGCCCAAGGTTTGTCTTCTGAGCACATCAGCACCGCGCCGCGCCGGGTGAGCACCTCGCAGCCGTCGTCAGTGACCACGACGGTGTGCTCAAACTGCGCCGAGAGGCTGCCGTCTTTGGTGATCACCGTCCAGCCGTCGTCGAGGTGGTCGATGTCGTGGTGGCCGAGGTTGATCATCGGCTCGATGGTGAAACACATGCCCTTACGCATCACCGGGCCCGTGCCCGACCGACCCCAGTGGGAGACCGTGGGCTCGTCGTGGAAGATGCGCCCGATGCCGTGGCCGGCGTAGTCGCGCACCACGGAGCAGCCCTGGGACTTCGCCCAGGCGGAGATCGCCCCGCCGATGTCGCCCAGCCGCGCGCCGGGGCGCACCGTGGCGATGCCCAGCTCAAGGGCCCGCCGCGCCACCTCCACCACCTTCTTCGCGTCGTCCGAGGGGGTGCCCACATAAAAGGTCGCGCTCGTGTCGCCGAACCAGCCGCCCTTCGCGGGCAGCACCGGGGTGACATCGACGTTCACGATGTCGCCGTCTCGGAGCTTCCGTTTGGTGGGGATGCCGTGGCAGACGACCTCGTTCACCGAGGTGCACACGCTCTTGGGGAAGCCGTGGTACCCGAGCGGCCCCGGGCGGGCCCCGGCGGTGACGGTGAACTCGTGGACGAGGGTGTTGATGTCGTCCGTCGTCATGCCCGGGCCCAGCTTCTTCCCGATGTAGAGCAGGGTGTCTGCGGCGAGCTTGCCGACCCGGCGCATCTGCTCGATCTCGAGTGCATTCAGGACAGGCATCACGACCTCCGAGGCCCCAGGGCCGGGCCCGGGGACAGGTCGCCCCTCTATCCAGCGCCGTCGGGATCCGCACCCGCGCGCCGATTCGTAGAGACTGCGGTCTTCGCGCGTCGGAGCTTTGATGCCGGGGCTTTCCGGCGTTAGCTTTGCGCGACTGAAGCAGGCGCGCGCACGACGCTGAAGGCGGACCGAACATGGCGATGGAAGACAGCCCCCTGGTGATGGTCGAGGACGCTGAAGCGCTCGCCAAGATGTGTGAGCGCCTCAAGGCCCGCTCGGTCATCGGCGTGGACACCGAGTCCGACTCGATGCACCACTTCCAAGAGAAGGTCTGCCTCATCCAGATCTCCGATGTAGACACCGACTACATCGTCGATCCCCTCGCGGTGAAAGACCTCTCCCCCTTGGGCGAGATCATCAACGATCCCAAGGTCTTGAAGGTGCTGCACGGGGCCGATTACGACATCGTCTCCCTCAAGCGTGACTACGGCTTCACCTTCCGCAACCTCTTCGACACGATGATCGCCGCCCAGTTTTTGGGCTTCGTGAAGTTTGGCCTCGCCGACCTCGTGCGAGACACCTTCGGCGTGTTCATGGACAAGAAGTTCCAGACCCACGACTGGGCCAGCCGCCCGCTCTTGGGTGAACACCTGGAGTACGCCCGGGGCGATACCCACTTCTTGATCGCGCTCCACGAGCTCATGCGGGCCAAGCTCGACCGCAAGGGCCGCCTGAAGATGGTCGAGGAGGAGTGCCGCATCCTCGCCGAGCGTGAGTGGCGCAGCCGCGCCGCCGACACCGAGTCTTGGACGCGGGTGAAGGGCGCCAACCGCCTCAACGCCTCGGGCCAGCGGGTGCTGCGCGCGCTGTGTAACCTCCGCGACATGCGCGCCAAAGAGATGGATCGCCCCCCCTACAAGGTCTTCCCCGACCAGATCCTCCTGCGCCTCGCCGAGCTGCAGCCCACAGACTTCGACACCGTCGCCAGCCTCGTGAAGCCGCGCTCGCCGCTCATGCGCCGCCACGGCGAAGACATGCTCGCCGCCGTTCAAGACGGCCTCAACGACGAGTCCTCTCTGCCTGAGCCCCGCAGCAACAAGCCCCGCAAGGCCGGCCCGCCCACCCGCTACGGGATGCGGGAGACCGAGCGCCTCATGCTGCGCTTGAAGGACTGGCGGGCGGCGGTCAAGAAGCGCACCAAGGTCCCGATGATCATGGTGGCGTCGAACAACCAGCTCAAGGCCTTGGCCGGCTGGCGCCCCCACACCACCGAAGAGCTCTTTCAGGTCGAAGACCTGCGCGAGTGGCAGATCAAGCTCTACGGCCCTGAGCTTCTGGAGCTGGTGCGGGTGTTTGAGGCGAGCCTTGAGCCCGCGCCCCGGGCGGCGACGGCCTCCGCTGGCGGCGGCGGCGAGGCGAGCGGTCGGCGCAAACGCCGTCGTCGGCGCGGCGGCCCCAAGGGCGGCGAGGCCAGCGGCGGCGGCGAGGCCAGCGGCGGCGCGGAATAACCGCGCGGCTCAGACCGCCGCGACGCAGTCGATCTCGACCCGGGCGCCCTTGGGCAGCCCGGCGACCTGTACCGTGGCCCGGGCCGGGCGCGCGTCGCCAATCGCCGCGGCGTAGACCTCGTTCACCACCGCGAAGTCCGCCATGTCCATCAAGAAGATGGTGACCTTGACCACGCGGTCAAAGCCCGTCCCGGCCTCGGCGAGCACGGCGGCGAGGTTCTTGAGCGCCTGCACGGCCTCGGCCCGCACGTCCCCGGCGCCGACCATGCCGCCCGTCGCCGGATCCAGGGCGATCTGGCCCGAGCACCACACGAGGCCGCCGTGGGCGATGGCCTGGCTGTAGGGCCCGATCGCCTCGGGGGCCTTGTCGCTGGAGATGATCTGCATGGGGCGCTCCGTGGGGCTCAGGGCGTGTAGACCGCGATGTGGGGCAGGTTTCGGTACAGCTCGCCGAGGTCTAAGCCGTAGCCGACGACAAACTCATCGGGGATGGTGAAGCCGACAAAGTCCGCCGTCACCTTCGTCTCGCGGTTTGAGGGCTTGTCGAGCAGGGCCGCGACCCGCAGCGAGCGCGGCTGGCGCACCTCCAACATCTTGAGCAGGTACTCAATGGTGAGCCCGGTGTCGATGATGTCCTCGATGACCAAGCAGTGCTGGCCCTCGATGGGGTGCTTGAGGTCTTGGGTGATGCGCACAACGCCCGTGGAGCGGGTGCCGCCTTGGTAGCTGGACACGCCCAAGAAGTCGCAGCGCACCTCACCATCGATGGCGCGCACGAGGTCGGCCATAAACATGAAGCTGCCCTTGAGCACGCCGATGGCGGTCACGGGCTCGTCGCCGTAGGTGGCGCGGATCTCTTGGCCCAGCTCACGCACGCGGCGCTGGATGGCC
>JAKLKE010000650.1 GCA_023150775.1 Myxococcota bacterium
CGGGATCACGGGGTGTTCCGGACGTTCTGGAGAGGGCGTGATCGGGATCACGGGGTGCTCCGGACGTTCCGGAGAGGGCGTGATCTGACGCACGGGGTGTTTGGGACGTTCCAGAGGGGCCGTGATCGGGATCACGGGGTGTTTGGGCTCCCGGTGGTGGTGTGGGCGTCTCGGCTAGGCGCGGCGGGGGCTTGGTCGCGCAAAGGCGCAAAGGCGCAAAGGCAGGAGAGCTCTGCGGCTCTGCGGCTTTGCGGCTTTGCGCGCCACAGACGAGTCGCGGCGAGCGACCGGGGTGGGCGAGGCGCGGTGGCGCTCGGGATTTTGGCTCCCGTCGCGCGCTTGGGCGTCTCGCCTCCTCACGACTGGTGCTGCGCAGAGTCAGCCTTGGCGCCGATCGATCTTCTTCGTGGGGCGCGAGGATCGCTACGCTCTGGCCCCAACGCCCGTGGTAGCGTCGCCGCACCTCCTTGGCCCTCACGAAGGGCGACCGCATGAGCCTCCGATGTCCCTCCTGATGTTCTCAGCGCTCCTCCTCACCTCCTGCGCCGCCGAGGTGGCGCCCCGCGCTGAGCCTGGCGACCCGCGCGTGATGCCCGTGGGCGCTGTCGCCGCGCTAGACGGCAGCTTCTCCGAGGGCGACGGCCTCAGCTATGCCTGGAGCGTCGAGCCCGAAGGCGCCACGCTCCTCGACGCCGAGAGCCCCTTCGCCACCCTCATCGCCGAGGTGCCGGGCCTCTACACTCTGAGCCTTGAGGTCTGCGACGAGGCCGGCCGCTGCGACGTCGCCGAGACCTGGGCCCGGGTGGACGCCCCGGGCGACGCCAACAAGGTCAGCGATTGGGGCCTCGGGGAGTTTGCCAGCGCGGAGAGCGGCGCCGGGGCTCCCCTCGGGGTCACAGAGTCGAAAAAGTGCGCCGACTGCAAGGCGGCTGCCGCGGGCGATGAGGATGATTGGACAGCGTTCTGTAGCAAGGTCGCGCCCGGCGGGACCAGCGACGACATAAAGGAGCGCGCCCAGTGTCGCGCGAACAACGGCCAGTCGGCGACCCACAAGAGAAACTGGTGTCTCGGAAAGTACTGCCAATGACCGCGACGTGGACCCCCATCGCCCGCGTCTCGTTGCCACGGGACGGCTCGTTGACGTTCATTGACGCCGACCGCGCGCTGTGGCTCGGGGGCGAGGCGACGCTCGTGACCTCCTCGGGGGCGCTTGTGCCAATGCCTTGGGGGCAACTGGGCGTTGACGCGGCGGCGACCGTGGTCGGTGACGTGCTGGTGGTGCGGGATGACGCGCGGCTGCTCCTGTTTGACCTTCACACGCTCTCGCCGCTTGGCCAGATGTTGGAGGCGCCGGGCGTGATCTTCCGCGCCGACGCGCTCTCGCGGGGCCGCCTCGTCACCTGGAGCACCAGCCACCGGGTCACCGTGTGGGATCTCGCAGCAAAGCAGGCGCTCGTGACCTACTCGCACCGCGACGTGCGCGCGCTCTGTGGCCTCGGCGGCGCCGACGACCCGCCCGCCATCACGCGGGCCGAGCGGCTGGGGCGAGCAGCGCGGCTCACCGCCCAACACGCCGTCACCCACGCGCCGCTCCAGACCCACCACGTCGGGCTGCCCTCTCGCGTGCGGGCCTGTCATGTCGTGGTGATCCCCACGCCGAGCGGGATCGTCTCGGCGATCACGACCGCGCAGCGCGGCGAACAGACGACGACGCTGCATGAGCACCGGCCCGGCGCCCACCGTGTCATTCGCCGGTTTGTGGAGCCCAACCCCTACGTCCCCCTCGATGTGTGGGGCCTATCGATGGAGACGCCGGGGCTCCTGGACTGCATTTGTTGGGGCCGTCTCTTTACCTTGAGCCTCAAGACAGGGCTCATCACCGCGCGCGCGCCCGACGGCGACACCACGGCGTCCGGCCTGCGGCTCACCTTTGACGGTGACTTGATCCACCTGCACCACGGCGGCCCGCCGCTGCGCCCCTTCGGCGAAGACGCCAAGGGCGAGGCGCTCATTGAGCGAGACGGCCTGACGCGGGCGCTGACCCGCGCGGGCGACACCCTGACCTGGTGGTCCTTCACCCGCTGAGCGGGCGGGCGCGGTGGCGATTGGGGTTGGGCGCTTGTCGAGCGGTTGGGCGTCTCGCCTTCGTGGGCGTCACGCCCAGCGACGAGGCGGGGCGCCGTGGCGCTCTGGATTAGGGCTCCCGGTGGTGGGGTGGGCGTCTCGCCTCGGCGCGGCGGGGGTTAGGTCGCGCAAAGGCGCAAAGACGCAAAGGGAGGGCAGCTCTGCGGCTTTGCGGATCTGCGCGCCACAGACGAGTCGCGGC
>JAKLKE010000651.1 GCA_023150775.1 Myxococcota bacterium
TCACCTTTGCAGGCTCCGAAGGTGAAGAGGCCCAAGAGCAGGAGACGGGGCAGGGGAGACATAAACCTCCTCGGAGCGTGGCCTGGGGGGCGCTCATCTGGCGGTGCAGACAAGCCCTCTATCATCACGGGCTGGGGGTTCGCCGAGAGTCGCGCGACGGTGAGCGGCTCATGGGCTAATGGGCTTGGCGCGCCGTTCAGCCCCGGCGGCGCGAGAGAAGGGAGAGAGGTCATGGATCACGCCGCGATGATCAACTGGCTCATGGAGGAAGGTCGCGCCCACGCCGCCCGGGAGGCGGAGCTGCAGGCTTGGTTTGAGGCCCGGCGCGCGGCGGGCATCGCCCCCACCTGGGACGATCTGGCCGTGCTCGTCGAGCACCAACGGCGCACTCTGGACCACCAGTCTAGCTTCTGCTTCGGCATGATCAGCTTCTTGGAGCAGATCGAGGAGGCCCGCCTCGACGCCGCCCAGAGCGTTCGTGCCGAGCTCGAAGGCAAACTCTCGGAGCTGCTTCGCGCCCAGGTGCGCAGCGCCGTGCGCCGTCACCTCACGAACCACAGCCCCGTGCGCCGCGCCGGTCTGTGGCTGCGGCGGGCGGGGGAGCTGCTCTCCGGTGAGCGGCCCCCGCGCTGAGGGCGCGGGATCGCCGGTCAGCCCCCGGCGATCATCGTGACGTTCTTGGCGCCGTCGAAGGCGAGCTGCACCGCGCGGTCCCAGTCGGGGTGGCGCAGGATGATGTGACCGTCGCTGAGTAAGGTCTGTTTCCAGTCGCGGCGGTGGGTGCCCACGGGCAAGAGCTGCTCGGTGCAGATCCAGGGGTGGGAGCGGGCCAAGAACTCTTTGAGGCCGTCTACGCGGGTGATGCGGCCTTGGCCCAGGGCGCGCTTGAAGAGGATCGCCACGTTGTAGCGGCGCTCGGTGCGGCCCTCAAAGCTGCGCCAGCACACCGCCCGGGCCCACTCGCGGAAGAGGTCGACGTCGCAGGTGTAGTTCATCTGATCGACGAGGTGCGCGCCGCCGGGGCGGCAGCCGATCTCGCCGAAGACCACCTCACCGTTGGACTTCAGGTACCACTCCATGTGGGTGAAGCCCGTGCCCATGTTGAGCGCCTGGAGCACGCCCGTGCCCAGCTCAATGCCCTTCTGCAGCTTGGGCTGCTTGAGATCTCGCACGGTGACGATGACGGGGCTGATCCACTCCTCCGTGCGGGCCACAAGGGGGCGGGGCAGGTACTGGGCGACGTTCACGAAGCGGGGCTGGCCCTCGACGCAGACCGTGTCGAAGGTGAACTCTTCGCCGTCGACGAACTCCTCGCAGCTCGCCTCGGTGACGTGGCTCATGCGGGGGAGGATCTTCTCCAGCTCGGCCTTGGACTCGATGCGGTAGGTGTCGGCGCTGCCCGCACCGGCGATGGGCTTGAGGATGAGGGGGAAGCCGATCTCTTCAGCGGCGGCCCAGGTCTCCGAGGCCGTGCGCACGCGCCGGGCGATGGGCACACGCAGGCCCGCCGCCGCGACGCGCTCCTTCATGAGCTGCTTGTCACGAAAGCCCATGACCGTGCTCACGCTCATGCCGGGGACGCCGAGGCGCTCCCGCAGGCGCGCCGCGAGCAGGGTCAACACCTCCCAGATGCCCTCGATGCGGTCCACGGAGCGCCCACGCAGCCAGGCCGTCACCCGGCGGATCACGTCCTCTTCGTCGAGGATACGCGGCACCTGGAGGTAGTCGGCGAGGTAGGGGCGGATTCGGGGATCCGGCGGCCCGTCGCCGACGCCGAGCACGTTGGCGCCCACCTCGGCGAGCCCGCGGGTGTACTCGCGCATCTCGGGGGGGTACGACGGGGAGAGGAAGACGACGTTCACGGAGGCTCCGGGCTTTGGTTGGCCCGACGAAGTTAACGCCCGCGCGGGGTCTGCTTGCAAGTATGATCGTCAACGCCGCGCCCCTGGCCGCTCGCCGTGGGCCAACAGGAGAGACTCAAGACATGTCGAGCTGGCGCGTTGGGCTGTGGGTCATCGTCGGCGGATCGGTCTCAGCCTGCGGCGCGCGAGGGCGCTGCGGCGACGGCACCGTCGATGTGGGGCGGGAGTGTGTGCCTACGGTGCAGTGTGGTGAGGGCACCGTCGAGATCGACGGCCTGTGCTGGCCCGAAGGAGAGCCCTGCGGCCCGGGCACCGTGGCGCGCGGCGGGCAGTGCTGGGCGCTCACGACGCAGAGCGCGGGCCTGCCGTTCCCCGAAGGCGCCGCCTATGACGTCTCCCAAGGCAACCACGGCTACTTCTCCCACACCGGCGCCGACGTATACGCCGTCGATGTCAACATG
>JAKLKE010000652.1 GCA_023150775.1 Myxococcota bacterium
GGACTCCGGGTTTTACGCCAGATCACACGGCAACACGCATAGCGCAAGGCCGATCAACGGGGGCGAGCAACGCTGTATTGGCCTTTACGCCTACCGGGGGGGGGTTATCGCCTGTTCGGCCTGTGCTTACCATTCTCGGCCAACCAGCCAACCAGCCAACCAAGGTTAATCCTCATGTTTCCACCGTCTGACCCTGCCGAGATTCGCCGCAAATTAGAGGCACTTTGCCCTCCGAACAAGGGGGCTCATGGGATGGCCTTGTTGCCCGGGCCGCTCTTGTACATCAATCGGCGATTCTATCCGCTCTCGATGCATCGTCACGGGAACATCGCGACCGTCGATGATGATGGAGTGCTGCTCCACATGGGCGAGAACTCGGATCCCTTCACCGAGCGCTCCCCCATTCAGATCCCCGTAGTCCCCCCTTCGGGGATGGCGCAGGGACCACACTTCAGCGGGGGACTTCAACTCCGTGTGCCCTACTCAGCCATCGTGGACGTGTGGCTTGACAAGGCAGCAGAGCCTAAGGTCAACCTCTGGCTGCGTCATGCCGTCGTGATGGCCTATGGATGGACCCTCGTTCCTCTCCTCTGGCCCCCAGAGATGACCGCTCGCCCAGAGGCTCGGTAGCGGCGTAAAGACCGGCTCTTCGTACATTCCTAAGGTGCTCGACGCCCGAACCTGCCACCTACTATAAGTTCGCGCCGCCCAAGGCCTCGCGTCTACTCGATCTACCTTGTCTCGGAGTCATCATGCTCGTCCCGCGCTTCGTTCATGGCCTCACCCGCGACGTAAAGAAGGAGAGCGTTCGCCGAATTCGCCTGTTCAAGAAGGGCGCGACATGGGCTGACGCGATGGCGGATGACCTTGTGGATCTATCGATGTTGCCTGGTGCCCTAGTGCTTGAGGGTCCATATGCAAAATTAGGCAGCGAGCCGCATACACACCTCTACAGCCCCTTTCATTGGGCAGACCACGCCATGTGGGAGCACAAACGGACACTCCCACTAACGGCCCTCTCACAGATATTCTTTGAGGCTGTGAAGACCCGGTGGGGTGTTCTTGGCATGGTGGGGAACTCTAACTGGGTGATCCCCGAGTCCCATCGATGGCCGTTCATCCGAGCGGTTGTGAGGGAGTGGGGTGACCTGACTGAGCTCTCGGAAGGGGGGTTTACTGGCGGTGCAAAGAAGGTTTGGCCGCCTTGGCCCCTATCTGCAGCCGCTTACTACGCCTTCTGCGACCTTGGCCTCCCAAAAGAAGACTTCTACGCCTACCCCCCAGAGAGCTTCCACGCCCTCTATCGCCGCCTGCTCGAAGTCCGCGCCGCCCAGGGCCTCCCGCCGCCGCCCGAGGAGGGCTGAGCGTCATGCCCAGCGGCGTGGCGTGGCGTTGGGGGCGCTCGGGATTTGGGCTCCCGGTGGCGACGCGGCGCGTCTCGGCAAACCGCGAGTCTCGCCCCGCGCATCCCCGGCCCGCCGCGCCGCTCGGGATTTGGGCTCCGGCGGGCGGTGATTAGCACGCCGTTTCTGTTCTGCGAGAACCTTGGACACGAGGCCTCTCCGCGAAATCATCATTAGGCTCTTGGCAGAGCACAACGAGTGCTTAGCTTTGGGTGCCGGGCGATTTGCCCTTGTTAACAACCGGCTGCTTCGGCAGCGTTCCCCGAGAAGTACATGGAAGCGGCTACACAGGACATGTCTGCGATCATCGCCGATGAGATCGCGGAGTATAACCAAGGCAGCCCCTCGTCCCGCATCTCACCAGAGGTGCGGACGGCCCGTTTTGAAGGGCTCGTCCAGCTCGTCCAAACCGTCCTCGCAGCGTTGGAGCAAGCCGAGATGGGGGCACAAGCTACCCCTCAGTCCACAGAGGACGAACCGCGTCTGAAGTTTGACTTTTTTCCTCGCCCGTTTCCTGAGTTCATTCTGGCTGTTTTGGTCGAAGGCGACCGCCTCAGCTACTATCGTGAGGCGCGGCGGGGAAAAGGGTCGTCACCACTGGACGTCACCGCCGAGCTGTTTTGGGATCCGCTCCATAGACGATGGGTTGGCCCCCGATTGGGGCGTGATCACAACAAAGTGGGCGCCCCGTGGGTTCGGGAGTCCGCCGAGGCGGTGCTGACCCGCGCCATCCTGACCGCCTACAACCTCGTGGCGGGTAAGGAGCGTTAGGTCGGCCCCCCTCACCCCCTCCGCCACCCCTCCACCGGCTCCACCACCGCCACGAGCTGCCCCATGAGCGTGAGGCCGTCGAGCTGGGCGCGTAGGGTCTCGCGGCGGGCGCCCTTGAAGGCGCGGGTGATCTCGGCGAAGGT
>JAKLKE010000653.1 GCA_023150775.1 Myxococcota bacterium
CGGGTGGACTCGTCTCGGGCCTTCTGCCGGGCCTCCCGGGCGGCGAGCTCGGCGAGCTTGAGCAAGAGGTCAAAGCGGCGGGCGGCGATCACCGACTGCCCCCGAATCTGGGCGTCAAAGAGCGTCTTCTCGGCCCGGGTGAGCAGGCTCAGGAGCACTCTGGCGGCCACCTGGCGGTCGGAGAGCCGGGCGTTGGGCAGCTCTCCGGCGCGGATCGCCGCGAGGCGGGGGCCATAACAGCGGCCTCGGTCAAAACGTACAGTCGCCAGCTCCTCGCTGCCCAAGATGTCGCCGATGGCGACGAAGCGCGTCTGTTTGTTCACCTCGAAGCTGTCAAAAGGCCGGGGCCGGGCGCTGCGGGGCTCACGTCCCATGGTGCGCACAAACGTGTTGTGCAGGGCCAAGGGCCAGAGCCCGGCGCCGTCGAGGTCTTTGGGGTGACCGTCTTGGCAGAGGCCCAGCTCACCCAAGGCCGCCCAGGTGACGCTGTGAAAGTCGGCGTCGTAGATGGAGATCCGGCCCGACTGGTTCGCCAGGGCGTTGCGCAGGAGCCAGAGCTTCAGGGCCGCGTCGGGGCGACCCTCTCGGAGCGCCAGCCGCGCGTTGAGGTAGACCAGATCGGCCTCAGTCGGGCTGAGGCGCTGCGCCAGGGTGGGGGTGGGCCTCGGCGCCGGGGGCGGCGCCGCGCCGAGGCTCAGGAGCGCGGCCAGGGCCAGCGCTGTCGCCGCCCAGGGCCTCAAAACGCCACGCCGAGGGCGAGGGAGAACTCCGCCGAGAAGTACATCTCCGTCTCCGTGACCGGCGCGAGCACCGGCACAGAGAACATCGCCCGGGGCGAGAGGAACAGCCCTTGCTGGAGATACAGATCGTTGCTGATGCCGACCATCACGCCGTAACGGGCGGGATCGATCTGCATCGCGTCGAGGCGAATGTCCTCGATGTTGCTGCGCTCGGGGTCGGTCATCGTGGGGGAGATGACCGCCAAGGCCACCTCACGCAGGGTGAGGTCTCGAAACCCCGTGGGGTAGACGAGGTAACGTAGGCCGCCGTAGAGGTTCACCGTCATCTGCACCGCGGGGAAACGCCGGGGCCACGACGTCACGACCCCTTCAGCCACGGGCAGACCGGCGATGAGATCGAGCTCTAGGCGGGGCGGGCGGCTGGGCTGGCGGTACGGCGTGAGCGCGAGCAGCTCGCTGGAGGGGGAGTCCCAGACCCAGACGTAGCTGACGCCGACCTCAAAGATCGCGCGGTTCATCGGGATTCGGGCGAGGCCACCGGCGCGTAGGCTGTTGAAGTTGTTCAGCTCAAAGGGGTGCCCACCCGTAGCCGCGAGCATCGCCGTGCTGCGGCGCCAGTTAAACTCGACGGGCTGGGCGGCGGAGCCGATGGCGCGCTCGGCGAGCACATCAAACGGCACACGGTAGGGGGCGAGGGGATCGGCCTCGCCTTGGGGCTCCCCAGCGGGCTCCCCAGCGGGCGCCTCGGCGGGCGCCTGCTCCGTGGACTGCGCCCAGGCGGCGCCGCCCAAAGAGACACAAAGCAGGAGCTCAGGGATCAAGGGGGAACCCGTCGTCGCCGGGCGCGGGGTACTCCGGCCGGAAACAGGTGGCGGGGTAGTCGATGCGGAAGGTCTGCATCACCTGGTAGACCTTCGCGCGGTCAAACACCGGGTGATCACAGTAGCGGTCACACTGGGCGAGCATGAGGTCCATACGGAAGCTGTCTTTGAGCCACTTCGCCGCGCCGTAGCTGCCTTCTGCGTCGATGGGCACGCCGAAGGGCACGCTCAGCGAGAAGGCGCTCACCGCCCCGGCGACGTAGGTCTGGTACTCGGCGCGCAGGAGGTAGGGGAACTCCCAATACAGTCCGAGCTCGTAGTTGGACTCTCCCAACAGCTCGTGCCAGGCGGGCAGAAGCTCCACAGGCAAGAGACCTTCGCTGAGCACGACACAGATGATGTTGGTGGGGTCTTCGGCGCAGAGGGCGTCGATGACCTCGTTCACGATGGCGTTCTGGGTGATGTTGGAGCGGAACATGAACAGCTCCGCGTCCTCCTGGGCGCAGTAGGAGAAGGCGTCGTCTCGCTCGGCGCTGAACGTCTCGTCGTTAAAGAAGGTCACCATGCCCAGCTCGCCCAAGTCGCCATGATCGACGTTGGCGGCGAACTCTGGCGTGAGGAACTCGGAGCTGGTGATCTCCCCCGCCAGGCGCGCGGAGTAGGTCTCTAAGAAGTCGAGGTACTCTTCGCGGGTGGGCAAGATCGGCAAGAAGCCGACGGTGAGGGGGCCCAGCTCAAGCTCGGGGATGTCGG
>JAKLKE010000654.1:0-2051 GCA_023150775.1 Myxococcota bacterium
CGACCTCAACGAGCTTGAGGCGTCGATGTTGGGCCCCGACGTGCGGGTGCTCGTCCTGGCCGACCGCGCTGAGGGCTACGTCAAAGAGGACGGCGACTGGACGACCACCCGGCGCTACGAGATCCTCCCTGACGCGGATCTGGACGTCGTCGTCTCCCCGGTCATCGAGGACATGGGCGAGCTTGACATGGCGGATCCGCAGACCTTGGCCGACTTCATCACCTGGGGTCGCTCTTACGCCCCGGCCGAGCGCACGGCGATCGTGCTGTGGAACCACGGCACGACCTGGTGGGCTGAAGATCCCGAAGGCGACGGCCCCGCGCACGGGCCGGGCGAGGGGAGCCTCCTCGATCCCGTCACCGGCGATCCCCCCGGGACCACCCCGCCGCCGGGCGTGGCCTGGGACGACAGCAGCGGGCGTGAGCTCTCCATCGCCAAAGGAGAGCTCCAAGAGGGCCTCGCCATGGGCATCGGCGACGGCGCGCCCTTCGACGTCATCGCCTTTGACGCCTGCAACATGGCCTCGTTTGAGGTCGCCCACGCGCTCGCGCCCTACGGCCTCACCCTGGTCGGCGCCGAGAGCACCGTCGGCATGGAGGGCCTCAACTACACGACGACCGTTGGCGAGCTCAGCCTCAACCCGGGGGTTGACGGCGTGGTGCTCGCGGATCTCTTCGCGCGCCACGGCGTGAAGGTGAACATGGAGCCGAACTACTCGGCGATCGGCCTCGACGACCTCGACCCCTTGGTCACCGCCATCGACAACATCGCCGGGCTCGCCTTAGAGGACGAGGCCGCCATGGACGCCTTCTTGGCGGGTCGTGAGGCCGCGCGCGGGGCCGAGTCCGACCCCTGGCGCCTCGCTTACCTCGACCTCGGCGACTTAGGCAGCCGGCTCAGCGAGGTGAACCACCCCGCCATGGCTGAGGCCGGCGCGGCCTTAGAGAGCGCCGTGTTTGAGACGGTGATCGCCGCCTATGGCAGCCGGGGCTTCGTGTGGACGACGGGCATGACGATCTACGCCGACACCGTGCAGACCGACCTCCGCGACTACACCAAGTCCGGGGCGAGCTGGTCCGAGGTCACGCGCTGGGATGAGCTGCTCAAGACCATCGCCGCGGCCGAATAACCCCTCGTTCTGAGCGGGTCCTTCGGCGCCTCGTCGGCGCCCCGAGCGCGGGAGCGGTTGACACCCCGGTCACAACGGGGGAGGATCCCGATCCCCGCACAAGGAGCCCCTCCCCATGGACGCCAACGAGTTCGTCAACCGCGTCTTCCAGAACCTGCCCGCCGGGCCCATCACACGTTTTGAGTTCAAGAGCTGGCGGAGCGGTGATCGCCCCACGAGCGAAGGATTTGGCCTCGGCCCCGTGCCTGGCGCCGATCCCGACAAGCTCATCGCCCGGGTGATGGACGTTGACCGCTACGTCGGCAACGTGGACTACGTCGCCGAGTGTCGCTCCGTCGCCGACCCAAACTACGTCCGCCCCCAGAAGGTGCGGTTTTTCCAGCGCATCGGCCTGCCCGTGCTCGGCGACATTCAGATGGAGCTGGCCTTGGTCGACCTCGGCGTGCGGGACGGCTGGCGCGTCGCGGCCTGGTCGCAGATCGACGACGCCACGCGCCGCCTCGACCCCAAACGTGGCGCCCGCAGCGCCTACAACGTCGGCTGCTGGCTCGTGAAGCCGGGGATCGTCGGCTACGCGCTCTCCTCGGCGCCCTCGAAAGAGGACGTCGGGATGCTCAAGTACGCCGCGATGACCAAAGGCGCTGACGCCAGCGCTCCCCAGGTCGTGAAGGCGAACATCGAGGGCATGGCGCGCTGGGCCAGCCGGTCCTGAGCCCTCCATGACCCACGCCTACGGCCTCTGGTCCCTCGCCCCCGCCGCCGCGGCGATCTTGCTCGCCTTGGCGACGCGGAACGTCGTGCTGTCGTTGTTCTCGGCCACCTGGCTCGCGGGCACGATCGTCGTCGGCGGGGACCCCCTCGCCGGGCTGTGGAAGGCCGTCGATCCCTTCATGCTCGACGCCTTGGCGAGCCGCGATCACAT
>JAKLKE010000654.1:2061-2311 GCA_023150775.1 Myxococcota bacterium
GTCACGCTGTTCTCGCTCTTTGTCGGGGCGATGGTCGGCGTGATGACCCGGGCCGGGGGCACCCGCGCCTTGGTGGAGTGGCTCGTGCGCCTCGCGAGCGGCCGCCGAGGCGCGATGACCGCCTCTTGGCTCGCGGGCATGATCGTCTTCTTTGATGACTACGCGAACTGCCTCATCGTCGGCAACACGATGCGGCCCCTCTGCGACCGCCTGCGGGTGTCCCGGGAGAAGCTCGCCTACATCGTGGACT
>JAKLKE010000655.1 GCA_023150775.1 Myxococcota bacterium
CTATTGTGATGAACAGCCCCTCGTGACCTTTGGGGAGCTGGACGAGCCTCTGAGTTGTGACTGTCGGGTGATCCACCCCGGCGCCGTCACCGAGGACGTCCTCGTCGAGTATCGCCAGGATCGGGACGTCGACCACCTCTGGCGTAGCCTCTTGCTGCGCAGCGTCCCTGAGCAGCCCCTCACCCCCAGCGTGTTTAATTGGTGGTGAGCGGCCTGAAGGGGCGCCCCATCGTCAGAGCCGCCCCTTCGTGCTGTGGATCCTCAGAGGCCCTCACCCATACAGAGATAGACCGCGCCACGCTCGACACCCCCCGCGGCCGCATACGCCGCAGAGAACGCGAGGTCGTCCACCCCATCTCCGTTGGCGTCGCCCAGACCGTTGAGCCAGAACCCGGCTTGATCACCGGGCTGCTCGCCGTGGAAGATGACGTCCGCGCTCAACAACGGCAGGGTGCCTGAGCCCAGCGGCCCGTAGAACAAGAACGCGCCGCCGGAGTCGGTGCCGCCGGCGCCGTCGTAGTGGTCGGCGCCGATGAGCACGTCCTGGTACCCGTCGTTGTTGACGTCTCCGATGGCGGCGAGGTCGGCGGCCTCGTCCCCGGCGTGCTCTCCGGGGAAGGTCACGTCCGCGTCCGCGGTGGTGAGGCTGCCGGAGAGCGGCCCATAGAAGATGTAGGAGGCCCCGGCAAACTCCCCGGCGGCGTGGGTGCCGGTGCTCCCCACGAGCAGATCGCCGACGCCGTCATCGTTGAGGTCGGCGCCGGACTGCGCTCCATGCACAAAGCCGAACAGCTCCCCGTCGTAGCCGCCGGTGATCACGACATCCGCGGTGGACGTGTCGTTCACCGGGTCGAGGGGGCCGTAGAAGATGTACAGCGCGCCGCGCTGCACGCCGCCGCCGCTGTCGTAAAAGTTGCCCAGGCCGAGATCGTCTTGGCCGTCCCCGTTCACGTCGCCAATGTTCGCCACCCGGAGGATCGCGTAGGGGGTGATGGAGACGACGGGGTTCGTGATGATGGCGTCGGCATTCGACACGGTGAGCGTGCCTGCATCAATCGGGCCATAAAACACGAACGCGGCGGCGTCATCCTCGGGGCGCACCATCCACGCGGAGTTGATCACCAGATCGTTGACGCCGTCGCCGTTGAAGTCGCCGCTCCCATCGACGCTGTTCCCGGAGTAGTCGTGTACGGCGTACAGACGCCCTCCGCTCGTGTAGGTCCCGTTGAGTCCGTTGATCTCCGTGGCGGCGACCGTCTGTATGTCGGCGCGCCCGCTGAGCCCGGAGGCGCCCAGCGGCCCGGGCACGACGTAGGTGGAGCCCATGTAGATCGCCTTGTACACGGAGTCAACGTAGTAGGGCGCCCCGGCGATGAGGTCGTTGATGCCATCTCCGGTGAGGTCTCCGGCGATGCCGACCCCTGCGCCCAAGGCGTCTTTGCCTTGCTCACTGTCTAAGGTGAGCAGGGTAGACGCGCTGCTCGTGCCGACGTCGTAGGTGCCCGTCACGTCGCCGCGCACGGCGTAGACGAAGGCGTCGTTCAGGGAGGGCTTAAAGCTCACCGCGCCGATCACCAGGTCGCCGAGGGCGTCCCCGTCGAGGTCTCCTGCGGCGTAGAGCCCGTACCCGAGGTGATCGTAATCCGAGGCGCCGACGATGGTGGCGTCACAGTCCGCCAGGGGGAAGACGTTGGAGAAGCCGCAGCCCGACGCGCCGCCGTCGCAGTCGTTGTCGAGGCCGTCGTTGCAGATCTCGCTGGCCCCCGGGTTTATCGAGATCTCGCTGTCGTCACAGTCGCCGCTGGTCTCGATGTAGCCCGTCGGCGCGTCGCAGGCGCTCACGATCACGGCGCCGTCGCCGTAACCGTCCAGGTCGAGATCGGCGTACCAGGTCGCAGGCGCGGCGGCGCCGTCGTCGGTCAAACCGTCACAGTTGTTGTCGAGGCCGTCACAGCGCTCCTCGGCGTCGGGGTTGATCTCGGCGGTGTCGTCGTCGCAGTCGTCGCTCAGCCCGAAGCCGTCGCCGTCAAGGTCGTCGTCGGGGGTGAGCGGATCGCAGTCGTCGTCGAGGCCGTTGTAGGCGGTCTCTTCAGCGTCGGGGCCTATCCCGGCGTCCTCGTCGTCGCAGTCCTCGCTGAGCCCCGCGCCGTCACCGTCGAGGTCGTCGTCGGGGGTGAGCGGATCGCAGTCGTCGTCGAGGCCGTTGTAGGCGGTCTCTTCAGCGTCGGGGCTCGTCGCGCCGTCGCCGTCGTCGCAGTCGTCGGCGGCGATGAACCCGTCACCGTCGAGGTCATCGTCGGGGGT
>JAKLKE010000656.1 GCA_023150775.1 Myxococcota bacterium
TACGCCGGGCGTATGCTCCCAAGCAAAGGGCAACACCTCGCCCTTGACGCCTTGGCCCGGCTCCCGGCGGCGCTCAAGGCCCGGGCGCGGCTCACCTTGGTGGGCGCGGCCGACGACCCCATCTTTGTGGATCAGCTCAAGATTCAGGCCTGGGGCCAGCCCGTTGAGCTGCTCACCGACGTCGCCGACATCGCGCCCTATGTGCAGCAGGCCGACGTGGCGCTGTTCCCCACCTTGATGCGGGAGGGCTTCGGCTACACCGCGATCGAGGCGATGGCCTGCGGCAAGCCGGTGATCTGGTCGGATCAACCGGCGATCCGCGAGGCGACGGGGGGCGTGGGCCTCGCGGTGCCCCAAGGTGACGTCGAGGCGATGCGGGCGGCGATGCGGCGCTTGATGGAGGATCCCGCCTTGGCGGCGTCCATCGGCGCCGAGGGCCGGCGGCTGGTCGAGGCGCGCTACGACTGGGCGGCGGTGTGGGCGCGCTACGAGGCGCTCCTGACGAGCCTACGATGAGCGCCGGATCCGGGCTAAGCTTGGGTATGCCGACGCTTCAACGACATACGCTCCGCCGTGGGGTGGTCGAGGTGTATGAGGCCTTCACCAACCGCGAGGTGAAGGACAGCGTCGAGGCGATCCTCATCGCTTGGGCGCACAAGCTGCCCGAGGATCGCGCCGCCCGGGTGTTGATCAAGCCGAACCTCAACAACGACCTCATGGCGCTCACCGGGAACTCCGCCGATCTGCGGGTGTTGGCCTGCCTGATCGAGGGGCTGCTCAACCGGGGCTACCGCGACATCACCGTGGCCGACGGCTCCAACGTCGGCGTCGATCGCCGCGACATCAACTCCTTGCGCCGCCTGCGGGTGAGCGCCTTGGCCGAACGATACGGCGTGAAGGTGCTCGATCTCAACCGCCAGCCGGGCGTGCCCATCGCGCTTCACGCCGGCGCGCGGCCCCTCGTGGCCACGCCGGTGATCGAGGCCGAGCTGCTCATCTCCGTGCCCAAGGTGAAGACGCACTGTGAGGCCACGCTCTCCTGCGCGATGAAGAACTGGGTGGGCATCTGCCAGGGCCAACAAAAACGCCACATGCACATGGACTTGGGGCGGAACATCTTCGCCATCAACGAGGCCGTCGTGCCTCACCTGATCATCGTGGACGGGCTCATCGGCATGGAAGGCAACGGCCCCGGCGACGGCGAGCCGTTCCGCTTTGGGCGCATCATCGCCTCGGACGACGCCGCGCTGAACGACCTCGTCGCCTGTCGGCTGGTGGACCTGCCCTGGCGTGAGGTGCCCTACCTCGTGCACGCTGAGCGCGCGGGCTGGTTTGGCCCCCAAGACGTCGCCGAGATTGAGGAGAGGGTGGCCGTGGTGCGGCCGATCAAGCGGGCGCCGCCGCGCTCAAAGCTCGCTGAGCTCTCCGAGGCGCCGGCCTTGATGTGGCTCAAGCTCGCCGTGCGCCCCTTGGTGGAGAAGCCGGCGGTGAGCGAGGCCGCGTACCGACTGCGGATCATCCAAGACGTCTACGACCGCGTAGATGACACGATCACCGATCTCACCCGCGACGCGGATCGCTGCGGGGACTGCCGCCGCTGCGAAGACTTCTGCCCCACAATTTTGCCGCTCGCGCAGATCGGCGCCTCGCCACGGTCGCCGGACTGCGTGATGTGCCTCTACTGCTGGTGGGTCTGCCCCAAAGAGGCGATCACCCTCACCGGGCAGCTCAACCACCTCACGCGCCAGGTTCAGCGCTACAAGACCATCGTGGAGACGATTTGAGCGTGATTCTGGCGGTGGTGGGGGCGTTGGGGCTCGTCGCTTTTGCTGGGGAGCCTGGCGCGGCGCTCACGCCTGGGCACCTGCGCGCCGTGGCGACGGCGCCGGAGCGTGTCGCCGAGCTCGACGGGCCGCGTGAGGTCCGGCTGTGGTGGGACGAGGGCCTCGGTCTGGCGGTAGACGTCGAGATCGGCGTCGAGGGTCGCTTCAAGCGGGCCGCCAAGGCCGCCCAGCCCGGGGTGACGCTCAAGAACGTGCCCGCCGGGGCCGTGGTGCGCCTGCGCGGCCCAGACGGCGCCTTGAGCGAGGCCGTGCCCGTGGTGTTCACCCTGAGCCCCGGGCGCCTCGCCAAGATGGGGGATCCAGCGCGGCTCTCCGGCGCTGAAGTGACGAGCCTCGCCTCTGACGAGGCCGGGGCCTGGGTGGCCTCTTGGGGCGGCGGCCTCGCCCGGGTGAACCACAGCGACGTGACCGTGTGGAGCTGGGGCCGGGCCGAG
>JAKLKE010000657.1 GCA_023150775.1 Myxococcota bacterium
GGGGTCCAAGCCCACGGCGAGGATCAGATCCGCCTCGGCCAAGGCGCGCTGCCACAGGGCGTCGGCGGTGCTGGAGAGCCCAAAGGCCCCCACACAGAGGGGATGAGACGCCGGCAGCGCCCCTTTGGCTTTGTAGGTGGTCAGGCAGGGTGCGCCCAAGGCCTCGACCACCCCACGCAGAGGCGCGGCGACGGCGTCAGACATGCCGCCCAGACCCACGAGCACCCAGGGCCGCCGCGCGGCGCGAAGGGCGGCGGCGGCGGCGACGACGGCCTCGGGGGCGGGCGAGGTCGGGGCCGGCTCAAAGTGATCCACGAAGCGCCGGGGCTGCTCAGCGACGGAGACGTCTTGGGGCAAGGCCAAGAGCACGGGCCCCGGTCGCCCGGCCTTGAGGTGCCGCAGGGCCAGGGGCACCTCTCGCCAGGCCTCTTCAGCGGTGAGCGTGACGGCGTGTTTGACGGCGTGGCGCAAGAGCGCGGTCTGGTCGAGGACCTGGTGGGTGTAGACGTTTCGCAGGCCGCGTGGGCCCTCGCCGGTCAAGGCGACGACGGGATCCCGGTCGAGCAGGGCCCCGGCCAGGGGCGTGGTGAGGTTCGTGGCGCCGGGGCCCAGGGTCGAGACACACACCCCCGGCGCCCCGCTGAGCTGCGCGGCGGCGGCGGCGGCGAACCCCGCGCTGCCCTCGTGGCGGATCAAGATGAACCGAATCCCCTCGTCATCCAGGGCCTGAAGCAGCGGGAGCGTCTCCCCGCCGGGCATCCCGAAGGCGTGGCGAACCCCCCGTTCAGCGAGGGCCTGGGCGATTCGGCGGGCGGTGGTCGTCATCTTGGCGGTCCGAGCGCCGGGGAGGAGGCCGAGCGCGGCCCGCAAGATGCCACGTTTACGCGTTGGTTGCATTCGCCGCGCGCGCCCGGCCCACGTTAAACCTCCCCGATGCCCCCCACCCTGCCCCCTCCCGCCGACATGCAGCGCGCTCTGGCGCTGCTCCAGGCCGGCCAGCTCGTCGGTCTGCCCACGGAGACGGTCTACGGCCTCGCCGCCGACGGCCTCAACCCCTTCGCCCTGCGCCAGATCTTCGCCGCGAAGGGCCGCCCCGTGGATCACCCGCTCATCCTGCACCTCGGCGACGCCGCCTGGCTGCCCCGCTACGCCGAGCCCGACCCGCGCGCCGAGGCCCTCGCCGCCGCCTTCTGGCCCGGCCCGCTCACCCTCGTGCTGCGCCGCAAGCCCGGCGTGCCCGATGAGGTGACCGGCGGCCGGGAGACCGTCGCCCTGCGGGTGCCCGCCCACCCCGTCGCCCAGGCGCTTCTGTGGGCCTTCGGGCGTCCCCTCGCCGCGCCCTCGGCCAACCGTTTTGGCCGGGTGAGCCCCACCACCGCCGAGCACGTCCGCGAGGAGCTCCCCGGGGTGTTTGTGCTGGATGGTGGCCCCGCCGTCGTCGGCGTCGAGAGCAGCATCGTCGATCTCTCCGGCCCCCTCCCCGCGCTCCTGCGCCCCGGCGGCGTGTCCGCCGAGGCCATCGCCGCCATCGTCGGCCCCTTGGGCGCCTCCCAGACCGTCGCCCCCGGCACCTTGCCCGGCCACTACGCCCCCCGCACGGCCTTACGCCTGAGCCACCGCCCCGACGCCGAGGCCGAGGTCGCCCGGGCCCAGGGCCTCACCGTGGCGATCCTCCGCGCCGGTGAGCCCCAAGACCACGCCCGCCGACTGTACGCCGAGCTGCGCCGCTTAGACGCCCTGGGCGTCGACCTGCTCCTCGCCGAGCCCTCCACCGACGCCGCCCTCGGCGTCGCCATCAACGACCGCCTCACCCGCGCCGCCTACCGAGCCCCCGAATGATCCTCACCGATGACGCCGCCCTGCGCGCCTTGCTCCTCAGCCCGGTCTCCCTCGCCGTGCTCGGCGCCAAAGAGGGCGACGCAGAGCCCGCCTTCTACGTCCCGGCCTACCTCCACGCCCGGGGCTGGCCCGTGATCGGCGTGAACCCCAAGCTCGCCGGGCGGCCGTGGTTAGGCGCCGCCGCCGTCGCCAGCCTCGCCGAGCTGCCCGCGCCCGTCGTCGGCGTGGAGATCTTCAGGCGCCCCGACCAGCTCCCCGCAATCGTAGACGAGCTGCTCGCCTTGCCTTGGCGCCCGAAGTTTGTGTGGTTTCAGCTCGGCATCCGCCACGATCTCGCCGCCGCGCGCCTCTCTGACGCGGGCATCGACGTGGTGCAGAGCCGATGCATGATGCCTGATCACCGAAGGCTCGTCGGCGGCTGAGCGC
>JAKLKE010000658.1 GCA_023150775.1 Myxococcota bacterium
CAAGATCACCCTCCACCACGACGCTGCCCCCACCGCCGACGCCCTGCTCAACGAGCTCGCCGAGCGCCTCGGGGTGCTCCAGGGCCCAGGCCCGATGGAGGACCGCGTGCGCGGCGCCGCCTTGGCCGCCCGCCCCCTGCTTCACCTCGACGACCTCGACGCCGAGCCCCAGGCCCAGGCCGCCGTCGCCCTGGCGCGGCGCCTGCCGGACCTGGCGATCGTGCTGAGTGGGCGCGCGCCGTTTGGCGACGCCCCGCCGGGCTGGGGGCGGGTGGTCGTCGAGCCGCTCCTCGTGACAGACGCCCTCACCCAGCTCGCCGCCGAGCTCACGCCCAAGGTCGCCGTGTGGGTGGACGACGACGCGCGACGCGCCCTGGTGGCGGCCTTGGAGGGGCTGCCGCTGGCGATTCATCTCGCCGCGTCGTACCTGAACGCCGGGCACGAGGCGCGGGCGCTGCTGCAGGCGCTGGCGGCCGCACATGCTTCACAGACCTCACGCGCCGAGCGGGCATTGTGTGCCATGTTTGAGGTGTCGCTGGGCGCCCTGCGGTGGACGCTGCGCGGGGAGATGGGCGAGCTGGCGAAGGCTCGTGCGCTCGGCGTGGCGGCCTTGGGCCACGCGCCGCGGGCGGGCGTGGGGCGGTCGTGGATGGAGGCCATCGTCGGGGCGCCCTCGGTGACGGCCTCGCGCTGGGTGAGCTGCGCGGTGACGCTGTCGATTGTGCAGCATGACCCGGTCGCGGAGCGCTGGTGGGTGAACAACAGCGTCGCCGCGCTGCTGCGAGAGGTTCTGCAGGCGGCAGACCTCGCCGCGTCACCTGCCCTTGTGACGCCTGCGCCGAGCCCGCCTGCGCCTGCTCCGCCCACCGTCACGCCTGGCCTGTGGGACAGGCTGCTCACCTGGATCGGTCTCCGATCTACCCCGGCCCCCCGCGTGGTGACGGTGGACCTTGAGGAGGACCGTGTCGAGACCCACGCGCGGAGGTCGGGCGCGGCGCCTAGCGTGACGGCGCGCGCCGTGGCTCGAATGGACACCTGGGTGCTGGAGCGCCTGCCCTTCAAGCCCGACCAGACGCGTGAGGCGCGCTGGGACGCGCTCCGGGCGGAGTCCGACGCGGTGCGGGAGTGGTTGTCTGTGCAGCGAGGGAGCGGCGCGGTCGTCTGTGCGCTCCGTGGCGCCGACTATGCGCTCGTGTTCGGCCCCGTGTCGGCGTGGCTGGCGCTGACCACCCAGGCGCTCGCCGTGACGACCCACGCCCGAGAGCGGTCAACGCTCCTCTGGTCACAATCCAACCTCGCGCGCGCGGCGGGTGACCTCTCCTTCGCGGTGTACAGCGCCAAACAAAAGAGCCAACACGACGCCGTCCAGAGCTGGGCGAAGGAGGTGGCGCTGGCGGCGGGGCTTCGAGCGGACATTCTGATGGAGCAGGGGCGGCTTGACGAGGCCATCTTTGTGTTGAATGAGGAGGTGCTGCCTGTCTTGATGGCGCTCGGCGACCTGCACGCCCTGGCCGCGAGCGCGCGCCGAATCGTCCGTATCCACACGTCACGGCGGCAATTTGAGGAGGCGCTCTCGCTCTTGCGGTGGGTGCTGGGCCTGTTTGAGGCGGAGGACGACGAGGTCGGGAGGGGCGTCACGCTGATCGAGATCGCCGACGTGATGCACGCGCAGGGCGCGTTTGACGAGGCGGCGCGACTGCAGCGGGAGGTCGCGCTGCCGATCTTTCAGTCCATCGGCGACCTACACGCCCAAGCCCTCACCCTGGGGCGTCTCGCGGGCGCGCTCCACGCCCAAGGCCGCCTCGACGAGGCCATCCAGATCCGCCGCGAAGAGGAGCTGCCAACCTACATCGCCCTGGGCAAGACCCGAGACATCTGTGTCGCGCAGATCAACCTCGCGCAGCTCTTGCTCCGGCGAGGCCACCCAGGCGACACCCCCGAGGCCCTCACCCTCTTCACCACCGTGTACGAGCGCGCCGTCGAGCTCGGCTACGCCCGAGAGGCCGAGCACGCCCGCGCCGTGCTGCACACGCTCAGCGGCTCGGATGACGAGCTGCTCAGCTAACGAGACACCCCAGACCTCGTGGCGCCTCTGCGCCTTTGCGCGACCTCTCAACAACGCCGCCCACACCACCCCTCCTCTCGACGAGTCCTCGACGGCCCGGGCGACGTCGCCTCGGACCTCGCGCAGAGCCGCAGAGCCGCAGAGCCGACTGTCCGAGCCCTCGACGGCACGCGAGACGGCGCTTCAGCTCGC
>JAKLKE010000659.1:0-235 GCA_023150775.1 Myxococcota bacterium
AGGAGGAGGGCCGAGCAGCCGGGAGGTCCGAGGATTACCCCGCGCTTTGTGCCCGCGGCGCGCGTTAGACGGCGGTTCGGTCGCCCATCGAGGCGCCGCGCAGCCGCGACATTCGCGCGAGCAGTCGCTCTTCGTAGGTGTATTGCTCCGCGGCGGCGCGGGTCGTGGGATCACCACGCACCGCGTCCGGGTTTAATCGCCAGCCCAGGTTGGCGCTGATGTGGGTCGCCAGGGC
>JAKLKE010000659.1:245-2256 GCA_023150775.1 Myxococcota bacterium
TACTGCTGGAGCCGCGGCAAGCTGTCGGGCCAGATGTAGTGATCGTCGAAGCCCTGGAGCCTCGCCGACTCTCGCACGGAGATCACGCGGTCGTGCTGGTAATGCACGGGGCGAAGGGGCGAGAAGTTCCCGGTGCCCGCGCGAAGGGTGTACGAGAGCGAGTCCGCGTGCAGGCGATCGTGGAACGACTTTGGATCCCGCCGCCCCTGGGGCAGCTCCGCGAACGCGGCGAGCATCTTTGGACTGTGCAGCGTGGGCTCGTGGTTGCTGACGCGACGTGCCTCGGGGCTGTCTACGTCGGGGAGGTCACCGATGGCCTGCCGACACGTCCGGTACGCGGGGAGCGCGGCCTCAAACAGGCTGATCTCCGCGTGGGGCGCCCGGTGTGTCGGGCGGGGCGGGAGCGTGATGGCCGCGCCTTCGGCGACGCCGACGATGAACATTCGTTTTCGCATCTGGGGCACGCCGTAATCCGCGGCGGAGAGCACACAATGGGAGATCTCGTACCCCGCGTCTCGGAGCGCGGCGATCAGCCTCGTGAACACCGCGCCGTCCTGCACACGCTCGATGTTGGGGACGTTCTCCAACATGAACGCCTCTGGGCGGATCTCCGCGACGAGCCGGGCATACTCAAGGACGAGGTTGCCGCGCGCGTCGTCTAAGCCACGCTGCTTGCCGACGACGCTGAAGGCTTGGCAGGGCGGGCCGCCGACCACGACCGAGACCCGCTCGACGCCCGCCAGAGCGAGCACCTCCGCGCCGGACAGCGTCGAGAGATCCGCCACGATCCCCGTGGCGCCCCGATAATGATGATTGTAGTTGTAGGCGACGATCGAAGGGGAGTCGTTGTCGAAGCCCGCGACGACACGCACGCCCGCGTCGAGCAGGCCGCTAGAGAAGCCGCCGCACCCGCAGAAGAGATCGATGGCTGTGGGCGTCTTGGTCACTGCTTCACCTTGGTTTGCCGAATGAGGGCGAGCTGTTGCTCCGAGAGCTTGAGCCGGTAACGTGCGTGTCGAACGATGGTGAGGTCGGCGGGGGAGTCGGTGACGTTGAACTCCAAGAGGTGGATCAGGCCGTCGTCATCGACCTTCACCGCCACCGGGCGGAGCTCGTGCCCGGGGAAAAACTCGAGGGCGTAGAGGATGCCCGAGATGATCTGTACGCGGTTTATGGCGTCTGGAGCGGCCTTCGCCTCAATCGGGAACACGATGGGACGCTCGTCATCCCGCAGCGCGACGCCGACGTCTACCTCGTCTAGCTCGGCCTGGCCGACGCGCGCCACGCTCTTTCGGACATGGCAACGCAGCCGGTAAACGGTGAGCCCCGTGAAGTGGCTCATCAGCTTGTTGTAGTCGATGATCGTGAGCAGGCCTTGCTCGTCGATGAGCCCGAGCTGCTCTGGCAACAGGCGTCGGACGGGGAGGGGGGTAAAGTCGATGGCGTCTGTGACCGGGCCATCTGGCAAGGGGATGACCGTAGAGCTCGACCGCTCAAATCGGTACAGTCCACGCCCCATCGGCCGCAGCACAAAAAATCCCAGGGTGAGGATCTCCGGCGGGAGCTTGGTGCGAGACCTCATCCTATAGATGACGTCGCCGGGGTTGCGGACGACGAGGCCGAGATGCAGCGCCGCAGCGCGGATGTCATCGAGGGAGAAATCAACCTCCGTGGCCCCTGGCGTGTGCTTCAGCTCGAAGATGCGCCGGATGATCGGGACGTAGACCTTGCTCTGTTCGCCGTGGGTCTGGAGGTTTTTTCGGTTCGAGGTCATCGGCTGTTCCGGGGGACGGCCACGCAGAGAGCCGCGCGGCGATGACGCCAACTAACCGACCCGAGCGCGCGCCGCGCCTGGGGCCCGCTCACCCTGCGCGGCGTTGGCCTGCAGCGCGCGGCCAAGCGCCGCGGCGGGGCCGCGTGGGGCCCTCGGGCAGGGGGGTGAAGGTCACGCGGCGACGCCAACGCTCCGCGCCCCGCCCCTACCCCCCCCCCTCCCTCCACCGCATCCCCC
>JAKLKE010000065.1:0-361 GCA_023150775.1 Myxococcota bacterium
GGCGCCGATCAGCACGAGGCCCTCGGCGTCGAGGAGATAGAGGCCGTCGTCCGCGTCCCACAGCGCGGCGGTGTTGCCCAGCTCGACGGCTTTTGTGCCCGCGGCTTTGCCCGCCCGGTCGATGTTGTAGATCGTCAGCGTGAGCTTCTCGGGCAGCTCACCGGCGTCTTTGGTGCTGCTCACGATGAGCTCCATCACGCCGTCAGCGTCTACGTCGGCGGCGACGGCGTCACGCACCTGGGCGGGCAGATCAAAGGTCGTCGTGTACAGCGGCATCGGCGCTCCAGGCGGGGGATGTTTCTATCCCGGCGGGGCCGACGGTGACGGATCCTGGCCGAGACGACCCCAGGTGAGCGCGATG
>JAKLKE010000065.1:371-21122 GCA_023150775.1 Myxococcota bacterium
AGGGCCCAGCTCGCGTAGACGTAGCCCATAAGCACAGCGATGCCGACGTGGGTAAAGATGAGGGCCAAGGCCACAAAAGGCCGGGCCTTTGGCCACAAGAGCAAGACGCCACCCAGCTCAGCGACGAGGGCGCCCGTGGCCAAGGCGACGCAGAGGGTGGGGCTCCCGGCGGCGGCGAGGCGCAGGTCCATGAGCGGCGCTGGGGCGTCCGCCGCGCGCTCCAAGATGAGCAAGCCGAGGTTTGAAGGGGAGAACCAGGTGAGGCCCGAGCCCAGCACCTTGCTGAGCCCGGCGAGGGTGTAGACCGCGGCGACCGCACCCCAGGCCGCCTCTTGGCTGAGCGCGGCGGAGGGGCGCTGGGTGAGGCGGGGCGCGGCGAGGGTCCCGATGAGCGCCGAGACCGGCAGAAGCGAGCCGTGGCGCACGCCTTGGTGGCCCTCAGCGGAGACACGCTCGATGAGCCACGCGACACCAAAGAGCGCGACCACGGCCCACCCGGCGCGGGCGTCATCCCGCCAACACCAGCGCAGGGCGAGGGCCACGAGGCCCAAGGCGAGGGTGAGGCCCAAGGCGCCCGACCCCTCGGCATGGCGCAGCAGCTCGGGCATGTCGATGGCCTTGGGCACGGCCTCCAGACACAAGGCGCAGGTGAAGAGCAGGCGGCCCCAGCTCGGGCGCGCGCCGACCCCCGAGGCGAGGAGGCTCAGCGCCATCGGGCCGAGCCGGTCTGGAGGAGGAGCGCGCGGCGGGTCAAGGCCCCGGTCGTGGGGTCGATCCGCCACAGCTCCCAGCCGATCTCAACCGTCACCGGGCCCGGCGTCGTGGCCGTGTTCGCGCCGATCCACGCGGCGCGCTCCCGCAGGACGTGGTCCATGGAGGTGACGATGCCCTCCGGCGCGGCGAGGCCGTTCGGGTTGAGCCCGAAGAAGCCCGTGAGCGCCTCGGGCTCGACGTCTCTGCCGTCCGCCCGAAACGTCGGGATGGCGGCCTCTTCTCGGGGCTCAATGGCCGCGTACATGCTGAACCGGGAGAAGGGGTACAGCTCGCCCACGTTAAGGCCGCCCACAAAAAACACCGCGAAGGCCGCGAGGGCGACGCGGCGTGAGGGGTCAAGGGCGGCGATGGCGCGACTGAGCATGTCTTTGCTCCCAGACCACTCAGCATCCCCCCTGCGGCCTCGGGCCGTCGTCAAGATGCTGGCAAATCGTGCCGGGCCGAACCCGGGTAGAATGACGGCGTGAACGCCCCGCGCCCGCGCCCGCCGCACCTGCCCGGCAGCTACCTCGTCTTGGAGCTGACGAACCGCTGCTCTCTGGCCTGCGTACATTGTTCGGTCTCGGAGGCTGGCCACGCGCACCACACAACTCTGGGGATGCTCGATCCCCGCCTCGCCTTGGCGCTGTTTGACGACCTCGCCGCCGTGGGCGCGCGTTTTGACACCTTGATCCTGTTCTGGCTCGGCGAGCCGCTCTTGCACCCGCACTTCCCGGCGATCTACCAGGCCGCGCTGCGCGCCTCGGCGCAACATCAGATCTTCGGCCAGGTCGAGGTGCACACCAACGCCACCCACCTCAACGCCGCCCGCGCCCGGGTGGCGCTGAACGCCGGCGCCGTGCGCCAGGTGTGGCACTTCTCCCTCGACGCCGCGCGCCGCGACACCTACCGCCTGATCAAAGGTGTAGACCTGTTTGAGCGTGTGGAGTCCCAGGTCGAGTCCTTCGTCGCCGAGAAGGGCCGCCTCAGCGCGCCTTGGCCCCGCCTCGTGTTCCAGTTCATCGTCTCCGACAAAAACCAGGCCGAGGTGCCGAGCTTTCGCCGCCGCTGGGAGTCCGCCTGCCGCCGCGCGGGTCTGCCGGTGCGCGCCGCGGCGCAGCTTGTGCCTGGGGGTGAAGACGCCGTCGTCTTTTTTCGCCAGCTCGACTGCCCCACGGTCGAAGAACAATCGAAACAGAACGCCGTCTTTCGTGAGGCGATGGCCAGAGAGGGCCTCCCGCTGCCCCGGGAGGAGAAGTCGGCGACGACGCTTCACACCCCCGAGCTTCGCCCCTGCTCCGGCTTCTGGAAGTCCCCGGTGGTCGGCTGGCGCGGGGACGTGACGGTCTGCACCCGCGACAACCTCTTGGAGAACCGCCTCGGCTCCATCAAGGACCGCCCCTTCTCTACCTTGTGGTGGGGCGAACGCCTGGCCAGCCGCCGCGCCCAGGTCGCCAAAGGGGACTACGGCGGGCTGCGACTGTGCGCCACCTGCTTCATCCCCAAGAGCGCGAACTACAGCGATCTCAGCCCGGGGGACATCCGCGCCCAGGCCGCCTTCGACGGGAGCCCCCGATGAACCTCCGCCCCGGCGCCGGCCTGCCGCTGAACGCCGCCTTAGACGCCTTACGCCTGCGCCGCGCCTCGGGCCGCCCCACACAGATTCACCTCTCGGTCACCGACCGCTGCTTTTTGCCCTGCCTGCACTGCGACATCTGGAAGAACAAGACGCCGGATCTGCCCTTTGAGCTCTGGCGCGACACCCTGGACCGTCTGCACGACTGGCTGGGCCCGGTCTCGGTGAACTTTGTCGGCGGTGAGCCGCTCTTACGAAAAGACCTAGAGGCGCTCTTCTCCCACGCGACGGCCCTGGGTAATACGGTCAGCTTCAACACGAACGCCTGGCTCTTGAACAAGGCCCGCGCCCAGAAGATCGCCGACTCCGGCGTCTCCATCGTCTACATCAGCATGGACGGCGCCCGGGAGGCCACGATTGACCACAGCCGCGGCCGCGCGGGCAGCTTTCGTAAGTGCCAAGAGGCCTTTGAGCTCTTCGACAAGCTCCCCAACCCCCGCGTGGTCGTGAGCTGCATCCTGCACGGAAAAAACGCCGACGAGATCCCCGAGCTGCTGGAGTTTGTGCGCCATCGGGGCTATCAGCTCGTGCTCCAGCCCCTCTACCAGACCTTCGGGGACGTGGCCTACGACCCGGACTGGTACAAGACCTCCCCCCTGTGGCCCACGGCGGACGAGCTGCCCCGGGTTCACGCGGCCTTGGACCTCCTCGCCGCCGAGCGCCGCCGGGGCGGCCCGGTGTGTAACGCCGCGGGGCAGCTCATCGGCATGAAAGGGTATTTCTCGGCGCCGAGCGTGTTCAACGGTCTCACCTGCAAAGCCGGCCACTCCGATCTCGCCTTCGACCCCAAAGGCAACGTGCGCCTGTGCTACTTCTTGGAGCCCGTGGCCACCGTGTTTGATCTCAGCCCGCTCATCGCGATCTGGGACGCGCCCAAGACCTTACGCCGCCGCTGGGAGGTGAGCCGCTGTGAGCGGAGCTGTAACCTCCTCAACTGCAACTTCGATCGCGCCGACCAGTAGGGGAGGGGAGCCATGACCCGTCGTCTCATTCAGTCAGGATCAACCTTCGAGGCGGAGATCGGCTATAGCCGCGCGGTCGTCGATGGCGACTGGGTGTTTGTCTCCGGCACCACCGGGTTTGACTACGCCAAGATGACGATCTCCGAGGACATCGTGGCCCAGGTGGAGCAGACGATCCACAACATCAACAAGGCCTTGGCCGAGGCGGGCTGCGATGCCCGGGACATTGTCCGTGTGCGATATCTTCTGCCCCAGCGTGAGGACTTCCCGCCTTGTTGGCCGAGCTTACGCCGCTGGCTTGGCGAGACGCGACCGGCGGCCACGATGATGGTGGTGGGCCTGGCCGATCCCCGGATGAAGATTGAGGTGGAGGTCACCGCGCGTCGTCGGCGGTGACCTCACGCTCCAGCGCCGAGGCTACTCGCCCTCGACCTCTTTGGTGACCTCGCCGCCGGTCGGGGCGGGCGTGGCGTTGCGGTCTGCGGCGTCGGCGGCCTCACCGGCTTCAGGCAGGGTGGGGTCGCAGTATTGGATGTACCAGCCCTTGTCGGTGAAGCGGTCGTCGTCGGAGAGCTTCATCGCGTTGGACGGCACCTCTTGCTTGCGCTCTAGCTGGCGCAGCATCGGCGTGAACTGGTAGGAGTCTACGCAGGCCAAGAACTTGGACTGCATCTCGGCGGTGAGCGCGCTCTCGACGGCCTCGTGGCACTTGTCGTGGCGGCGGCGGCTGCCGCGGTCACAGATGGCGACCTTGGCCTCGGCGTTGAAGCTCGTCCAGAGGTTCTGGTGGGCCTCACCTTTGTACCGCTCGGCGCGCTGGCGCTGAACCTCGGTGGCCTGGATCTGCTGCTGCAGCTCTTCGACCGTCTTCTTGAGCTCGACGACGAGCTCATCACGCTCTTTCTCGGCCTGGGCGAGCTGGCCCTTGAGGTTGGCGATCTCCGCCTCTAAGTCTTTGTAGCGTTTGGAGGCGGCGGCGTCGCCTTTGGACGCGGCGGTCTTGGCTTTGGCCAGCTCGGCGTCTTTGTTCTCCAGCTCGCTCTGCAGGCTCGCCACCTTGGTCTGGGCGCTCACCAGCTCGGTCTGTGTGTTCTTGAACAGGTCGCTGTTCTTACACAGCTCGGCGAGCTCCTCGGGCGTCATCTCCTTCTGCTCGACCTGGGTGACCGTCGTCTGCTCGGTGATGGTCTTCGTGGGGGCGAGGATGGCGTAGGCCCCAGCGCCCGCGGCGGCGCCCGCGAGGAGGCCAATGAGGCCATAGAGGAGTGGGTTCGATTGGCTCATAGGTTTATTGCCCTCAGGTTTCGCTCTCAGTATACCGCCAGAGGCCCAAGCGCGACCTTAGCTCCCTGACTTCAGCTTGACGAGCTGGACCTTGAGGTCGAAGCGGGCGCGCTCTTGACCCCACAAGGCGAGATCCCAGGCGAGCACGAGGCACACGCCTTGGTTGGCGCGGCGCGCGCGCTGGCCGTCGCGGCACACGGTCTCGACGGGGTAATAGAGGAGCGCGGCGGGGGTGCTCAGGGTGAGGTGCAGGGCAAAACGCCGCAAGAGGCCGCTGACCGAGAGCTTGGAGACCTTCTCCGCCCGGCCGGGCTGCTTCGCGTCCCGTCGCTGGCCGCCGGGCAACATGATGCCGCCGCCCTCCGGCAAGACGCCGTCGAGGTTGAGGTTCAGCTCCACCGCGAACAGCGCTTGTACGGGCTCGGCGTAGCGGTTCACCACGTCGTAGCGGGCCTCGACCCAGGGCTCGTCCGGCGGGAACACGAGGCGCTTGACCACCCGCACGAGGCGCTGGTGGGGGCCGTCGCGCACCTCACCTTCGCGGGAGAGCTGCACGACGGCGCGGCCCTCGTCGTCACGCTCGGCGGAGTCGAGCTTGTACCGGGCCCCGAAGAAGTCGCCGAGCTCCTCGTGTTGACCCGCGGCGAGCTGCTCCGGCGTGGTCGTGGTCGGCAGGAAGTGGTCCTGCATCGAGCGGCGCGGGCGGCGATCAAAGGCCAAGGCGGCGGCCAGGGGCGCGTCGAGCTCGGTGAGCTCCGGGGTGGTGATGATGGCGGGCTCGGTCTCGGCCTCCTCGCTCGTCTGGGGGAGCTCCGGGCGCGGGCTCGGGGCCACGACGTCGTCTTTGCCGACCAGCGCGGGCAAGGTCGAGAAGCGGTCAAGGGACCGGTGGAGCGTCTCTTCGCGCCGGGTCATCGTGTTGAGCACGTTGCCGGGGATGTCGAAGAAGGTCAGCTCGCCGAGCGCGCCGCCAGACTCCGGCTCCATCATCGCCGTGAGCGCGTCGCCGCGCACAAAGACCTCGTCGTAGCCGTCGCCGTCGTGATCCCCGACGTTCATGCGGGTGACCCGTTTGTCGCCCAGGGCCCGGGCGACCACCCGCTCGGCCTCGGCGAGGGCCGCCCAGGCCGCGTGCCGGGCGCGGGCGTCGTAGAGGCCGCCGCTCGGGCTGTGCCAGAGCACGTCGCTGGACTGGGCGGTGAAGAGCTTCCGCTCAGCGGTGGCGAGGGGCTGGAGCTTCACCGGGGTCTTTCCGGCGGCGGCGTCGTCTTCAGCGGCGCGGCGCAGGCGGTGGACCTCGTCTGAGGTGAAACGTAGGCGTTTGTGGAGCTGGTTCGCCTCGTCGTAGCGGCCCAGGCACTCACGCCAGGCGCGGGCCCGGGCGAAGGGCGGCCCGGCGCGCAGCGCGGGGTGATCGGCGCAGGCGGTCTGGTATCGGCTGAGGCGCTCGGTCTCCTGCGGGCTGAGGCTCCAGCGCGTGATGTGTGGCGGCGTCCACGCCGGTGGGCTCACCCGACGACCGGGCTCCAGGCGGCTGACGAGGGCCCCCGGCGTCACCGCGCGCAGCCAGTGGGTCTGCTCGTCCACCACCCTCGCCACGGCGCGCACCCAGGCGCCGAGGCGCTCGGGGCCCATGCTCTCGGCCATACGCTCCAGAGACTTCACGACGGCCAAGGCCTCGGTGCCTTGTTTGGCGCGGCGGGCGAGGAGCTTGAGGAGGGGCACGGGGCTCGGCTGGGTGAACAGCGGGCGTAAGGCGCCGGAGCTGGGCAAGAGCCGCAAGACCTGGCCGTCCCGCTCGGCCATCCACAAGGCGCGCACGCCTTGGCTCGCGCCGCCGGGGTCGAGCAGGCGCTCATCGGCCAGAGCCCAGGGCAGGCCCGCCTTGGCGAAGATCGTGATGAGGGCAGGGTCCCAGGCGTCCTCCGCGCTGAGGCCCCCTTTGGGGCGCGCGCCGAGGCGCTGGCGTAAGGCGTCGCCGTGGGCGCGGAGCTGGGCCAAGGCGTCTCGCTCGGCGAGCCCATCCAAGAAGGGGAAGGACCAGCCGCCGCTCAAAAGCTCCACCTGACCCCGCTCCACCAGGGCGGCGAGCAGGTCGAGCAGGCGCGGCTGCCGCTGATCAAGCCAGTCCAACAAGCCGCCGCTCATCATCAGGCCCACCCGCAGAGCAGGGTGCTCCGTGAGCGCGTTGAGCACGGGCTCATAGACGCCTCGCGCCGCCTCTTGCAGCGCGGGCTCCGGGGTGCCGAGGGGCTGGTGCGCCGTCAGCACGAGCGCGAGATCGAGACCTTCCATGGTGAAGCAGAGGGTACCAGACTTCGAGGAGCGCCCGTCGCCGCCCTGTCTCCCAAGGGCCCCCGGCGCGGGTTAATGAGCCCAGGACCGACCAGGAGCCCCCCATGCTGCACCCCGCCACCGACGCCGTCGCATCCTTGGCTGACGCTCGTTTTGAGCAGGCCATCACCCGCCTCTCCGAGTACCTCGCCATCCCCGCCATCTCTTGTGATCCCGATCACTTCGATGACGTGCGCCGCCTCGCCGCCCGCATCCGCGACGACCTCGCGGCGCTCGGGATGACCAACAGCCGGGTCTTGAACCTCGACGACGCCCTGCCGATCGTCGCCGCCGAGTGGCACGGCCGCCCCGGCGCCCCCACGGTGCTCATCTACGGCCACCTCGATCTCCAGCCCGTCAAAGGGGAGCGCTGGGACACCCCGCCCCATGTCGCCACCCGCGTCGGGGATCGCCTCTACGCCCGCGGCGCCGCCGACGACATGGGCGGCTGGATGTCCCACGTCGCCGCGCTCCAGGCCTGGTTTGACGAGGCCGGCGGCCCGCCCTGCAACATCAAGCTCGTGATCGAGGGCGAAGAGGAGATCGGCTCCCCCAACCTCACCCGCTTCATGGACGCCTTCCCCGAGGTGTTTGAGGCCGACGTGATGGTGCTCACCGACTGCGAGAACCCCTCGGTGGACGTGCCCGGCCTCACCGTGAGCCTGCGGGGGCTCATGGAGGTCGAGATCACCTGCGCCGCGCTCACCGCGGACGGCCACAGCGGGCTGTGGGGCAACATGGTGCCCGACGTCTCCACCGCATTGGCCAAGCTCATCGCGCGGCTGGTCGATGACAACGGGCGGCCCACCTTCGGCCTCATCGACGTCTCTGAAGACTGGCGCGCGAGCGCGGCGGCGATCGACCCCGAGGTGATCCGCGACGGCGCGCACATCATGGACGGCCTGCGCCCCTTGCCCGAGGCCGGCCGCAGCGCCGCGGAGTGGCTGTGGCGTCAGCCCGCGATCACCGTCGTCGCCACGACTTACCCCACCCTGGAGCGCAAAAAGAACGCCCTCCGCCAAGAGGCGAGCGCGCTGATCTCGGTGCGGCTCGCCCCTGAGCACAGCCAGCAGGGCCTGCTCGACGAGATCACCGCCATCGTCACCACGAGTCCCCCCGGCGGCGTGCGGGTCACCGTCACCCCCAAGGGCTGGTCCGGCGAAGGTTGGCTGTACACCCCGCGCGGCGCGGCGTTTGAGGCGGCGGATCGTGCCTACCAGCGCGCCTGGGGCAGCCCCTTGCGCCGCGTCGGCGTCGGCGGATCCATCCCCTTCGTGGCGATCTTCGGCCAGCGTTACGCCAACCTGCCGCTCATCCTCAACGGCGTGATGGACCCGCGCACCACGGCCCATGGCCCCAACGAGTCCCTTCACCTCGGCGTGTTCCGTAAGGCCATCGCCGCGAACGTCTATCTCCTCGCTGAGCTGGCCGCGCTGCCGCGTGAAGCCTGAGCGACGGGATCACGATTCTCACACCCGTCGTCACAGCCCCCCCTTAGGCCGCGTATAATGGGCATCCGCAGAACTGCCGCCCCCTACGCTCACCCTCGGAGACACCGATGCGAGCCAGCTCTCTCCTCCTCGCGCCCCTGACCCTCCTCCTCGCCCTCGGCTGCACGCCTGACGACGGGACCACCAAGGACGAGGCCGTCATCGACAGCGCTGACTCCGGCACGGTTGACACCACCATCGTGCAAGACGCGGACGGTGACGGTGTCCTCGACGTGCACGAGGGCGAAGGTGACGCCGACGGTGACGGCATCGCCAACGTAGACGACCCCGACTCCGACGGCGACGGCATCCCCGACGGCGTCGAGTCGGGCGACGACAACCCCCTCACCATGCCCTTCGACACCGACGAAGACGGCATCCCCGACTTCTTGGACGACGACTCCGACGGTAACGGCGTCTCCGACAAAAAAGAGGTCGGCGACGATCCCGAGAACCCCCGGGATCTCGACAAAGACGGCGTCCCCGACTTCCAGGACGACGACAACGACGGCGACGGCATCCTCGACTCCTGGGAGATCGGCGGCGACCCGTCGAGCCCGGTGAACACCGACGGCACCGACCGCGCCGACTACCTCGACACCGACTCCGACAACGACGGCCTCTGCGACAACTGGGAGGGCGGCACCAGCCAGTACCGCGACGAGCCCATCGACAGCGACGGCGACGGGATCTACGACTTCCGCGACATCGACAGCGATGATGACGGCAGCCCCGACGCGGTGGAGGGCGGCGTGTCCGGCTCCTGCGGCGAGCCCCTCGACACCGACAACGACGGCAGGTTTGACAGCGCCGACACCGACTCCGACGGCGACGGCCTCTCCGACGCCATCGAGCGCAACGACACCGCCACCGACCCCCTGAACAACGACAGCGACGGCGACGGCCAGACCGACGGCGCTGAAGTCGCCGCGGGCACGGATCCCCTCGACGCCACCTCGTCCATCGAGGGCATCTACGTAGAGGTCGAGGAGCGCACCTCCGTCGAGGAGTCCTTCGACTTTGAGCTGAAGATTCAGTACGGTGACGTGGCCTTCTTGACCGACACGACCTGCTCCATGGGCAGCACGCTCAGCGCCACCGCCGACCGATTCTCTGAGATCGTCGTGGAGCTGGGCAAAACCTTTGAGAACGTCGCCTTCGGCTTCGCCCAGTTCGACGACTACCCCTTCGGCTCGATGGGATCTTCGCCCGACAAGCCCTTCATCCTCCTGCAGCAGGTCACCTCCGACGAGTCGGCGATGCAGGACGAGCTGAACAAGGTGCAGCTCCACAACGGCGGCGACGGCCAAGAGTCCACCGTTGAGGCGCTCTACCAAGGCATCACGGGCATCGGCTATGACATGGGATGCAACGGGCGATACGACGCCAGCGCCGACGTTCCGCCCTTCATTGAGTCCTCGACGGATCCGTTCAGCGGGAAGCAGACCGGCAGCTACGACGCTTCTTGGGCTGACACCGGCACCCGCGGCGGCTTCGGCTTCCGCGACTACTCCTTGCCGATCCTCGTGTACGCCACCGACATCTACATCCGCGACCCCGAGTCCCCCAACACCTCGATCCGCCAGACCCCAGGCGGCTGCCCCCAAGACGCGGCGTCGAGCGACATGTTCGCGGCGCTCTCCGATCTCGGCGGCTACATCATCGGCATTGACGTCGGCTCTTACGGCAGCACCAGCCCCTACAGCCCCTACTCCGAGATGATCCGCTACGCCCAAGAGACCGGCTCCGTGGCCGACCTCGACGGTGACGGTGAGGCCAACGAGGAGCTCGTGTTCGCCGTGCCCCAGGGCGGCGCCTCCTTCGGTGAGGAGCTCAAGACGAACATCGTCACCGCCGTCGAGCAGCTCGTCTCCTCCGTGGAGTTCACCAAGATCTCCCTCGTCATCGAGGGCGACACCTACGGCATGGTGCAGTCGATCTCCCCCGAGTCTTACGAGGGCATCGACTACAAGGGCATCGAGAGCCTGCCCTTCACCCTGAACTTCTTGGGCACCGTGGCCGCCACCGAGGCCGACCAGTTCTTCACCATGACGCTCAACGTCATCGGCGACGACACCGTGCTTCTCGACTCCTTGGACATCGTCGTCGTGGTGCCTGGCACGGCGAACTGAGCGACCGCCTTCGGGCGATGGAGGGCGCTGACCTTAGGGTCGGCGCCCTTTTTTTGTGCCTCAACCCGGCGCGGCCAACCCGCCGCGCTCAACCCTGAAGCGAAGACGCCGACCCGGGGAAGGGTCGGCGTCTCGGAGACGACTGAGCGGGCTCAGCTCAGAGGGCGAACATGACGTACTGCATCATGCGCAGGGTGTCGGCGTTGTTGTTGGCGACCAGGCGGAAGGTGCTGAACACGACCTTGCCTTCGCCGATGTTGAACGACACGAGCAGGGGAGAGCTGGACTGCGCCAAGGTGACGCTGTTCTCGCGGTACTCGACGGTGCCCGTGAGGTGCACCGAGACCGTGCTCGACGTGGCGACGATGGGGGGCCACACCGGCAGGTCGTAATCGACGGGCATCCGCTGGTCGGCGTCACCCAAGAAGTCGTTCAGGGCGTAGTCGGCGATGGCGGCGTTCACGAGCTGGGCCGTGCCGAGCTGGGCGGCGTCGGGCTTGGCCTCGGCGCCCAAGAAGTCGACCTTCGACGGCCAGATCTGGGCGACCCAGTCATACGCCCAGTCCGAGGCGTAGAGGCGGCCACCGGCGGTGACGTAGTCCTCGACGTTCTGGCGGATGGCGGCGACGGTCTCGTTGTCGGGGGCGTCGAGGTCGTAGACGACGCCGTCTTCGACATGGCCACCGTTGAAGAAGATCAGGTCAAACTCGGCCATGGCGGCCGGGTCAGACAAGAAGGCGACGAGCTCGCTCTTGTTGAGGCCGTCAACGACGCTGTAGTCGGTGAAGCCCATGTCATCGAGCACGCGGTCGAAGTTGTCGTAGTTGCCGGAGACCACGGCGACCTTGATGGTGCGGGGGTCAAAACAAGACGGCGTGTCGAGCTTGATGAGGCGGTCCTTGATGACCGTGACCTCGTGGGACTCGATGAGGGTGCTGCCCTTCTGCAGGAAGATCTGGGCGATGTCACCGGCGAGGAGGTCGGTGAGCAGCCAGTTGCCGCTGTCGTCGCTCAACGTGGTGCGGACCTCGTTGATGTAGCCGGTCTCGGGGTCTGCGAGGTTCGCGTAGACCGACGCGCCTTCGAGCCAGGTGAAGCCCGTGGGGTCACAGACGCGGCCGGAGACGTCGCCATACGTGGGCACGCCGCCGTCGTTGTCGTTGATCTTGGTGATGTTGGTGTCAGACTCGCAGCCGAGGCCGAGGACCGTCAGGGAGAGCAGGGCGATGGACCGGTTCATGGCGGCTCCGTGGGGGCGGCGGCACGCTCACACGCGCGCCTGAGACAAGATTGTAGCCTGAAGGGTTGGGCGTCTGCCGACTACTGGTCGGCCTCGATGAGGTCGAACTTGTAGTACTCCGCCGGTGCGCCCTCGGGCAGCGTGCCGACGTTGCCTTGGGTGTCGACGGCCTCAAGGTAGTAGTGCATCCCGGCGCTGCCCATCTCGTCGCCGGGGATGGTGCCTTGGAAGAGGCCCGTCTCAGGGTCGGAGAGGATCATGCCTTGTGCGGAGAAGTTCTGCGCGGTCTGGCGCCGGAAGTAGAGCTTCACCAAGAGCACGCCCGTTCGGTCGTTGACGCGGGCGGAGAGGGTGAGGTCTTGGCCGATCACCTGAACACCCTCGACGGGGGAGTGCTGGATGTCGGGGGAGTCCAGATCGTCTCCCGCCGTGTCGTCGGCGTCGTCGGTCTTGGAGAGATCCGTAGCGGGGGCGTCGCCAGAGGCGGTGCAGCCGAGCAGCAGGGCGAGGGACAGCGAGGCGAGGGTGAAGCGCATGACTCCTCCGAGGAGAGCAGCAGTATACCGTTTACGACGCGGGTTAGCCCGGTGTGACACCGGGAAACCCGCGCCCTCCACCAAGGCTCACGCTTCTCCGACGCTCACCGGCGGGAAGCCGAACTCAAGGCCGTCTTTGTCTGCCCGCACCGCGACGCGCACACGGCCGCCGCCCTTGAGCCTGCCGAAGAGGATCTCGTCGGCGAGGGGCTGCTTGATGTGCTCATGAATCACCCGGGCCATGGGCCGCGCGCCCATCCGCTCGTCATAGCCGCGGTCGGCGAGCCAGGTCCGAGCCTCTTCAGTCACCTCAAAGGTGACCTGACGCTCCATGAGCTGGGTCTCAAGCTCGATGATGAACTTGTCGACCACCCGGAGGATCGCCGGCATCGGCAGGCGGTCAAACCACACGACGGCGTCGAGGCGGTTGCGGAACTCGGGGCTGAACTGGCGCTCGATGGCGCCACCCGCACGATCCCCCCCTTTGCCCTCGACGAAGCCTAAGCCGCGCCGGGCGATCTCCGCCGCGCCCGCGTTCGTCGTCATGATGAGCACGACGTTGCGGAAGTCGGCCTTGCGCCCCTGGTTGTCGGTGAGCGTGGCGTGGTCCATCACCTGCAACAGCACGTTGTAGATGTCGGAGTGGGCCTTCTCGATCTCGTCGAGGAGCAGCACGCAGTGGGGGTGTTTGGTGATGGCGTCGGTGAGCTGGCCACCTTGGTCAAAGCCGACGTAGCCCGGGGGCGCGCCGATGAGCCGGGAGGCCGTGTGTTTCTCTTGGTACTCCGACATGTCGAAGCGGGTGAACTGCACGCCCATCGCGAAGGCGAGCTGCTTGGCGAGCTCGGTCTTGCCGACGCCCGTAGGCCCCGCGAAGAGGTAGCTGCCGATGGGCTTCTCGGGCTGGCCCAGGCCGGCGCGGCTGAGCTTCACCGCGGTGGTGACCTTGTTGATGGCCTCGTCTTGGCCGAAGATCACCGCCTTGAGGCGCGGCGCGAGGTCTTGGAGCTGGTCGGTCTCCGAGACCGAGACGCTGCGGGCGGGCACCTGGGCCATGCGGGCGATGGTGCCCTCGATGACGGTCACATCGACGATCTTCTCGCCCAGGGCGCGCAGGTGGACCTCGGCCCCGGCCTCATCGAGCACGTCGACGGCCTTGTCCGGTAGAAAGCGGTCACGAAGGTGTTTTTGGGCGAGCTTGGCCGCGGCCTCGATGGCCTCGTCGGTGTAGGTGACCTTGTGGTGGGCCTCGTAGCCGGGCTTGAGGCCCTTGAGGATGGTGATCGTCTCGTCGAGGCTGGGCTCGCCGACGCTGATCTTCTGAAAACGTCGGGCCAAGGCGCGGTCTTTCTCGATGGCCGAGCGGTACTCGGAGAAGGTGGTCGAGCCCATACACCGCAGGCGACCGCGCTGGAGCGCGGGCTTGAGCATGTTCCCGGCGTCCATGGTGCCGCCGGAGGTGGCCCCGGCGCCGACGACGGTGTGGATCTCGTCGATGAAGAGGATGGACTTGGGATCCTCCTCGATGGCGGCGACGACGGCCTTGAAGCGCTCCTCAAAGTCGCCGCGGAAGCGGGTGCCCGCGAGCAGGCTGCCCATGTCGAGGCTGTACACCCGGCAGCCCTTGAGCAGCTCAGGCACGTCCCCGGCTTGAATGCGCTGGGCGAGGCCCTCGACGATGGCCGTCTTGCCCACGCCGGGCTCCCCGACGAAGACGGGGTTGTTCTTGCGGCGCCGGGCGAGCACATGAATCGTGCGCTCCAGCTCTTGGGTGCGCCCGACGAGGGGGTCCAAGCGGCCGTCTGCGGCCTCTTGCACGAGCTCGGTGCAGTAGGCCGAGAGCGGATCGGCCGAAGCACCGCCGCCCTCTTCATCGCCGCCGCCCCCAGCGCCGGCCTTCTTGCCGGTCTTTGCGCCGCCCTTCGGGTCGCCGGCTTTGGGGGGCACGCCGACCTTTCGCATCCCGTGGGAGATGTACTGGAGCACGTCCATGCGGGTGATGCCGTGGGACTCCAAGAAGGTGACGGCCTGGCTGTCGGGCTCGGGGAAGAGCGCGGCGAGCACGTTCCCGGCGTCCATCTGCTTCTGGTTCGAGGACTGGGCCTGGAACGCGGCGCGCTGGATGACACGCTGGAAGCCCAAGGTCTGCTCGGGCATGAAGTCGTCGTCGCCGTCGAGGGGCTCAAGCTCCTCGTCGAGCCAGGTGTCTACGGCGGCGCGAAGGCCGGGCAGGTCGCCGCCGCAGGCCTCCAAGATCTCTTCTCCGCGCGGATCGTGCAGCAGCGCGAAGAGCAGGTGCTCGAGGGTGAGGAACTCGTGGCGACGGCGCTGGGCCTCACGCACGGCGAGGTTCAGAGAGACCTGTAGCTCTTTGGTGAGCATGGCGTTCTACGCCTCCTCGTAGGTGCACTGAAGCGGGAAGTCGTTCTGCTTCGCCAGCTCCAGCACCTTGTGGGTCTTGCTCTCGGCGATCTCCCGCGGGAAGACACCCGCGACGCCGATTCCGGTCTTGTGGATGTGCAGCATGATGCTCGTCGCCATCGCCTCGGACTGGCGAAAGACGGTCTGGAGGATCCAGATGACGAACTCCATGGTGGTGAAGTGATCGTTGTGGAGCAGCACCTTGTACATCTTGGGCTGCTGGACCTTGGGGCGCTCCTTCACGGCGACGCCCGACTGCTTGTCAGTCCTGGTCTTCTTGTCGTCGTCTGAGCCGGGGGGACCGGCGGTGAGGGTTCTGGCCATCGGCTCTTGGCTCCCGTGTCCGCGCGTGTTCGGATAGAACGCAAGACTACACACGGCGGCGGTGTCGCCAAGCGTGATGCGGCCGCCGCGCGGAGGTCGCGGGATGAGGTGCGAAGACGATGCGGCGTAGAGACAAATCGAAGCGGATCCACGAGCTCCTCAACACGCTCTACCCCAGCCCCCCCGTCCCGCTCCTCCACGACGACCCCTTCACCTTGCTCATCGCCGTGCTGCTCTCGGCGCAGTGTACGGACAAGAAGGTGAACGAGGTGACCCCGGCGCTCTTTGGCGCCGCGCGGGATCCGGCGGCGATGCTCAAGCTCGGCCAAGAGAAGATCCTGAGCTTCATCAAACCTTTGGGTCTCGCGCCGACGAAGGCCCGCAACATCGAGGCGCTCTCGGGCCTGCTTCTGGAGCGGCACGGCGGCGTGGTGCCCGCGAGCTTTGAGGCGCTGGAGGCCCTTCCCGGCGTCGGCCACAAGACGGCCTCGGTGGTGATGGCCCAGGCCTTCGGGGTGCCCGCGTTCCCCGTAGACACCCACATTCACCGCCTCGCAGGCCGCTGGGGGCTCAGCCGCGCCAAGACCGTCGAGGACACCGAGCGGGATCTCAAGTCGCTCTTTCCCAAGGCGTCTTGGAACGACCTGCACCTTCAGATCATCTACTTTGGACGTGAACACTGCCCCGCGCGGGGCCACGATCTCACCGCCTGCCCGATCTGCTCTTGGGCGGCGAGCCCGGTCAGGATTCGCCAAGAGATGGGCGACAAGCGCATCGGAGAGGTTGACGCGCCCGGCCCGACCCCGTAGGCTCAGGGCGATGTCTCCTTGGCTCGTCCTCGTCCCTGTCGCTCTCGGCGTGTCCTCCCCCGCGTGGGCTGCGCGCGGCTGTGAGGCCACCTCAAGCCTCGTCGAGCTGCGTGAGCAGAGCGCCCGAGGGGAGGCGGCGTTCGCGAACCTCGACATGGCGACCTTAGAGTCCGCCCGTGCGGAGGCGATGTCCCGCCTGCCCTGTGTTCAGGAGGTCGTCAGCCCCGGGGACGCCGCCGCGTTTCATCGGCTCATGGGGCTCTACGCCTTCGCGTCGGGGGATCGTTCCCAGGTCGCCCCGGAGTTTCACGCCGCCCGAAAGCTGGAGCCCGGCTACACCTTCCCGGAGCACGTCGCGCCCCCGGGGCACCCGCTCATCGAGGCGTACTCCGAGGCCGCGCAGCTCGACGAGGGGGATCTCCAGTTCCCGATCGCGCCCAAAGGCGGCTGGATCAACGTCGGCGGCGTGCGCGGCGCGCCCCGTGGGGTCGGCAGCGCGGCGGTGCTCCAGGTCTTTGAGCCCGACGGCGCCATCGTCGAGACCTTGTACCTGCCCGCGGGCTACTCCTTGCCCACCTGGGGCCGCGCTGAAGACGCTGGCGGGCGCCAAGGAGCCCACATCGGGCTCATCTCGGCCACGGGCGGCACGGCGCTGGCCGCCGTGGGGCTCTACGCCGTCGCCCGCGGCTACGAGCAGCAGTTCCAGACGACGGAGGACCCAGAGGAGCTGGAGCCTCTGCAGGCCCGCACGAACAGCTTCGCCGCGGGCGCCATCGGGGCCGGGCTCCTGAGCCTCGGCCTCGTCGGCGTCACGGTGTTCACCTGGTGAGATTCAGGGTTTAAGCTGGTCTAACGGCTCAGCGCCCGCTCCAAGAGCACGCCGACGCCGAAGCCCGTGCCGCGCCCCTCGCCGTCCCAGGCCGTCCCGGCGATGTCGAGGTGGGCCCAGGCCGGGCAGCCGTGCTCCGGCATGTGGCTCAAGATGAACTGGGCGGCGGCGGCGGAGGAGGCGTTGTTGCGATCCTTCACCGAGTTCTTCATGTCGGCGATCTCGCTCTTAAACTCCTTTCGCCACAGCTCCGGGGCGTAGATCAAGGGGTGCAGCGGCTCTCCGGCGGCGCGGCCGGCCTGGACAAGAGCGCGCTCTAAGCCCTCATCGTTGCTGTACACCCCGGCGTGGACCTTGCCGACCGCGCTGGTGATCGCCCCGGTGAGGGTGGCGAGGTCGATCACCTCGTCCACCTCGTGGTTCTTGAGCAGCCAAGCGAGGCCGTCGCTGAGCACGAGGCGGCCCTCGGCGTCGGGGTTGTTCACCTCCACCGTCTTGCCGGAGTACATCGTCAGCACGTCGTCCGGGCGCACGGCCTCGGGGCCGATGGCGTTCTCGGCGATGCACAAAAGGGCGAGGATCCGCTGGGGCACGCCCGCGCGGCAGGCCGCCTCAAACGCGCCGAGCACCGCCGCCGCGCCGCCCATGTCGCCCTTCATGCCGGGCATGGCCTCTTTGCCTTTGAGCGCGAGGCCGCCGGTGTCGTACACGAGGCCTTTGCCGACCCACGCGAGGGTAGGGGAGTCGGCCGAGGCGCCGGGCTTCTCCAAGAGCACGAGCGCCGGGCCCCGGGTGGCCGCTTTGCCCACGCCCCAGAGGCCGCCGAGGCCCTCGTCGCGCAGCGCCTCGCCGCGCAGGACCGTGCGCACCGTCGCCCCGACCCGCGCCGCGACGGCCTCGGCCTCGGCCACGAGCGCGTCGGTGTGCAGCGCCGCGCAGGGCATGTCGAAGAGCCGCGCCGCGAGCCGCACCCCGTCCACCCCAGCGCCGAGGGAGGGGTGATCCACCACGCCGTCCGGGGCCAGGGCCGTCAGGCTCACCCGGCGGTGCTCCACGGGGCTCGACCGCACGCTGTAACGAGAGAAGGCCCGGGCGGCGGCGAGGCAGGCGGCCAAGGCGTGGCCCGACTCATCGACGGCGAGCACGACGGCCGCGTCCCCTTTGAGGTTGGCGTTTCGTACCAAGGTGGGGATCACCCAGGCCCGGGACGGGCTGTTGTACCGAGAGCAGGGCTCGGGCAGCACGATGAGCACGACGCGGCGCTGGCCGACGAAGGTGCAGGTCCAGGCGCCTTGATCGCCGCTGTCGAGCTCAGCCAACATGCGACGCGCGGTCTCGGCGGGGATCGGCGAGAGGGCGCTGAGCTGCTCGCTCTGCAGCCGGGCGGCGCGGCCGATGAACACCAGGGTCGGCGCGGTCTGGGCCGGGGTGAGGGTTGGGTCTACAACGAGCTCTGTGTGCACGGGCATGGTCACCTCCGAGTCTGGAGGCCCCTCTAACCTACGCCGCGGTCAACGACGGGGCGCCAGGGCCCGCCGCAGCCGGGAGTGCCGCACGCTCTCGATCGGCGCGGTCAGCCGCGCGCCGAGGGCCTCGGTGGCCTCACGAAGCTCGGGCACGACCGCCGCCGCCATCGCCATCTCCAAGAGCGCGGCGGCGGGCGGGATCTGCTCCCAGAGCGTGTTCAGCGCCTCGGCGGAGAGTGAGATGAGCGCGCCCTCGTCGGCGCAGATGCCCGTCATCGTGTACCGCGAGGGCAACATCGGCCCGGTGACGCCCAGCGTCTCCCCGGGGCGCACGGTGTCTACGGCGCGGCCGCTCGGCGCCACGAGGCGAAGCTCGCCGGAGACCACCAGAAAGAGGGTGTCGGCGACGTCTCCGGCGGCGAAGATCGTGTCGCCGACGTCCATGCGCTGCACGGTGACGAAGCGGCTGGCGTCGGCGACGGCGCGCAGGGGCAGCTCAGAGAAGGGGCGGAATCGGGCGAGGGCGGCGACGAGGTTCTGGCTCATCGGGGCAGCCACGGCTTGAGGGGGTCGAGCACCAGAGAGTCTGCGACGGCGTCGTAGCGGTCGAGCCAGGCGTTCACCGCGGCGTCCCCTTCTTCACGCTCATAGGCGCCCAGGGCCCCGGCGAGGTCGCGGGCGCGGCGCAGGCGCAGCACGAGGAGCTGGGCGCAGGCCCTCAGAAACGCGCGGGCGAGGGGATCGCGGCCGATGAGGCGCTCCAGGAGCATCCGGCGGTGAACCCGCACGATCTCCGCGTCTTCGGTGACGATGGCGCTGGCGCTGCGGGGGCCAGGCTGCAAGAGCGCGATCTCGCCGAGCACGCCGCCCGCTTGAATTGTGGCCACCGCCACGCTCTCTCCGGCTTTGGTTCTGCGGCTCAGCAGCACACGACCCTTGACGACGACGATGAGCTCCTCGCCGTGCTCACCCTCCTCAAACAACGGCGAGCCGACATGATGGCGCTCACGCGGCGCGTCGATGAGGAAGTTGTGCTCTGTGAGTCCTTCGTGGTCGCTCATCTTGGCTCCATCTGAAACAAGGTGTCACCTCGTCGCGTAGGACGCAACAGGGCTCGCTGCGTGCAGGCCACACGAAACCCGGATAGCGTGTCTGCATCGGAGGAGTCCCTGCCCCTCCCGGTTCTTCATCCGCCATCGCTCTCTGAGGAGATTCAACCCAATGCGTTCACTGATCGTCGCGCTCTCTCTTACTGTCCTCCTCACCGGCTGCGCGCAGAAGGCCGAGGTAGACGAGCTCACCGTCCGCCTGGACGCCCTTGAGAAGAAGGTCACCGACCTTGAGGCTCGCCCCGCCGCGGGCGGCGGAAACGCCGTGAAGCTCGACCCCGAGGCCGAGAAGAAGGCCACGGAGCTCATGAAGTCCTCGGACGAGGCGATGAAGGCGGGCAACATCGCCAAGGCCAAGGCCGACATCGACGAGATCTTCAAGTCTTACGGCTCCACCCAGGTCGCCAAGAAGGCCCTGCGCACGAAGCAGGAGCTTGAGGTGGTCGGCAAGAAGGTCGCCAACCCCAAGCCGATGGAGAAGTGGTACACGGGCTCCGAGAAGGCCATCCACTTCGACCAGGGCACCACCCTCGTCGTCTTCTGGGAGGTCTGGTGCCCCCACTGCCAGCGTGAGGTGCCCAAGCTCCAGGAGATGTCCGAGAAGTACAAGGGCAAGATGGAGATCGTCGGCCTCACCCGCATCACCAAGTCCGCCACCGAAGAGAAGGTCGTGGCCTTCTTGGACGAGAACAAGGTGACCTACCCCACGGCCAAAGAGGACGGCTCCGTCGCCGAGCAGTTCAACGTCTCGGGCATCCCCGCTGCGGCCGTCGTCAAGAACGGCGAGATCGTCTGGCGCGGTCACCCGGCGTCCCTCTCCGAGGACATGATCAACGCCTTCTTGGCGGGCTGATCCTCCTCGCCGGTCCTCGCCGGTCGTCCCTGACACGCCCCGCCTCGGCGGGGCGTCGTCGTCTCTGGGATCTTCGATGGCAGGGGGCGAGTCGTGTATGCTGGCGCGGTCTCCTTGGAGGTGACGTGAGACGTCTCTTCGGCTGGATTGGCCTCGTCTTGCTCGGCTTGGGCCTCGGCGGCTGCCGCGCGCACCGGGCACAACACGCGGAGACCGACGCCCAGCTCGCCGCGCTCACCGCCCGGGTCGCCGCGTTGGAGAGCGCCCAAGGTCGTCCTGGCGGCGTGGCCCCGGCGAGCGCCTTGGATGAGGAGCGCGCCCGGGTGCTCTACCAGCAGGGCAAAGACGCGGCGGATCGTGCGGACTTTCCCGAGGCCAAGCGTCTGTTTGAAGAGCTGATGCGCCTCTACCCCAACACCCGCGCGGCTACCCAGGCCCTTCGGCTGAGCCAAGAGCTCGCGCTCATCGGCCAGCCCATCGGCGCGCCGCCGGGGATCGTGCAGTGGCTCTCCGGCGGGCCCGACGATCTCCACCTCGACCAAGGGGTCACCCTGATCGTGTTCTTTGAGCAGT
>JAKLKE010000660.1 GCA_023150775.1 Myxococcota bacterium
GCTCGGTCTGGGTGGCCTCCCGGGCGGTGTGCCAGGTGGTGCCGGGCACGGGGCGCTCGCGCAGGCCGTGCAGCAGCGCCGCGAGGCGCGCGGGGCGCTCGGGGTGGCCGTCGCCGGGCTGGTGGTCGAGCATCTGCACGTCAGAGTACAGCCGGGTCGGCATAGCGGGGGCCTCGACCGCGTGGGGGAGCGCGGTCCACGGCATCTTAGCGCAGCGTCAAGCGGGGTCGCTCAGAGCGTTGGGGCGACCGCGCAGCGGAAGGTCAGCTCATTGTGCGACTCGCCCTTCTTGCGGGTGCTCCAGGACCACAAGACGTCGCCGACGGGCCTCACCTCGGACTTCGGATCGAGGGTCTGTTTGATCATTCCGTCGTCGCAGAAGGCCTCTCGGCAGGGCTCGGCGCGTCGGTTGAACACCGCCGGAGGAAATTGATCCCCGGCCCACTCAAACTGCACGCCGCTCTCGCCGAGGTTTTTGGCCTCAGAGCGCGCCAGGGCCTCCCACTCGACGATCGAGGGCAGGTGCCCCCCGGGGAGCTGCTCGGCGCAGTAGGCCACAGCGGCGGCGCGTCCGACACAATGAACCGGGCTGCCCGGCGCTTTGGGGGCGTTCGCGATGCCCCACTTGCAGTCGGACTTGAGGGTCGCCTCGTCGTGCCGGGGCCAGGCCCTCCACTCGGTGAAGGTGACGGGGGCGGGCTGGACACAGAAGGCGGGCACGTCGATGGGGGCGATGGTCGCCGGTTTGGGCTGGGGCCAGTTCTTGCGCCCGCCGATGGGCTGGCCGATGGTGATCGTGCTCGCCGGGATCAGCGTCAGGCCTGGGGGGCAGGTCGGCGCGGGCGGCGGGGGAGGGGGCTCGATGCGGGGCTCAATCTCTCGTTCGGCCCCTCGCTCAGACTCAGCGACGGGCGGCGGGGCGACGACGGCGACGGCGGCCTCGGGCGCGGGGGTGGCGTCCACGGTAGGCCGGGCGTCATAAGTCGTCAAGAAGAGCCACACCCCGGCGAAGGCGGCGACGGCGACGGTGCCGCCGATCCACAGGGCGTTGCGACGTCGGGCCGGGGCGGCCTTGGGCACGGTGGGGTCGGTGACGAGCAGGCCGCCGTGGGGATCTCCGGCGTCTGTGGCCTCGGTGATCGCGGTGGGGTCGGTGTCTGAGCCCCCAGCGCGGGTGCGGACCTGGGTGGTGCCGGTGCCGTCGGTGGTCTGGGTCGCGGTGTAGCCTTGGGAGTCTTCAGTGGTGGGGGCGTCGGTGGTGGCGGTGGGGGAGGGGACGCCGTAGGGGCTGGGCGTGACGCGGTTGAGGCTGTCGCTGGCGAGGGGGCTCAGGCGCTGGGCGAGGCGCTGCAGGTCGAGGGCGTAGGGGAGGTGGCCATGAATCGGGCTCTCGGTGACCAGCCACTCCACCACCTCAGGCAGGAGGTGCTGGAGATCTTTCACCGCCGCCTTGTAGTTCTCCCGCTCGGGGTTTCGGATGTGAACACCGAGGTTGGAGTGTTTCTGCACGGCCTCAAAGCGGTTTCCTTGCTGCTCGTCGAGCACCTTCTCCGTGCGCAGGAACTGCACGAGCATATGAAGCTGCTGCTCACCCCGGGAGACCTCCATCTTCTTGTTGGTGATCAGCAGACGGCAGATCGTCTCTAAGGATCGGCGCGCGTTCCATAAGAACGCCTCGTAATTACGCTCCTTGAGGGCGCGCTCGCAGTGCTCCAGCAGCTCACGCAGCCGTTGGGCGTACTGATCGATGGCTTCCCGCGGGTCGTTGATCTGAGGTGTGCTTCGCGCCATACGCTCTTCAAGCCCACAGGGGCCAAGGTCGGGGGGTTCCGGTGGCACAAGTGTGCCCTGTCGCGCCGCCGCGCACAAGCCCCGGGGCTGCGAGCGGGGCGCTTTGGGGATACACCTCCGGGTCTGGAGGTTCGTCGTATGCCGCGTGTCCCCGTTCACGTCATCTCGGGCTTCTTAGGCGCCGGGAAGACGACGATGTTGATCGACCAGCTCGCGCGGCGCCGCGAGCGGGAGCGCTGCGCGATCATCGTCAACGACTTCGGCGAGGCCCGCATCGACGCCACCCTGCTCAGCGGCGGGGTCGCCGTCGCCGAGATCGCCGGGGGCTGCGTGTGCTGCACCGCCCCCGAGGCCCTGGTGCCCAACCTCACGACGATCCTGCGGGAGGTCAAGCCCGACCGCGTGTTCATCGAGTCCACGGGCCTCGCCCGGCCCGC
>JAKLKE010000661.1 GCA_023150775.1 Myxococcota bacterium
CGGGGCGGCGTGCAGGCCTTCGTGAACCACCCCCAGGTGACGGCGCAGATCCGCGCCCAGCTCGCGGCGTTTCTGTGCCACCGCCTGCCCGGCCTCGACGCCGGGGCGCTCTTCGCCGAGCAGCAGCGCCTCGGCGCCCAGCAGGCCGGGGCCACCTTGGGGGCCTTGGCGGCCGGTCTGCCGGTCTACGACCTCCGTTTTGACGACGCCGGGGGCCTCACGATCGTGAAGTCCGGGCAGATCCCCGGCTAAAGGGCGCGGCGGGGGTGTACGATCGGGGCGTCCGCTGGAGCCCCCATGACCCGCGCCTTCACCCTGCTCCTCATCACCGCCCTCGCCGGGTGCGGCGCCATGAACACCGCCCGGCCCCTTGACCGGGGGGAGCACGCCGCCGGGCTCACCTTGGGCGGGCCCCTGCTCAAGCTCGGCGGCAAGCCCGTGCCCATGCCCAACGCCGTGGTCGAGGCCCGACACGGCGTCGCCACCCTCGCCGATCGCCCGCTGGAGCTCGGTTATGGCCTCAACCTCACCGGCCTCGCCTATGGGGTGGTCGGCCTGCAGGGCCACGTCTCTTGGCTGGCGATGGAGCAGCGCGGCGCGATTCCTGCGCTCTCGGTGACGAACCGCCTGTACTTCGCCTCCAACCACCTCGACGCCCGCAAGGCCGATCCAGGCGTCTGGGGCCTTGATCAGCTCGACGTCACCGCGAGCTGGCTTCTCGGCGACGCCCAGCAGCAGCTCCTCTACCTCAGCCTCACCCAGAACACCGATCTCATCGACCCCGCGCTGTTTCTGAGCCCCGGCCTCGGCGCCCAGCTCGACCCGGGCGAGCCTGGCGGCCTGCGTGTCCAGGTCGAGTCCCGCTGGTACGCCCCGGGCTCTTTGCCCGAGTCCTTGGCCCTACGTTGGGTGAGCCCCGGGCGCGGCGCCTTGGGCTTTAACTTCGGCGTGAACCTGCCCATCGGCCCCCGCGCCGAGGAGACGAGCCCATGATCCGCCAAAGCCGCCTGATCTTCGCCGCCCTCACCGCCGGGACGATGACCGCCTGCGCCGACGTCGACGCCATGCTGCACAATCCCCGCCACTGCTCCATCATCGGCCCAGACACCTGCGAGGGCGCCTCAGACCCCATCTGGGGCAAGCTCTGCGCCGCCTGTGACGACCCTTACGACTGGGCCATCGACTACGCCTGGATGGAGCAGACCTTTGACGAGGGCCAGAGCGCCCGCGCCATCGACGTCAGCACCGTCACACAGATGAGCATCCCCACGAGCGACGGCCTGGGCAGCCTCGACGCCTACCTCGTCCCCTCCCACGGCGAAGACCCGGACCTCGCGGGCATCACCATCGTCTACAGTCACGGCAACTTCGCCAGCATCGAACATTACCTGCCCCGGGTGCGGTATCTGCACGAGCTCGGCGTGAGCGTGTTCGTGTGGGATTACCGGGGTTATGGCAAGTCCGAGCCCAACACGGCGCCCAACGGCGAGCAGCTCGTGGCGGATGCCCGCACGGCCCTGAACGAGGCCCTGAACCTCGTCGGCGGTGAGGCCGTGGTGCCGTATGGCTACTCCTTGGGGGCCATCCCCGCCGTGGAGATGGGCTTAGACCCCGAGATCTGTGCGCTCATCTTAGAGACGCCCGCCCCGTCCATGCGCCAGAACGGCCAGAACAACACCGGCATGAGCATCCCCGGCTCGTTCATCAGCGGCGGGTACTTCGAGAACGACGTGAAGATGGAGTCCGTGACCGCGCCAAGCCTGGTCATGGCCGCCACCTACGACCACCTCTTCCCCGTCGAGGACGTGCGTGTGCTGAGCGAGCGCAGCCCCGCCACAGAGAAGGTGTTCATCGAGTTCACCGAGGCCCACCACGGCATCGGCGACGCGGGCATCCCCGAGACCAACTACAACGCCTGGGCCGACGCCGTGCGGAGCTTCTTGGTGAACGAGGCGGCGGGTTGTGGGGGATGAGCGAGGTGGTGGGGTGCGGTCGGTAAAAAGAGGCGTCTTTGGGGGGTAGGCGTAGGAGAACGAACCACAGAGGCCACAGAGGTCTGCACACAGAGGACTCGGTGGGGGTTGGAGGCGTCTTCCGCGACTCGGAGGGCCTCTCAGCGCGGCGGCGAGGCGAGGCGAGGCGGACCTTGAGGCGCGCAGAGCCGCAGAGCCGCAGAGTGCTCACCTCAAGCGCGATCGTCGGCGACATCCAGACCGTTGGCATCTG
>JAKLKE010000662.1 GCA_023150775.1 Myxococcota bacterium
GGGCGTCTAGGGTGCCCAGCGGCCGGAGCGGCGGCGGCGTGATCACCCGCTCGCGGGCCGGGGCCCGGCGCCGAGGCGCAACGTCGAGGCTCGCTTGCGCGGACTCTACCGGCGTCTCGACGCGCCACGCCCACCACAAGAGCCCCCCCAGCGCCAGGCCAAGGAATGCGACCGTTCGCCAGCGTCGCCCTCGTTCATTCGCCGCCATTCGCTGTGCTCCTCGCGGATCCAGGGATCGTCCTGATCGTCAACCCGGGGTGACCCACTTGACGGGCGCGTCTCCGGGATTCAAGTTAGAGCCTGTTCTGAGAGGCCCGTCTCTCACTCGGAAACTCTCTGCGCCAGCGCACAGCGAGGTCCGAGACAAGATCCTTCACGCCCTCCCGTGCTCGTCGCGCGCGCGTCCTTTCGTCGCGAGCCTGGGTTGGGATCCTCCAGAGACTGTCAGGTGAACGAGAACCCGACCAGCATGCCTAACTCCACGAACCTCCCCCCCGCTAGCGAGATGGAGGCTAGGCTCTATCTCACGCTTCACCAGGCGCATCAACTCCGCGACATGCGTGAGTCGCCAATGCCCGGCTTCTTAAGCTCGGAGGCGCTGAGTCAGCAGCTCGCCGCGAAGCGTCTGGCGCTCGGTGGTGAGGTCCTGGATCTGCTGCTTCGTTGGGTGACCGCTGGCGGCAGCCTCCGTCTCATCGGCCCGGGTGAGGCCGCTGGTGAGCCCGCCAGCCAGGCGCGCCCTGCCGAGCCCGCGGTCTACCACGCCGCCCCGCCGCGCGCGCCGTCGTTGGGCCCCATCGCCAGCGACAACGACATGCAGACCCTCGCCCGCCACTACTCGGCCGGCGTGACGGCCAACCCCTACGACACCGGCCCCGTGGCCGGCTGGGCGGATCGCCTCACGGAGATCCTCACGGCTCTGGGTCCGCCGCTCGACGACTACGAGGAGGAGGAGCGCCGCGTCCGGGCGATCACCGGCCGCCAGTCTGTCTGGAAGCTCTGGCCCAAACACGTCCAGCGCCTCTTCGTGGCGATGCTCACCGCGCGCCTGCGCTCGGTTCAAGAGGACATCGCCCCCTACGATGAGCGCCTCGACGACTGTTTCCGCGCGCTCTCCGGCTTCTCCGAGCGTGAGCGCCCCGGCTTCGTGCACGGCCTCGCCCGCGGCCACACCGCGCGCCACGGCTCCTGGGCCAACGACGCCGACATCTACTGGGCCGAGATGGCCGACATGCTCGCCGAGCCGCCGCCCCCGCGCCAGCCCGCCGAGGTGCTGCTCAAGCAGCTTGAGGATCTCCTGGAGGACCTCTTCGACGCCCCCGACCAAGCCCGGGACGCCGTCTTCTCCCAGGTCAAGCGCGCGCTCAAGTCCACCCTCAACGAGGGCCTGCGCCACGACGACCCCCGCCTCGTGCGCCTCGTCACGCCCTTCCACGACGACCTCGACGAGCCCGCCTTCCGCCGTCTGCGCCGCACGATCCGCGACCAGATCCGTGAGGCCAAAGAAGAGGCTGAAGAGGCCGCCGAGCTTGAGGAGTCGCCCACGCCGCTCCCTGAAGACTGGCCCCTCTGGAGCGCGACCCGCGGCAAACGCGCCATCCTCATCGGCGGCGCCCCCCGGGACGCCATGCGGGAGGCCCTGCAGACCACCTACGGGTTCTCCGAGCTTGAGTGGATGCCCGCGGAGTACCGCCGCAACCAGCTCTTGGCCCTGCGGAAGCACCTCCGCAACAAAGGCACCGACATGCTGATCTTGTTGGGCCGGTTCATCGGCCACAACATCGATCACGTCCTGCGGCCCGCCTGCGAGCAAGGGAACGTCACCTGGGTTCATGTGGACCACGGCTACGGCCCCGACCGCATCCGGTCGAGCATCGAGCGGGCCTTGGGCGTGACGATCTCCGCACCGCTGCCCGACTCCGAGGGCTGATCCCGACGCTCGTCGTCTTGGGGTGATCCCAGCCTGAATATGTCGAGAGGGGCCTCCGTTCAGCGGTTGGCCCCTCTCCTCATTTGGAGCCTCTATGTCGCTCCTCCGCGCCGCCGCCGAGCTCTCGATCTCCTCCCTCGCCTCCACGAGCCTCTACGTTGGGCTCATCACCCTGGCGCTCATCGGCATCGACGACGGCCCCAGGGTTGAGGTTGAGGAGCGCCCCCGCGCCGCCGTCTCGGTGGTGTACCTCCCTGAGCTGGTCGCTGAAGGAGAAGAGACCG
>JAKLKE010000663.1 GCA_023150775.1 Myxococcota bacterium
AGCCTTCGACGCCCTGCGCCGCAGTCAGATCGGCCGCAAAGACAGCGCGGCCCTCGTCACCCTCTGGTCTCAAGCCGGGGAGCACGACGCCTTCGGCCTCGCGACCGACCTTGAAGACGCCGGAGATCTCGCGGGCGCCGCCGAGGTGCTGCGCGCGGCGCCGGAGTCGTTGGTGTCCCTCGTGCGCCTGTCCCGGGTGCTGGAGGCCCAAGAGTCGTGGTCGGAGGCCTTCGCGGTCTCCCGTCGCCTCGCCTCCGTCTCCCACGACCCGGCCCGGCGTCAGGCCATCGAGGCGCACCAGCGCTGGATGTTGGCCGAGAAGCTCGCCACCACGGATGAGGCCTGGGAGCTCTACCGCCAGCTCCACGAAGACCGCCCCTCGGACGTCTCCGTCTTGGAGGCCTTGGCGCGCATCGCCGGTGCGCGCGGCGAGACCGGCCTCGCCCTGCAATACCTAGAGCGCCTGAGCGCGTCGTCGCTGCCCGCCGCCGACGCCGCCCGCTACGCCCGCCGCGCCGCGGAGATCCACGAGACCGCCGGGAACCACGCCGAGGCGCGTCAGTCCTGGCTCACCGCGCTCAGCCATGTGCCTGAAGACCGCGAGGCGCTCCTGGGCCTGCGCCGCATCGCTGAGGCCCAGTCCGACTGGCAGAGCCTCGTCGGTGTGCTCGCCCGAGAGGCGTCGATCAGCGCCGGGGACGAGCGTGTGGAGCGGTTCGCCGAGATCGCCCGGCTCTGGGAACAGAAGCTCAACGAGCCCCGGGTCGCCGCGGAGTCTTGGCGTCTGGTGCTGGAGCAGGCCCCGGAGCACACCGAGGCCCTTGAGCGCCTGTTGACGCTCTCCGAGCAGAACGGCGACTGGAGCGGCTTCGTCGAGGTCGGCACCACGCTCCTGCGCCGGGCGCAAGGGGCCGAGCGCGCGGCCTTGCTGCGCCGCCTTGGCCTCGCCCAGCTCAACCAGCTTCACAACGAGCCCGCGGCGCTTCGTCTCTTGGACGAGGCGGTGTTCGGCGAGACCACCGACGTCGAGGCCGCCGTCGCGCTGGAGCGCCTGCGCGGCGCCCGGGGCGAGACGGAGGAGGTCGTTCGGGTCGTCCGTCGCCTCGCCGGGGTCTCCTCCGACGCCGAGGCCGTGGCGCTGCTCACCCGCGCCGCCCGCATGACCTTGGAGCTCATCCAAGACCGGGGCCGGGCCGCCGAGCTCTATGTCGAGCTGCTCGGCCGTAACCCCGAGAACGTCGAGGCTCTGCGCTTCACCTCCGATCACGCCTTCCGCGCCGGTGACAACGCCCGGGCCGTGGAGATGTTTGAGCGGATGGAGCCCACGACGGGCGGCTGGGACATCGACGACTTCGACGACAAGGTCGAGATCTCGCTGTACTTCTTCCACTACGCCTCGGCTTTGCTCAGCCTCGGCCGTGAGAACGAGGCGCTCACCCGCCTGCAGCGCGCCTTGGAGCTCAACCCCCGGCACCTGCCCTCGCTGCGCGCCTCGGGGCCGATCTACATGCGCCGCCGCCAGTGGGAGGCCGCTGAGGCCATCTGGCGCAACGTGCTGGAGCTCACCAGCGGCACGGCGAACGCCGACGACCTGGCGAACACCTACGTCAACCTCGGCGACTGTGACCGGGTGATGGGCCGGGCGGATCGTGCCCGCAAACGCTACGCCAAGGCCCTGGAGCTCCGCGGCAACGACGTTCGTGCCCTCAAGGGCCTCGCGTCGTCCCTCGGCGCTGAGGGTGACTGGAACGGCGCCTTCACCCAGCTCCGCAACCTCATCAGCACAGCCCCGGACGTGGCGGACGTCGTAGACGCCCACATCCAGGCGGCCTGGGTGCTCGACGCGCGGCTCAACCTCGCGGACAAGGCCCGGCAGTACCTCGACGCGGCCTTGGCGGTGAGCCCGGGTGAGCCTGAGGTGCTCGTGCGTCTGGGTGAGCTGGCCTTACGTCGCCGGGACTGGACGAGCGGCATCAGCCTCGCCGAGCAGGCCTTGGCCTCGGCCAAGATTGGTGCGATGGCGGGCCGGGCGGGCGTGGTCCTCGCCGTCGCCCTGCGCGCCAGCGGCGACAACGGCGCGGCGGCGCGGGCGTATGAGGAGGCCTTGTCTCAAGACAGCGCCCTCTCGGATCGCCTCAGCGGCCAAGGCATCGAGGGCTGGCCCCAGGTGGCTGAGGTGCTCAAGGCCCAGGCGCAGGAGCCTCGCTGAGCG
>JAKLKE010000664.1 GCA_023150775.1 Myxococcota bacterium
GAGATGAGGCGCCGCACGTTGGCCTCGGCTTGGCCGGAGCTGTCCTCCCGCTGGTAGAGGTGCCAGGCCGCGCAGCCCGAGACAAGGGCCTCGATGAGCGAGGCCGCGGGCACACGGTAACGGAGCTGGGCCAGCCGACGCAGCCGCGACTGCGCGCCGTACACCCGCTCCGAGAGCCCCGGCGGCAGCTCCCGGGTGGCGAAGCGGTCGAGGAGCACCTGGGCGTACAGATCCTGAATGTCTTGATCGGTGAGCCCCATGAGCGGCGAGCGTAAGAGGCCGACCAGAGACAGACGATCGTTGTTGGCCAAGGCGTCTAGGGCGTTGACCAGATCGACCACCTCGGCCCGTGACCAGAAGCCCACGCCCCCGGCCACCACAAACGCCACGCCTCGGCGGCGCAGGGCCTCCTCCCAGATGAGCAGGTGGGTGCGGCTGCGCAGGAGCACGGCGATGGGCGGCGTGGGGTGTAAGGCGCGGTTCAGCGCGTCGAGGCCTTTGTAGACGCCACGATCGGGGAGGATCTCCGCGGCCAACAACGACGCGGCGGCCTCGGCCTCGGCCCGGGCCGACTGCGCGCCCGTCTTCTCCCCATGAAGCACAATACGAACCGAGCCGTCCCGCTCGGGGCCAGCGGCGCGCAGAGGGCTGTAGCGGGCCTCATAGGCCGGGCCGGGGCGCCCGGTGGGGCCAAGAACCTGGGTGAACAGATCATTAAACCAGTCGATGAGCTCCGGCGCGCTGCGGAAGTTCTCGGGGAACTCCAGGGCCTTCACGCCAAGCTCGGCCTCAGCGCCACGAAACACGGTCACGTCGCTGCCGCGGAAGCCGTAGATGGCCTGCTTGGCGTCGCCGACCAGAAAGATGCGGTCGCTGGGGCCGCCGCCGGGGCGGCCGATGGCGCGCACGATCGACCACTGCACCTCGTCGGTGTCCTGGAACTCGTCCACCATGATGTAGCGGAAGCGGCGCTGAAGCTGCTCCACCAAGGCGGGCTTCTCGGCGATGGCCCGGGCGGCCCGGGCCTGGAGCTCGGAGAAGTCCAAGGAGCCTCGGTCGAGGAGCGCCTCTTGCAGATGCTCTTGGGCGGCCAAGAACAGTCGGCCCAAGGCCCGCAGCACGTCGAGCAGGGTGCCGTCGGCGCGCACGGGCAGGCGGCGGGCGAGGCGATAACGCTCGGGCCAGTCGCCAAGCGTGGCGGCCAAGGCGCCGAGCTCCTCTTTGGCGGCCTTAAAAAGCTCTTTGCGGGGCCAAGCGTCGGCCTTGTCGATGTCGTACCAGGTGGTGAAGCCTTTGACCTTGCCGTCGCGCAGCAGAAGCGCCAAGGAGCGCTGATAGAGCTCGTACAGTCGCAGAGGGTCGTCGGGGAGCCGCTGCAGAGCCTCAACCAGCGGTTTGAGCTCGTCATGGGCCCAGAAACCTTCGCGGGTCACCCAGGACAAGAGCGTGGCGATGCGCTCTAAGGTGGGCAGGGCCTCGGTGGTCAGAAATCGTTTGACCGTCTCTGGGCGCACGGCGGCGCGGCGGATGAGATCGTCTACGGTCACCAGGCCCGCGGCGTGCTCGGTGAGGCGCTCGGCCAAGGCCCCACGCTCGGACAAGGCGGCGTCTAAGGCGGCGAGCACGGTGCGGCGGCTGCCGAAGGCGTCGAGCAGGAGCGGGAAGTCGGTGGACTGGGTCTTGGCGAGCTCGGCCAAGGCGCGCTCGGCGGCGTCTGCGCGCAGGCGCTCGGCCTGGGAGGGCTCCAGCACCTCAAAGCCGGGGTCTGAGCGTGTCTCGGCGGGGAACTCACGCAGAAGACGCCCGCAGAAGGCGTGAAAGGTGGAGATTCGCGCGAGGTTGAAGGTGTCGACGAGGTGATCTACGGCGGCGATGAGGCGTCGGGCGCGCAGATCGCCGTGGCGGGCGGTCAGCTCGTCCTGGGCCCGGCGCAGGGCGGAGGAGAGGCCCAGGAGCCGCTGATAACAGCGCTCGGACATCTCTTCAGCGGCCTTCTCGGTGAAGGTCAACACCAGCACAGACTCGATGTCGGGCCGGGGCACGCCGTCTCGCGAGACGGCGTCTTCAGCGATCTCCAACAGCAGCGCGACGTATCGGAGGGCGAGGGTGTGGGTTTTTCCAGCGCCGGCGCCGGCGCTCACGAGGATCTCGCGGTCGGTGGCCATCGCCGCGCGCTGGGCCTCGGTGAGCCTCAGCGCGGGATCCGCCGCG
>JAKLKE010000665.1 GCA_023150775.1 Myxococcota bacterium
TGTTGGCGACGATCTCCCGGCGCTTCTCTAAGGGCAGGTGGATGAGGAGCTGCTGGGCGGTGCGCGCGGCGGCCACGGCGTCGGAGACGGTCTTGTACACGCCGCGAGGGTCTTTGGGGATCTCGCCGCGCGGCCGCACATCACCCGCGCGCACACGCTTGAGCACCTGATCCACCAAGGCGAGCATCTGATCGTCGCGGAGCTGCATCAGACGCCGTCCTCACTCGCGGGGAACGCGGGGTTCTTGTTGTAGACGAGGCCCTCGGGGCGGTGGATGGTGTCCACGATCGCCATGATCACCGCGTCTACGGGGCGGCCCTCGGTCTGGGCGGTCTGCCGGGCGCTTGAGCCCGAGGCGTAGAGCACGACCTCCCCGACGCCAGCGCCCATGGCGTCAGCGGCGACGACGAAGGCGTCTTTGCCCTCTAAGGACAGGCTGAGATCCTGCACCAGGTACAGGCGCAGGCCCTCTAGCTTTGGATCCTTCTGTGTGGCCACGAGCGTGCCCACGACACGGCCCAGCTTCATTCCGCCTCCAAGAGGTTGAGGAGCGCCTTAGCTCACTCGCCCTTCTTGGCGCCGCGGCCCAAGGGCAGGATCTCGTCGATGTTCGCGTGGGGACGCGGGATGACGTGCACGGAGACGAGCTCACCCACGGCCTGGGCCTGGCGAGCGCCGGCCTCGGTGGCCGCCTTCACCGCGGCGACGTCGCCACGAACGATGGCGGTGACATAGCCGCCGCCGATCTTCTCGAAGCCGACCAGCTCAACACGCGCGGCCTTCACCATCGCGTCGGCGGCCTCGACCATGCCGATAAATCCTTTGGTTTCGATCATGCCGAGCGCGTCAGCCATTGGAGACTCCCTGAGAGTTGCACGAAGAGCGTAGGAGATTGAGAGCGGATTTGAAGTTTAACTGGGCGCGCCCCCGAAGATCAGCGCGCCGGAGGATCAAGCGCCGGACATCGCCTCGATGGCGGCCACGGCGGCGGCGGCGGCGGCGTCGATCTCGGCCTCGCTGCCCGCCATCCACAGCCGCCCGAAGGCGCCGAAGGGCTGGAGGCTCACGAGGTTGACGTTCGCGGCCTTCTCGGCCTCGTTCGCCGCGAGGACCGCGTAGGCCGCGGGCTCGGTCTCCAAGATGAAGAGCGACTGCCCGGGGATGAGCATCATGCCTTGGCGGTTGCGGTTGATGAGCTGGGCCTGGTAGGGCTCCACCGCGCGGATGATCTGGTTCGAGACCACCTTGGGCTTGATGCGCTGGGTCTCGCCGACGTTGAGGTGCTTGAGGATCGCCGCGCCCGCGGCCATCACCTCGCCCTTGTCGTCGTGGTGGACCTCCAAGAGCCCAAACGCGCGCTCGACCACCTGCACCGCAGGGGTGGCGCGCGTCGCCTTGAGGGCCACGTCGGTGACCCGGTTGATGAGCATTCCCGGCGCGATCTCGACCCACAACGACGCCTGACCCGCCAGGGGCAAGAAGCCACGGCAGGTCGTGCCCGTGAAGGCGGCGAGCTGAGGTTGAAGCGCGTCGAGGAAGACGTAGCCGCGAAGGGTGACGGACATAGACTTCACGATCAGGGGAACATCAGACCTACCGCGTGTGTGGGCGAGCCGTCAAGTCTTTGAGTCAGAACCCGCGAACCGTTGACTTCAGCGCGCCGCGAATGGTAGCGGTGATCACGCGCCAAGCCGCCAAGAAGGGAGGTGTCATGCGCGCTCGGTTCCTGATCACGTTGTGTTCTGCTCTGCTGCTCCTGACCGCTTGTCCGGAGACGACCCCGCCCGAGGCGACCCCAGGCGGCGACGCCCCAGGCGCGGGTGGGCCCGGCGAGGCTGGCGCGCCGCCCGGCGAGGGCGCCGCGGGCCCCATGGGCAAACGCCCTGAGGAGGCGCGCTTCACCGTTGTGGAGGGTGAAGGTGTGGTCTTCTCGGGCACGGTCTCCTACCCCGGCGACAAGAAGGGCTCGATTCGACTCGACTTCTTGACCCAAGAGGGCAACCAGCCGCCGAACCTCGTGCACGCGGTGTCTTTGCCCAAGCTCGGCGACTTCAGCGTTGAGCTGCCCAAAGACTACGGCCAGCTTCACGTCGTGGCCTTTATTGACGTCGATGGCGACGGCCCCAACGCCAGCGACCCGGCGGCCTTGGCGACGCTCACCGTCGGCGTCGAGCCGATCACCGGCGTGGCCTTGGCGCTCTCGGACACGC
>JAKLKE010000666.1 GCA_023150775.1 Myxococcota bacterium
TGATCGCCGAGGCCCTCTTTGATAAGGCCGACCGCGCGATCTCCGATGGTCGGCCTTGGGACGCCTTGGCGCTGTTGGAGGAGGGGCGCGGCTGGGATCCGACGTTCAGCACCGCGCGGATGGAGGCCCGGGCGAACAAGGCCCTCGGGCGCACCGCCGCGGCGAAGAGCGACTGGGACAACGCCATCCCCGCCTTGGAGTCCGCCTGGCGCGCGAGCCCGTCGAAGACCACCACCCGCGACCTGTCGGACGCCTACGTCGCGCGGGGTCTGGATCGCCTCAACAAAGGGGACGCGGCGGGCGGCTTTGACGACCTCAACCGCGCCTTGGCCGTCGATCCAACCCTCGCCGACAAGGTGGCCAACGAGCGCGCCGACCGAATGCCGGCGCTGGTGAACGAGGTGAAGACCGGCGGGAAGGGCAAGGTCGCCGCCGCCGTGGCGCTCGTGGTCATCGGCCCTGAAGGTGTGAAGGCGCTCGTGCCCGTGGCGCTGGAGCGCGCGGCCATGGGCGACGCCCAGCCGCTCTCCGAGGCCTCAAAAAACGCCCTCAGCGCGGATCCCGCGGCGCGGGCGGCGCTCTCCCAGGCGCTCGCCCAGGCCTTCACCGCCGCCGATCGTGCCGTTCAGACCCAGATCTTGCCCAACAGCGCCGCCTTGCTGCGCCCTGAAGACGCCTGGTCTCCCACGGCCATGCGCGCCCGGGAGGCCGCGCTCAAAGATCTGAGCGCCTGGCTGGGTCTGCTCGCCGCGTCCCAGCTCTACGCCCAGCAAGGTGACCCGGCGCACCGCCCGCCGACGGACAGCCCGCCGCCGGACGCGGAGCTCGTCGGCTTCCTCGCGAAGGGCGCCCGGCCCGATCAGACGAGCCTGCCGTTGGTCGCTCGGGTCGCGCTCACCCGCTACGTGCTCGACGGCGCGGCCATCGCCATCGACATGGTGCGCAGCGACCCCGCCCGGCTCGGCGCGCAGATCGTGGGCCGCGGGCGACCCCCGGCTGACCTCGCCCAGTGGCGTGAGGTCGTGGACGTCGCGCGCAGCTCGTCCACCATGCCCAAGTTTAGTGTGCTCTTGCCCATGGGCGGCAACATCGAGCTGAGCCACCAGTTCGTGGGGAACACCCTGCGCTTTCAGGCGCGCGGCCAGTCCCTCGCCGCGGGCGTCGCCGACCCGAACCTCTCCGAGCTGCTGGTGATGTTCTTCGCGCTCTCCAGGCTCTCGTTGAGCGTCGATCCCAGCATCGATCGTTTGGAGCTGGTCATCGGCGGGCCGGGCACCAGCGTCACGACGGTGCGGGCGCGGCTCTCGTTGAGCCGGTTGAAGCCGCCGATGTGGCCCAACGTGGAGATCATGGCGCCCTACACCCGGGATAAGCTGGCGTTGATCCCCGAGCTTGAGGCGGAGCTGCGCTGAGCGGCTCGCCTAAGGCTGGTCGATGGGGTCTAGGGCCGCGATGACCTCGATCTCTCCGACGCCGAGGCCACCTTCGTCGTCGGTGGCCTCAATCCGCAGCCTGAGCCGGGCGTCGCCGAGGAGCTCCGGCGGGGTGTCGGCCTCACCCTCAGCGAGGGTCGAGACGTTTAAGTAGGCGTACATGCCGGGGAAGCTCCCGCCGCAGGGCGGACTCTCGACGAGCAGCACACGGTAGGTGTTGTCGGCGATGAGCACGCCGCCGTCTACGGTGTGAATCGTGAAATGAAGGCTGACGACGGGCGCGCTGTTCTGCACCAAGGCGCTGCCGAGGATGTGCCAGCCGCCTTGGGGGCCGTGCACCATGGTCACGGGATCGCCGGCCTCAAGGGGCACATAGGCCGCGTCGCCCGTGCCGACGGCCACGGTGACCGCCTCGCCGCAGCCCGTGTCGCGCTCGGAGTGGCCCTTCTCGACGCTGGGCCCGAGGCAGGCCCAGGCGAAGGGCAGCGGGAGCAGGGCCAGGCGGGGCAGGGGAGTCAGCATAGGCCCCTCAAGCTACACGAGGCTCCACGCCGCCACAAGCGCGGCGCCGGCGAGGCCCAGCGGGAGCCAGACGCGCGGCGATGGCGCCTCGGCGGCGGTCGGGACGCTGAGCACGAGGAGGTTTGGCAGAAGCAAGAGCGCGGCGAAGGCGCCGAGGCCCAGCGCCGACCAGGCCCGGGTCAGGGCGATGAGGATCAGCAGGTTGGGTGGGGCGCCCGCGGCCCAAGCTCGCCCCAAGGCGCTGAGCGAGCC
>JAKLKE010000667.1 GCA_023150775.1 Myxococcota bacterium
ACGCCCGCCCAAGACACCAGCCTGGGTGAGCTGCCTTACCTCCACGGCGTCGAGGAGTGGGGGCGCCTCGGCGCGCGGGTCTACGCCACGGGCGACGTGAACAGCGACGGCTCCGCCGACCTCGCCATCGGGGCGCCCTACCCCACGCCCAGCGGCGATGTCGGCGTCGGGTACGCCGCCCTCATGCTCACCCCCGAAGGTGGCTTCTCGGGGACCACCCGGGTGAACGTCAACTACAGCCCCTCGGGCGAGCGTGAGACGACGGCGGATGAGGTGTGGCTGGTCTTTGACTCCGCCACGCTCTTTGGCCGCGCCCTGGCCGTGCTGCCCGACCTCAACGGCGACTCCCGCCCGGAGTGGCTCAACGCCGCGCCCGGCGTCGGCGTGCGCGACGAGCCCTCGCCGCCGCCCGTCGACACCGGCCTCTACGGCGGCGCAGGCGGCGTCAACGGCCACAGCACCGGCTCGGTCTACCTCTTCGCCGGGCGCGCCCGCGCCGATCGGCAGGCGGAGCCCTTCGTCACCCCAGCCGACGCCATCGGCGAGATCACCGGCGTCGGGTTTGAGGAGCTGGCCTGGATGATCGTGCCGACGCCCGGCGGCGGGGCGCTCTTGGCGGCGCCCGAGTCCGAGCGGGTGTACCACTTCACCACGCTCACCGGCCTCCAGACGAGCGACGACGCCCACGGCGTGCTGCGCGGCTTCGACACCCAGCTCACCGGCTGGGGCCTCGCCTTGTGGGACGACGTCGAGCCCGCCGTGCTGCTCTCCGAGCCCGGTCACCTGGGCGGGGTCGGGCGTGTGGCGCTCTTGCCGCTGCCAGAGGGGGAGATGAGCGCCCAAGACGACGCCTTCGGGATCCTCGACGGCTGCCAGCCCGAGGGCCTCGCCGGGGCGTCGGTGCGGTCGGGGTCTTTCCCGGATGCGAAGGGCGACGATCGGCCCTGGGCCGTGATCACCGCCCCCCGGGCCAGCGCCCGCGCCTGGCAAGACGGCCTCGTCTACCTCTTGCCCGCCGACACCAACGCCTGGGACGCGGCCTGCGGTGAGGTGCTCTACCCCGAGGTGGAGGACGCCGACGGCGACGGCTTCGTGGCCACGGCGGACTGCGACGACGCCGCGGCCTGGCGTTACCCCGGCGCCCCCGAGGTGTGCAGCGACGGCGTCGACGACGACTGCGACGGCGCGGCGGATCAGAGCTGCGGCCCGGCCTTGGAGACCGGCGGCTGCGGCGGCTGCGCCGTCGAGGGCGGTCCCGCCGGGGCTGGGGTTCTGGCCTTGGGCGCGCTCTTCACCTTGGGTCGGCGGCGGCGTGGCCTTGGCCAAGGGCTGATCTTGGTCGGCGCGATCGGCTTTGGCGCCGAGGCCTCGGCCCAGTCCGTGCCCGACTCCGACGCGGCGGCGGCGGCCATCCTCACCTTAGAGGGCAGCGGCGCGTATGAGTTTGTGCGCGGCCCGGTGCGCTCGGGCACGCTCAACGGCCAGGCCGTGCTCGCCGTGGGCAACTTCCAAGGCACGAGCCTCTTGCACAGCGCCGGAGAGGTGCAGCTCTTGCCCCTGGAGGGCCTCAGCGGCGTCGTTGACCTGCTCACCGCCCCGGTCACCCTGCACGGCGAAGAGGAGCACGACTACTTCGGCGTCGATCTGGCCTTCACCGACGAGGGCCTGCTCGTCGGCGCCGACAAGACCGGCCTCACCGAGCGTGAGCCCGGCGTGGTGAGCCTGTGGACGAGCCCCCTCAGCTCCCCCGGCGCCCGAGGCTTTGACGAGGGGGAGCTGATCTTGACCGGCGACGGCAACTCCGACGCCATGGGCCGACAGCTCGCCGTGGGTGACCTCGACGGCGACGGGGCCCAAGACTGGGCCATTGCTGCACCGCAGCAAGATAAGGGCGAGCTGCTCTCGGCGGGCACGGTGTGGATCCTCCACGGCGGCAGCGGCGGCGCTCGGGGTGAGCAGCGTGTGCGTGACGTCGCCACGGCCTCGGTCTCCGGCGACCGCGTCGGCGCGGCGGTTGGCTGGCGCCTGCTCGTGCCCGGCGACGTGAACGGCGACGGCCAAGACGACCTCATCGTCGGCGATCTCTCCGGCCCGACCACCTTGGGCGGCCGCCTGCACCTCTACACCGAGCTGAGGCCCGGCGACGGCAACCTGCCCGTCGGCGCCTGGTCGTCCTCCACGGCGAACGACCGCGCCGGACAGGGCC
>JAKLKE010000668.1 GCA_023150775.1 Myxococcota bacterium
GGCCGACCTTCTGGCGGTTGGTGTCGTAGAGGTGAATCGTCATCGCCCGCGCCCGGCCCATGAAGGTGCGCAGAAGCGCCCCGCTCACGCCGCCGCTCTCCTCCGCGGCGTAGCCGATCTCCGCGCCTTTGTCGTCCTTGAGCGAGTAGCGGTTGCGCCCCTCAAAGTCGGTCACCATCTCCAGAAGCTCTTTCTTCTGGTGGACCATGACGCGGGACGAGCGGGCGACGAGGGCGGTGGCAGACATGCAGAGCTCCGAGGAAGATCAGGACGGGAGGTGGTTTAGCACGTCCTGGCCGAGCTTGGAGGCGACCTCAAAACCGACGGGGCGATCAGGGAGACCGCTCGCGGCGGCGACCTCCTCGGGGCGGAAGCGGTGGGTGGTCAACCGGGGCGGAGTGGTGCGCGTTCGATTGGCGGCGGGGGATGGGCTGGGTGGAATCATACGCCGCCAGGCCCGCTCGTCGTCGCCGCGCCGGCGCTCGTCGGGCGCGCGCTCCCACTCTTCGCGACGCAAGAGCGGCGCGTTGATGTGCTCAAACAGCAGCACGATGAGCGTGGCGCAGGTTAGACCGCCCGCGCCTTCTGCGGAGAGCGTTGTATCGGGGCGAAGGCTGACCCCTCGGAGGTCAAGGCCGAACGCGACAGATCTCCTCCCGTTCTTGAGCCAGAACCGCTCTGCGGCATCGCAGAGGTCGCCGATCACCTGTTCGTTAGACGCCGGTGGGACGAACCAAGCCGGCTCGGTGAACTCCTGCTCGCAGCGAAGCCCACGCGCTGTCATCGAGAGGCAGCGCATCGTCTCGTCCGCGTCTTCGAACCACAACGAGAGGTGGAGGGTGGTGCGATCTCCTTGGATGAGGACGGCGCCACGAGGGATATCATCAGGGTCCGCTCTCTTCGGCGTGACGGTCAAGCTAGCCTCTGGCGCAGCTCATCCCGATCGTTGGGAGACCAACCGTGGTGGTCACGCAGGGCGCCATCGACACGATTCAGAAACACACGCCGAGGCTCACCCAGCTCGTCCTTGGCGTCGCGGGTGACCACGAGCGCGCCGGACAGGGCGCTGGGGGGGACCGAGGCGACGTCCAATCGCTCCAGGAACATCGTGACTGTCCGGAGCTTCCCCGCAGAGAGCGCGTCATCGAGGCCCATTGTCACGGCCAGTCGCGCGCGGCCTTGCTTCTCAGCGCGTAAGGCGTCATGGATACGCGCGAGCCACTCCGTCACCTCACGCTCATCTGCGCGGGACGCCTCTTCGTTCGCTGCGCGGGAGGCCCCCCACGCCGCCTCGGCGCGCTCCTCCACGCCGTCGCCAGCGGCGCGGGCGGGCTCAGCGAGGCCGAAGGTCTGTGCAGGCCACTCCGGCGCCGTTCCCCGATGCGCCTGCTCCTCGACGAGTCGAATTCGTGTGTCGTAGTCGAGGTAGCCCATGTTCTTGAGATGGTTCACGGCGGTCTGCCAGGGAACGCCGAAGACCCGACGAACGTCCTCAACCAGAGCGACCGTCTGGTCGCCCCGGCGGAGCCTCGGCTCGCCGAGACGCTCGACGAGGCCGTCTCGGGGGATGAGTAGCTCGGCGGCGAAGGCCCGCGCCCGCCGCTCGACGCCGACCTTGCTCTTCTGCTCGATGTCAGCGTCCGCCGAGATAGTGATCGCCTCGTCGTGGGTCACGTCAAAGAGCAGGTGGCAGAGCTCGTGGGCCAAGAACACGCGCTGCCGTAAGGTAGACTGGTCATCTCGGAGGGGAGCGTCGCTCAGCAGGATCGCCGCAGCGCTGCGCTCTCGGTCAAGCATGGCGCAGGCTTGGTAGTTGCGGTCGGTCAGGCCCTCGGTGGCGATGAGGACGCCGAGCTCGCGGACGATCAAGGCGCCGAGGTCATCGACAGGCCTCGTGTCGAGCCCGAGAGCGGCCCGGACATGCCGGGCGAGACGATACCCTTGGCGCCACTCGGTGTTGGTCTGCTCCCCGGCGACGGGCTGGGGCTCAAACCGCCGCCGCCGCCTGAGGCCCTCTTTTCCCTCAGCGGTCGCGCCGACGTAGATTCTCGCGCGTTGGGCGACACGATTGATCACGAGCAGATCATCACGAACAAAGGTCGTCGCGTCGCCCCGGTAACAGAAGACGCTGCTCGTCGCGTCGTTCTGGAGGGAGTCCTCGCCGATCAAGAAGTCAGCATCGAGCTGGTAATAGCGGGAGAGCCC
>JAKLKE010000669.1 GCA_023150775.1 Myxococcota bacterium
GACTACCTGCCCGCCTTGGAGCAGGCCATGGTCGAGCACGCCGCCGAGGTGAGGCAGATCATTGACGATCCCGCCGCGCCCAGCTTTGACAACACCGTGCTCGCCTTGGAGCGGTCTGGCCGGGCCCTGCGCCGCCTGACGTCTCTGTTCTTCAACCAGATCTTGGCCAACACCGACGCCGTGCTCGACGCCACGCAGCGGGAGCTGGCGCCCCGGCTCTCGGGCCACTGGAGCGAGATCGTCACCAACGCCCAGCTCTTCGCCCGGGTAGACGCCTTATTCAACACGGTTGACCGCCTGGGCCTCGACGACGAGGCGCGGCGCCTCCTGGAGCGCACACACTTGGGCATGGTGCGCGCTGGGGCGCGGCTGGACGAGGCGGGCCGGGCGCGCATGTCGGCGATTATGGGGGAGCTCGCGTCGCTCTCCGCGCGCTTCACCCAGAACGTGCAGCACGACGAGCGCACGATCTACCTGCCCTTGGACACAGACGACGATCTCGACGGCCTGCCCGCGCCGCTCATCGCCGCCGCCGCTGAAGCCGCCCGGGAGCGGGGCCTGGCCCACCGGGGCGTCATCACGCTCTCACGCTCCCTCGTCGAGCCGTTTCTGACCTTCTCCCGCCGCCGCGACCTGCGGGCGCGGGTGTTTGAGCTGTGGATTCGTCGCGGTGAAGGCGGCGGCGACACAGACAACCTGGGCATCATCACGGCGATCCTGCGCCTGCGCCAGGAGCGCGCCCAGCTCTTGGGCTACGACACCTTCGCGGCGTACAAGCTCGACGACAGCATGGCGAAGCGCCCGGAGACCGTGCGGGAGCTGATCATGGCTGTGTGGCAGCCCGCGCTGCGCGCCGCCGAACAAGAGCGCGCCATGCTCCTCGACGCCGCCGCCGCTGAGGGCCACACCGAGGCCCTCGCGCCTTACGACTGGCGGTATTTCGCGGAGAAGGTGCGCGCCGCACGGTTTGATCTCGACGAGGCCGAGGTGAAGCCCTACTTCCCCGTGGACCGTGTGGTGGAGGCCGCCTTCGCCACGGCCAACCGACTGTTCGGCGTCACCTTCACCCCGGTCGCGGGCCTGCCGGTCTATCACCCCGAGGTGCGGGCCTATGAGGTGACCGACACAGACGGCGCCCACGTCGGCCTGTTCTTGCACGATCTCTACGCCCGCCCCTCCAAACGGTCGGGCGCCTGGGCCTCGGGGTACCGCAACCAAGAGCGTCTCAGCGGCGACGTGCGGCCGATCATCGTCAACGTGCTCAACCTCGCCCGGGCGCCCGAGGGCCAGACGACCCTGCTCACCTTAGACGAGGCTCGGGTGGTCTTCCATGAGCTCGGCCACGGGCTCCACGGCCTGCTCTCCAGCGTACAATACCCCTCGCTCTCAGGCACCAACGTCGCCCGGGACTTCGTCGAGCTGCCCAGCCAGCTCATGGAGCACTGGATACAGAGCGAGCGCCTGCTCGGCGAGTTCGCCCGGCATGTAGACACCGGCGAGGCCATCCCCCCGGCCCTGCTCACGCGCCTGAGGGCGGCGAAAAACTTCAACCAAGGCTTCGGCACCGTGGAGTTTTTGGCCTCAGCGATGGTGGATCTCGACATGCACACCACGGACGGCCCCTTCGACGACCCGGCGCGCCTGGAGCGTGAGAGCTTAGACCGCCTGGGCCTGCCGCCAGAGATCATCTCCCGCCACCGCGCGCCCCACTTCGCCCACATCTTCTCCGGCGACGGCTACTCCGCCGGGTACTACAGCTACCTCTGGTCTGCGGTGCTCGACGCCGACGCCTTCGCCGCGTTTGAAGAGACCGGCGATCTGTTCGACCCAAGCACCGCGAAGCGCCTCAAAGACGTCATCTACGCCGCCGGCGGCCGCCGCCCCGAAGACGAGGCCTATCGCCTGTTCCGAGGCAAGATGCCCAGCGTAGACGGCCTCCTGCGAGTGCGAGGCTTCGTGGGCTGACCGCGCAGCGCTCACGATGGAGCACATCCTCTGTGGCGCTGCGGGGCGTATTCAGTAGAATCATCGTATGCTTAGATGCGGTGAACGAACCACAGAGGCACAGAGGGCACAGAGGTCTGCACACAGAGGACTCGGTGGGGGTTGGGGGCGTCTTCCGCGACAGGGAGGGCCTCTCAGCGCGGCGGCGAGGCGGACCTTGAGGCGCGCAGAGCCGCAGAGCCGCAGAGCGCTC
>JAKLKE010000066.1 GCA_023150775.1 Myxococcota bacterium
CAGCTTTGGAGGTGCTCAGGCTGCCGTCGAGGCTGAGGGTTCGCGACAGCGTGTCATCGGCGACCGGAGGATTGCCCGAGGCCGTGACAAGTTGTCATCGCGTGCTCGTCCGCGCCGACCTCGGTTCGATAACCGCTCCAAGGGGCCGCCGCCCGGTCTGTAGACGCCGCTCCCCGAGAGATTCCGAGCCCAAGCCTTCTATCCCCGCCACCGAGGCGGTTATCTTGGGCGGCATGTCTCGCAGCCCGATCCCCACCTGGACCTTCGCCCTCGTCGCTGTGCGGCGAGAAGATCAATTCCTCCTTGTGCAAGAAGACAAGAAGGAGAAACCCTGGTATCTGCCCGCCGGACGGGTCGAGGCTGGGGAGAGCCTCGTGGACGGCGCCGTTCGCGAGACGATGGAGGAGGCCGGGGTGCCCGTCGCCATCGACGGCGTCGTGCGCATCGAGCACACCCCGGCGTCAAAAGACAACTCCCGTCTGCGGGTCTTCTTCACCGGCCACGCCATCGACGACCGGCCCCCCAAGTCGGTGCCTCGCAAAGACACCCTGCGGGCGGCCTGGTTTACCCTTGACGAGATCCGCCAGCTCAAGCTGCGCAACGTCGAGGCCTTAGAGGTCTGCGAGTACCTCGCCGCGGGCGGCCCGGTGTACCCCATCGCGCTCTTGGCCCCCAAAGGCTCGGCGCCCTTCGCGGCGGCTAACTCTCAGCCGGGCTGAGCCTCGGGCGGCGCCTCTTCTTCAGGCGGCGGCTCGACCGGGGCGCTCAGCTCCACGGGCGGCGGCGTGCGGAGGGTCTCGATGAGGAAGAGCAGGCCCGGGTCGGGCAGCTCGACGTGGAGCGCGGTGAGGGCGAGGATCGCTTCATCCACACGATCCTCGGCGACGAGCGCCAAGGCGGCGTCATGTTTGGCCTGGGCGGCGAGCAGGCCCACGGCGAGGCGCTGACCGTCGGGGCCGTCCACGAGGCTTAGGCGCTGGGGGCGGTCGATGTGGGGCAGATCCGCCACCTCCTCGATGACGAAGCTCGCCGGGTTCACCTCGGGCTCGCTGCGCACGACCACCACGGCGTTGTCTTCGACCCGCTCGACCCGGCAGGCGCTCGACGCGCGGATCACCCCGTAGCCCTTGAGGCTCAAGGCCATCAGCCCTGGGCTCGGCGCGGTCTGCTGGTCCCAGGCGAGGAGCTCCTCGGCGACGACCTTGTCCGCGAGGATCTGCCGCGCCGGGGCGTCGATGGAGAGCCCCGGGAGCGCCTCACACACCGAGATGGCGAGGGGGGCCACGCCGGGGCCGCAGCCAACGATCAAGGCCAGCAGGAGCATACACACCTCAGGGGGTCAGGCCGCACCCCATATCCGGGCGGCGGCGCGGCGGGGATGGGCTGTTGGCCTGTTCAGTTGGCCCGGCGCGAGATACAAGCCCGACCCTATGCAGATCACCCTCAACGCGCCCTTCGCCCCCGCCGGGGACCAGCCCAAGGCCATCGCGACGCTCACCGAGGGCCTCGCCCGGGGCGAAAAACATCAGGTGCTCCTGGGCATCACCGGCTCGGGCAAGACGATGACCATCGCCCACGTCATCGCGAACAGCCAGCGCCCGACGCTTGTGCTGGCCCACAACAAGACCCTCGCCGCCCAGCTCTTCGGCGAGCTCAAGAACCTCTTCCCCCAGAACTGCGTCGAGTACTTCGTCTCGTACTTCGACTACTACCAGCCCGAGGCCTACGTCCCGTCCTCCGACACCTACATCGAGAAGGACAGCCTCATCAACGAGCGCATCGACAAGCTGCGCCACGCCGCCACCCGGGCGCTCTTGGAGCGCCGCGACGTGATCATCGTCGCGTCGGTGAGCTGCATCTACGGCCTTGGATCTCCCGAGGCGTACAGCAACATGCTGCTGCGCTTAGAGAAAGGCCAGCGGGTGAGCCGCGAGGCCATCCTACGGAAGCTCGTCGAGATTCAGTACACCCGCAACGACATGGACTTCCACCGGGGCACCTTCCGCGCCCGGGGCGACGTCATCGAGATCTTCCCCGCCCACGAGCAAGACCACGCTCTGCGGGTGGAGCTCTGGGGCGATGAGGTCGAGGCCATCTCCGTCATCGACCCGCTGCGCGGCGTGCGCCTGGAGGCGCTGGACCTCTGCTGCATCTACCCAGCCTCCCACTACGTCACCCCCAAGTCGCAGACCGATCAGGCCGTAGCGTCGATTCGCGCTGAGCTTGTCGAGCGCCTCGCGACGTTTAACGCCGAGAACAAGCTCGTCGAGGCCCAGCGCCTTGAGCAGCGTGTGCAGTACGACCTGGAGATGATCGAGGAGCTCGGCTACTGCTCGGGCATCGAGAACTACTCCCGGCACCTCACCGCGTCCCCCGAGGGCGCCCCGCCGCCAAACCTGCTCTCGTACTTCCCCAAAGACTGGCTGCTCGTCGTGGACGAGTCCCACGTCAGCCTGCCCCAGGTCCAGGGCATGTACGTCGGCGACCGCAACCGCAAAGAGACCCTCGTGCGCTACGGCTTCCGCCTGCCGAGCGCGCTCGACAACCGCCCCCTACGGTTTGACGAGTTTGAGGAGCGGGTGAACCAGGTCATCTATGTGAGCGCCACGCCGGGCCCCTATGAGCTTGAGAAGTCTGGGAATCAGCTCGTGGAGCAGGTGATCCGCCCCACGGGCCTGCTCGACCCGCTCGTCGAGGTGCGCCCGGCGGTCACCCAAGTAGACGACCTCCTCGCCGAGCTTCGCCTCGTGATCAGCCAAGGCTGGCGCGCGCTGGTCACCACGCTCACCAAACGCCTCGCCCAGGAGCTCACCGACTACTTCCGCGAGCTGGGCCTCAAAGTACGCTACTTACACAGCGACGTAGACACCTTAGAGCGCATGGAGATCCTGCGGGATCTGCGCCTGGGGGAGTTCGACGTGCTCGTGGGCATCAACCTCTTGCGAGAGGGCCTCGATCTCCCCGAGGTCGCCCTGGTGGCCATCCTCGACGCCGACAAAGAGGGCTACCTGCGCAGCGAGCGCAGCCTCATCCAGACCATCGGCCGCGCCGCACGAAACGTCGAGGGGCGCTGCATCCTCTACGCCGACCGGGTGACCGAGTCGATGCGAAAGGCGATGTACGAGACGGCCCGCCGCCGCACGATTCAAGAGGCCTACAACCTTGAGCACGGCATCACGCCCCGCACCATCGTGCGCGCCATCGAGAGCCACCTCGCCGACATGCTCGGCGGCACCACCGACACCGGCGCCGACACGAAGCTCGCCGCTGACGGCGCCTCCCGGGCCCCTGAGGAGGCCAAGAGCCTGCCCCTCACGGCGATCCCCGAGACGCTCAAGCGCCTCCGCGCCGAGATGAAGGCCGCCGCCGAGCGCCTCGACTTCGAGGAGGCCGCCCGCCTGCGCGACCGCCTGCGCGCCCTAGAGAGCTGGGCGATGGAGCTCTCGGGTGAGCTGCCCAGCGAAGAGCGCAGCATCGGCGCCCGGGCCGCCGCCGCCACCAAGGCCGATCCCGGCCAAAAAGCCCCTCGCCGCACCTCCAAAGGCCGCCCTCCCCGGCGCAGCTAAGGATTCCTATGCTCCTCCTGATGTTTGTGATCGGCTGCGGCTACTCCGTCGAGGCTTGGTGGACCGATCTCGCCGAGGCCCACTGCCGCTGCGTGGCCCCCGAGGACTGGCGCGATTGCCTCGATGAGCAGATGTTGATCTACGAGTCCGCGCCGGAGTGGGCCGCCTGCCATGACGAGGCCGCGCCTGTGGCCCGTGAGGCCGTGCAGGAGTGGACAAAAGACTACTCCGACGCCTGCCGCACCCCGTCCGAGCCCGCGCCAGAGCCCGAAGATCCCAACTGGGCCGACGCCTGTGAGCTCTGAGTGAGCCTTCGCGCCTGGGTGTGCCTCGACCGACAAGACCTGGAGACCATCGCCTTGTCCGCGGTGCGTGAGGCGATGCCCGCCGCGCGCCTGCACCCCGCCGCGCGCCTGCACCTCCAGATCTCCCCGCCAACCACCCCCAGCGAGCTCTTTCGGGGGGGCTCTCCCCTGCCCCCGCGCCTGCGCCTGATGGGCCTCCACAACAGCGACCGCCGCGGCCGCCTGCTCGACCCGCTGGGCGAAGAGGCGCTCTCCTTGGCGCCCCAGGGCCCCGTCGCCCGGGGCGGTCTGCCTTGGGTCGAAGAGCTCGGCTGCCCCGCGCTCTCCAAGGCGCTGGGCGCCTGCCTGCTCTTGTGCTGGGAGGAGTCGCCGAGCCTCGCTTACGCCGCGCTCTACCGCCAAGGCCGCTGCCAGTGGTCCCTGGCCCTGCGCCCGTTCAAGGACATCGTCCGTTTTGACGGCGGCCGCGCCTGGCGCGACAAAGGCCGCCTCGTCGCCGATGGTGACCGCGCCGAGATCTTCCGCTTAGGCTTCGAGAAGCTGCTCTCGGAGCCCCTGCCCATCGATCACGACGAGGCCCTCGTCCTGCCGGATCTGCTCCAGGAGCTGCTCTTGCAGGCGCCTCAGCACCCCCTGGAGCGCAGACCCTAGCGCCTAGGGCTCAGCGCCGAAGCGCGCGGCGGCCCAGGTAACGGGCGGCCTCACCCAGCTCGTCCTCGATGCGCAAGAGCTGGTTGTACTTCGCGATGCGGTCGGTGCGGCAGGCCGAGCCGGTCTTGATCAGCCCCGTGCCCGCGGCCACGGCGAGATCGGCGATGAAGGTGTCTTCGGACTCGCCGGAGCGGTGGGACGAGATCGTGGTGTAACCGGCCTTCTGGGCCATCTGAATGGCGTCCAGAGTCTCGGTGACCGTGCCGATCTGGTTGAGCTTGATGAGGATGGAGTTGGCGACCCCACGCTCAATGCCGTCGCTCAGGCGCTTGAGGTTGGTGACGAAGAGGTCGTCGCCGACGATCTGCACCCGGCCGCCGAGGCGATCGGTGAGGAGCTTCCAGCCCTCCCAGTCGTCTTCAGCGAGGCCGTCCTCGATGGACAAGAGCGGGAAGCGCTCACACCAGCCGGCGTAGTGCTCCACGACCTCGGCGGAGGTCATCTGCACGCCGCCGAAGGTGTACACGCCGTCTTTGTACAGCTCGTTCGCCGCCACATCCAGGGCCAAGACGACCTGCTCACCGAGCTTGTAGCCCGCGGCCTCGACGGCCTCACAGACCAAGCTGAGGCCCTCTTCGTTGGACGGCAGGTCCGGGGCGAAGCCGCCCTCGTCGCCTACGCCCGTGGCGAACTTACGCTTCTTGAGCACACCCTTGAGCGTGTGGAAGATCTCGACCCCGCAGCGCAGGCCGTCGGAGAAGGTCTCGAAGCCCACGGGGAGGATCATGAACTCTTGCACGTCGACGTTGTTGTCGGCGTGGGCGCCGCCGTTGATGATGTTCATCATCGGCACGGGGAGGATCTTGGCGTTGGAGCCGCCCAAGTAGCGGTAGAGCGGCAGGTCGAGGTGCAGGGCGGCGGCCTTGGCGACGGCCATGCTCACGCCGAGGATCGAGTTCGCGCCGTAACGCGACTTGTTCGCCGTGCCGTCGAGGTCGATGAGCATCTTGTCGATGGTCGCCTGATCCCGAGCGTCGAGGCCGATGAGGTGGTGCGAGAGCGTGTCGTTGACGTGGCCGACGGCCTTGGTGACCCCTTTGCCTTTCCAGGCGGCGCCGCCGTCGCGCAGCTCGATGGCCTCGTGCTCACCCGTAGACGCGCCGGACGGGACGATCGCCCGACCTACGACGCCGTCGTCCAAGGTGACCTCAACCTCTACCGTAGGATTGCCACGGGAGTCGAGCACTTGCCGGGCGTAGACCTCATAGATCGCGGACATGATGCCTCCTGATTTGTCGTGAAGGGGGTTAGCATGGACCGCCTGAGGAGGCACCCGGCACAACAAAGCCCCAAGGGACATCCGATGCGTGTGCTTCACCTGAGCCTCCTGTTGGTCCTCCTCCCCGCCTGCGCCGGAGAGCTGCGTTACGCCAAACGTGCGCTCCAAGAGGGCACCCACGCCCCAGCGGTGCGCGCGCCCCTCAACCCAGAGAGCCTGTATGGCGGAAGCGCCAACATCACGCTCACCGGGCCCGTGGTGCTGCCGCTGGTGATCGCCTCCGCCGACGACGCCTCGCCGCTGGTGCGGGTGCGCCTCGGCGAAGGAGAGGCCGCCAAAGACCACCTCTTCATCCTCGACCCCTCCGTGGCGCTCAGCGAGGTGAGCGACGGCGTCGTCGAGACCTTGGGGCTCAAGCCCAAAGAGCGCAGCGTAGACGGCTGGATCGGCGATCCCGAGTCCCCGGATGCCTACGTTCAGCTCGACGGTGTGTTGCTCGCCGAGGGCGCGGTCATCGACGGGCTCTGGGCCAAGACCGGCTACCAGCGCAAGATCGGCGGGCTCAGCATCGACGGCGTGATCGGCCTCGGCGGCCTGCCGCAGCTCGTCGGGGCGCTCTCCCGCACCCACGGCACCCTCACCTTGGCCCCGGTCTCAAGCGCCGAGGCCGTGCTCAACGAGATCCCTGGCCGTGAGCTGAAGGTGAGCCGCAGCCTCGGCGGCGTAGTGACTCAAGGAAGAGTCACCATCGGCTACAACGTCCCCAGCACCTTCCTCGTGCCGGTCAGCATCGGCGGCAAAGACGGCGTCGCCGCCTTGGCGCTCAGCGGCAGCCGCGCCCGTGGGCCCATGGCCGAGCTGAGCCGCCCGCTGGTGGACGCCGCCACGCCGCTCACCCGCCTGGGCAACCTGCGCCTCGTGCAGTCGAGCCTCGGCCTCGGCGGCGAGACGATGAGCGTCACGGCGATGGAGACCCTCGACCTGCGCGGCTATGCGCAAGAGCCGTATGATGTGGTCCTGCGCGCCCCGGTCACCGGGGCCTGGGATCTCGCCTGGGACTTCAACGCCGGGGTGCTGCGCCTCGCCCCGGCGAGCCTCCCCAACACCACCGCCGCCCCGGCGCCACTCAACCCCAACGCGCCGATCCCCGCCGACCGCGCCCAAGCGCTCAAGGTCGAGGGCCTGCTCAAGAAGCTGGCGCCCGACCCAAAGACCGGCGAGCCGCCCAAACCCGAGGCGCTGGCGGGCACACACCGCGCCTTGGCCACGGTCTACAGCGGCCTGGAGGGCTTTGAGGCCAAGGCCTTAGAGCACGCCACCCTCGCCCAGAGCACCTGGCCCGAGGCCTGCGCGTCGGAGCAGCTCCTGGGGGAGCTGCGCTGGTCCGCCGGAGACGCCGCCGCCGCCGCCCGGCACTACGAGCGCGCCGTGGGCCTGTATGGCGCGTGGATCGACCTCCCCCGAGACGAGCGCAAACAGCACCAAACGTCCAAGGCCGAGGCCGAGAAGAAGGGTGAGCCCTACGCCGGCCCCGCGCCGCAAGACAGCGCCTGCGCCAGCGCGCGCTCGGCCTGGGCCAAGGCGCTCTTCGCCCAAGGCCAGCACGACGCCGTGCTCAAGCTCTATGCCGAGGGCCTGAACGACCCTCGCCCGCGCCTCGCCATCGATCTGGAGCTGGCGCTCTTGGCGGGCAACGTGCACCTCAGCCGCGGCGACGACCGCGCCGCTGAGGCGGCGTATCTCCAGGCCCTACGCCGAGATGGCGCCACCGACCCCCGCGTGCTCTTGGGCCTCGGCCTCGCCCAGCGCGCCGATCCCGAGACCTTCCCCGCGGCGCTCAACCACCTAAGCGAGGCCGTGTGGCGGGGCGGCGGGATCATCGCCGTGCGCGCCTTGGCCCAGGTGAGCGCCGCCGCAGGTGACCCCACCCCGCGGCTCAACGACGCCCAGGCCCTCGCCAAGACGTATGAGACCTCACCCCTCGCCGAGCTGGTCGTCGCCGAGCTTCTGGCGCGCACCGCTCAGGATCCCGTCGAGGCCGCCACCCTCGCCGCCACCCGCGCCGAGGCGAGCCTACGCGCAGGCCGAGGTGGAGACGCGCTGCTCGTCACCTACGCTTACGCCTTGGCCCTCAAAGGCGACCTGACCGCCGCACGCGCCCTCGCCGAGCCCTACGCCAAGCAGGATCCTGACGCTGCGGAGTGGCTGATCGTGCTCGCCCAGCTCGCCTCCGCCGCCGGGGACGCCGAGTCCGCCGCGCGCTACGTCCGCCTCGCCGCCCAGCGCGCCCCAGACAACCCCGCCTTGGCCCTGGCCTTGCGTGACTGAGCGGATCGAGGCCCAACCCCACGACGACCTGTCCTTGGGCTTAGAGCGCGCCTTGGCCGAGGCCGACCCACATCAGCGCCAGCGGGCGCCCCAGGCGCTCTTGACCCCGGCGAGCCTTGAGCAGAACCTCAGAGACGCCGCGCGGGTGTGGGCGGTGATGTTCGGCTGCTGGCTCGGCATCGCCTTGGGGCCCGCCGCGCTCTATCCGCTCTGGGTGCCGATCTTGGGGGGGCGCCTCAACGCCTTGGGCGTGATCCTTCACGAGCTCTGCCACATGCCGCCCCAGCGCGGCGGGCGGGCCCTGCTCTTGGAGGCCTTGGCGGGCTGGCCGATCATGTCGACGATCGACGCGATGCGGTACCACCACCTGCGCCACCACCGCGACTCGGGGATGCCCACCGACCCCTACCTCAAGCCGCCGTTGGTCGGCCGGCCGCTGTGGCGGCTGTTTTATTGGCAACGCACGGGGCTGTTGATCTTTGTGTGGAGCCTCCGCGCCTTGGTCGGAAACCTCGCCGCCTTCGTCCCCGGCCTGCGGACGTTCTACGCGAGGGGCCTCCTTCAAGACCGCTCGGGGCAGGCCCTTCGGGAGCACCCCGAGGTGATCCGCTGCGCCCGAGCCGAGCGGCGCCTGCTCTTGCCCATCGGGCTGCTCGGCGCCTTGGCGCTCCTGTCCCCGGCGGCGTTTGTATACGGCGTGCTGATCCCGGCCTGGGTGGCGGGGCTCCTGTGCGGCTGGCGGCTTCTGGAGGAGCACAGCGACGCCCGCGCCACAGACCGCCGCGTGTTGACCATCCTGCGCACCACACGGGATCACAACCTCGACCCTTTGGGACAGCTCCTCTTCGCGCCGCTCAACGTCGGATACCACGTCGCGCACCACCTGCACCCCCAGGCCGCAAAGGAGGCCCTGCCCGAGCTCGCCGCGTGGTATCGCCAGACGCAGCCCGAGGCCTACCCTCGGCTTCGTCGCTGGTGGGGAGGCGACGAAGCGGCCCGCGACGGGGTATGATGAAGCGTCCCCGCTGGAGCTAGGCCCCAATGTCCGTCTCGTTCACCCGCCGGAACCTGCTCACCTGGCTCGGCGCGAGCGCCCTGACCGCCGCGCTGTCGGGCCGCGCCTTCGCGAAGTCCGATGAGATCGAGCCCCTCGCGGCGCTGAAGCTCGCGACGATGAACAAACGGGACGACGCCTGGGGCAAGGTGCTCAGCGTGTGGGCGCGCCACCTTGAGAAGGTGTCCAACGGCCAGCTCGACACCAGCGTGATTCACGACGGCGGCGATCGTGGCCTCGATGAAGAAGAGGTCACCCGGCGCCTGCTCGCCGGGGTCTGGGATGGTGGTGTCGTCACGGCCACGGGGCTCTACCAGGCCGCGCCCGCCGCCCAGGTGCTGCAGCTCCCCGGGCTGTTTGGCTCTTGGGCCGATGTTGAGGGCGCCTTGGGCCGCGCGAGGCCCGAGATCGACCGCCAGCTCGCCGCCGCTGGGCTCACGGTGCTCGGCTGGGGCAACGTCGGCAGCCGCTACCTGTTCACTCGGGGCGTGGCCCTACGCTCTCCCGCCGACATGGGCGCCCAGCAGGTCTACCTGCCCAAGGGGGATCTCGCGCTCAAGGCGCTCTATGAGGTCGCTGGTGTGCCCGCGCCCCTCACCTTTGATGAGGCCGCCGTGCGCCATCGGCTCAACAAGGCCGAGCTCTCCGTGGTGCCCGCCACCTTGATGCAGGCCGAGTCCCGGGGTTGGCTCGGCGCGCCGCGCCTCGATCAGCTCATCGCCGTGCGCCTGGGCGTGCAGGTCGCCGCTTTGGTCGTGCGCACCGAGTCCCTCGACGCCTTGCCCAGCCACCTGCGTGAGCTGGTCTTGGAGACGGGCCCCCTCGCCGCCAGCGGCCTCACCACCCGCACTGAAGAGTTAGAGGCCGCCGCCTTGGCGCGGGTGCAGCAGCTCACCGCGCCCATCGAGCTCGCTGAGGGCTTCGTGACCCAGTGGGACGACGCCTTTCAGGCCGTCCGGGAGCGCCTCGTCTCTGGCGGCGCGGTGCCCCAGGCGCTCTTGGACCTCATGGCCGCCCCCGCGGCGCCGTCGGGCTTCTCCGGCGCCCAGGGCGGCTGACAGGCACGGCCCAACGGCCGGTCAAACCGTTGGTTTTGCCCGCGTCTCGCTGCGCTCAAACCAGAGGTCGATGAGCGGCCCAATCATCGGCAGCAGCGCCCAGCGCCCGCCTCGGCCCAGCTCACGCTGCAAGAGCATCGAGGTCGCCCAGAACGCCAAGAAGTCGAAGCCCATGATGAACATGAAGGCTTCGGTTCTTGTGGCGCGCCACCACACCCCGGGCTCCGTCGCCACGACACCCCAGGCGCCCAGGCCGAGGGTGGCCAAGAGGAGCGCGCTGACGACGCGTCGCCCCGCCAAGAGCTTCAGCGGGCCGGACGGGGGCTCGCGCCGGGTGGAGGAGGGCCGCAAGAACAGGCCCGGCAAGAGCGCGAAGGCGCCGAGGGCGTTGGCGAGGAGCACAAACGGCCACAAGGGCAGCGGCCGCGCGCTCAACAGCGGCGCCGCCCGGGCCGCGATCAGCCAAGGCCAGATGCCCATGAGCATAAAGTGAGCGACCACCAAGGCGTCCTCGCCGGCCCAGTCGCCGGTGAGCAGACGCATCACCCACTCCGACTGGTCGGGGCGGGCATCCGGCGCGCCGATGAACGACACGGCCATCAGGGCGATCCACACGAGCAGGTAGCCCAGGCGGTGAACGGGGGGCTCAGGACTCTCCACGGGGGGCCTCCTCCGCCGGGTTGTTCGGCGGGGACGCCGCGCCGCCACCTTTGATCCTCACCCAAGCCGCGAGGATCTTCTGGTGCAGCCAGTCACGAATGTGGTGGCGCCGACGCCACAAGAGCACCGTGCCGATGCCCTTGATCGTCCACCAGGCGATCATCCACTTGCCGGCGTTCAACAAGAAGTCCGCCGAGGGGATCCACGCGAAGGGCAGCTCCGAGGCCTCGGCGACGGGCTCCTCGGCGGCGGTGACCAAGGCGTCGTCGCCGCAGCGCAGCTCGACGTCTACAGGCCCCGCGCGCCAGGACAGGTCGGGCACGCCGGGCAAGGTGGCGACGAGCTCGACGGTGTGCGCCCCCAGCTCAAGGCCCATCAGCGCGTGTTGATCGGGGCCGCAGGCGGCGTAGAGCAGGTCAACCCCGCGGCCCACCCAGCTCCCGCCGAAGGGCGCGGGGTCGGGCAGGGAGGCCGACGGGCGCCAGGGCTGACCGTCTACGAGGGTCTCGAAGATGAAGGCGTCGCGCCAGGGCTCGGCGGAGGGGTCAAAGCTCAGGTTCACCTTGGCCGAGGCGGCGTCGAGGGCCTCGGAGCAGGCGCCCGAGTCCGTGGCGACGACGACGGGGCCGCGCTCGTTGGGCTCGACCGAGAGGGCGCCCAGGGCGACGGGGAGCGGTGCCAGCGCGGTGAGGTTCAGGTGCAGGGCCCGTGGCCCCCGCTGATCCCCCGCGCCGCCGAGGCTCACGCGGCTCCCCGGGCTCAGCGCGCCGGCCTCGGGGCGGACCAAGAGCACGCCGGGATAGGCCGCGCTGGCCTCCTCGACGACGGGCACCGCGGCGCCGCCCTCGACGGTGAGGCCCCTCGGCTCATCAAAGGGCGCGCAGCCCGAGCGGAGCAGCGCGACGGCGCTGAGGTTCGCCGGGACCGAGGCGCCGTCCCCCGGCACCGCGACCGCGAGGTGACAGGGCCGAGGAGAGCACGCCCGCGCCTCACCAGGAGCCAGCCCCCAGAGGCCGACCACCGCAGCGGACACGAGCAGGGCGCGCTGAACCACCATCACCTCGGCGCATGACTTGAGCACCAGGACGTAGCGCGGCAAGCGGGGGGGCGCATCTTTGGCGTTCGTTGGTTGGTTGACCTACCAATGTTCAGTACTTGGTTGTTTGGCTTCCTGAGCTCCAGAACCCGCAGGTCAAGTACTTCTCTGGATCCTTATAGCCGTTAAGCTTATAAGTGTCGTATGAGTTCTCATTAAAAAAGCAGCACTCCACTGTGTAGTCCACCTCTTCCCCCGCTGCGACAAGTCGCTTCCCTTTGGAGAAACAACGGTTTCCCAGGGGCGTACTGTCTCCGATGGGCACATGACATGTCCACTCCCCATCACCTCGTTTGAGAGTTCCAGTCATCTTGCCAGACCCCTTATTCTCTACAATCAAGTAGGGCGTACAAGTCGCCCCTTGGGCCGCAGCCTCAGGCAACCTCACCTTGATCTCAAGTGAGTAGTTGGGGTTTCCTGGACCCCCCACGGGTGAAGCGCTCACCCTCATGTGCATCCTCCCGAAGTCCCGTTGGAGGCAATCTAGTTCGCCGTTCTTGTCGTCGTCTTGGTCCCCCAAGAATACTTCTCTATCGCAATCATTGTCATGACCGTCACAGCGCTCTCGCGCGCCTGGATTATCTCCCGGCTTGAGGTCATCACAGTCAAACTTTCCGCTGTTGTCTTCGTTCTCTTCGACTTTACCCCTGGGACACTTCTCCCCTACCTGCAGCGTAGGCTTAGCCCCCTTAGCCCAATACCCATCATGGTCATCATCTCGATAACAGGCCACACTTTGCTCCGTCTTTGGAGTCACCTCACCACCGTCCGACCGCACGGCGGGAGACGGCTCCTTCGGCGCGCTGGGCGGATCACTCACAGGGACCGGAGACGGCCCGCTCGCCTCCAGAGCTTGCTCGTCACCCCTTGGGAGCTCCTGGACCGTCGTGGAGCGGTTCCAGATGATCCAGAGGGCCAAGAGCGCCGCGAGGAGCCCCAACGACGCGGCGATGACCATCGACCTCCCCCGATGGTTGTCTACTTCGTGTGCTTCGAGCGGCGCGTCCTCCAGCGGCGTGTGCTCCGACGACTTGGCGACCGCTGGTGGGGGCATGCGGTCGGCGGCTGTCGCGCGTGGGATGTGGATGAGCGTCGGCGACGAGTTGAGCGCCCTCGGGAAGATCTGCGTGGGCGCGCTGTTCAGCCACGGGCCGTGCGATGCTATTCCTCCCGAACGCTCAATCACCGTCTTTCTGTCGTCCTCGTCGTCTTCATCGTCTTCATCCTCCTCTTCCCCCGCTCCAGGGTTTAGGACCCCGACCACGCTTACCAAAGCGGACTCGTCCATCTGGCCATCCCCGCTTCGCGCAGGCGGATGGGCAGGCTCTTCATCTGACGGCTCGGCTGGCCGATGAGACCGCCCAATGGAGCCGAGAGGGATCTCTTCCGTGGGCAGATCAAACAGCCGGGCGGATGCCAGGACGAGCGGCTCACTGCTGAGACCCCGGGCCGTTGGTTCTTCGTGGACATCGGGGGAGATGATGTCGGAGTTCCTCAAGCCCAATGAAGCAGGGGCCTCGCGCGCCTCATCTCCCAACGCCACGGCGTGCGGGGCACCTTCGGACTGCTCGTCTCGCGCATCGGACGCCCTCGGGTCGGGCGCGCTTAAGCCCGTTGCATGAAGGGTCTCGCGAGCCTCGTCGGCAAATGGGGTGCCTACGGACCGCTCGCCGTTCTCCTCCATGGAGGCCCGCGTTGCGTCCAGATCACTCCGTACAGAAGACAAGTCTAAGGCGGACTCTACACCAACGTCTACGCGCTCGTGGCTTAGCCCCCCCGATGTGTTGCCCTCGGATGGGTTAACGAGGACGTCCATCGCCCACCGGGGATCCAGTCGATGCCAGTCTCGCTGGGCGCTGGGGAGCTCCTGCTCGGGACGCTGGAGCGCGGGTTGCATCTCCAATGGGTTGAGCAGCTCCTCCTCCGTAGGCTCATCCAGGCACCCTGGCCCGCGCACCTCTGATAGACTACGTTCTAGCGCATCTATCTTCGCCAATAGCTCCTCACCGAGCGAGAAATGCTCACCCCAGAGCTCCCGGATGAGCGTCGCGGCGACAGGCTCGGGCGCGGTGGCCGGCGCCCCGAGAAACATCCGGCGCACCAATGGATCCCCCTGCCAGTGCTCAAGAGGCGCGAGAAGCTCGTAAAGTGTCGGCAACAGCAAGCCCGGATCGCCACCATAGGCCGCGCGAAAGATCGCGCGCGCCGTGACGTCATCGCGCGCCCCGGGCGGGTAGACGAGGCTGTGCTGCCATACGGCACGACGCCCATCAAACACTAGAAACATTCGCCCGAACAGGGTGATAATGTCCCCCACCCCCGGGAGCGTCTCGGAGTACAGCGCCCAGGCATCCGGTTTGGTCTGCTGAAGGCGCAGCCCGGCCTGCTCCAGAGGACCGACGCCCCGTCCACGAAGCTCAGTGACGAAGCGATAGTCTTGTCGCCAGCGTAGGTTGAGAAAGTGCGCAGGTCTCACCGGTTAGGGCCCCCGACCACCTCAGAGCTCCCCTTAAACAAATGCCCCAGCTCGAGGCCACACACGATCGCGCCTAGGCACTCGTGCACTCCGGCGCCGGACCGTGCAGAGCCAAACACGTACCAGGAGTCTCGTCGTGGGTTGAAGCTCTTCTGCAAGAGCAGATCGACCTGTTGGCGTTGCTCTTGCATCGCGGGATCGGCCTCGATTCCTTGTGACGATACGTTGGGCACCCGGTCGACCTTGTTGAAGAAGACCACTACCGAGGAGACCACCTCCCGGGCGACGTCACGCTCATAGGTGGCCCTCAGACGCACCTCGCTGATGTATTCCGCGTTCTTGCCCGCCCCCGCGGAGACATCCCAGATCATCAACGCGACGGCCTTCCCTTTGTTCTCCCGATGGTGACGGTCGATCATGTTGCCGATCTGCTCCGGCTGCCCCCCGGCGATGTCCACGAAGTCAACCGCGTGCAGCACACGAACCCCGTTCTCTTCGCCCCAGCAGATCGGCACAGGGCTTGTGCGATACTGCGCCATTGTGGACTGGATAGAGTCAAGGTCCTTGGGGGTCGCGGTGGGGTTAGTGAGGCGCTCCATCAACGTCGTCTTGCCCCCCTTCGACATCCCGTCCATAAAGACGGTGTGCACGCGGAGCGGCACCGCTTGCTTCGCAAGCTCCATATTGAGGCGGTTCACATGGGCGAGCTCACGCTTGAGTGTAGCGTTCTGGGCATCAAAATCCAGGTTGGCGCTTTTGTACTCGGCGAGCTGCCCCTCCGCGAGGGTTGAGCGGGTCTTGAGTTGGGAGATATGGGCACGGAGGTCCGTCAGGTGCCGATCTTGTTCCGCCGCGGTGGCCAAGAGCTCAACGCGCTCACGCCGAATCATCTCGATGTGCTGCGCCATCTGCTCTCTCTGCTGAGTCGAGTGATCTGCTTGCGTGATCAGCTCAGCGTTGCTCTGCTGAAGATCCTGAAGCTGGGCCAAGCTAATGATATGCTCTTGCTCGTGCTCACGAAGCTGCATGGCCAACCAAACGACAATAACGAGCAGCGCAACAACGGTAACCAGCAGCGCGACGACCTGAACCGACATCTCTGACACCTCGGCGAGCCTGTTTCAACACGCGATGGCCTCTCAGCTTGAGCGCATCATCGCCTTTGCGTTATACTACAGGTCACGCCAAGGCACAACCGTCCCCATGCTTTTACCAGGTAGTGAAGCCATGCAAGCGTCCCCGCAGATCCACCCGGGCCAAGTCTTCGGTAAGTACACGCTCGTAAAGCCGCTCGGCGAGGGGGGCTACGGCGGGGTTTGGCTCGCGGAGCACACAACCAACCACCAGCAGCACGCGCTCCGGCGCCGCGTCGCCCTCAAGCTCCGTCATCGTCCTGAGTCGCAGACGGAGCTGCACGACGCGAACCTCTCGTTCTTGCGGGACTGGTACGTCGGAAACCTGATCCAGCACCCCAACGTCGTCAAGATCGAGGACATGGTGACATCAGGCGCCGACATCGCCATCGTCATGGAGTGGATCGACGGGCTCACCTTCTCGGACATCATCCGTCGCCTTGGGAGAATCGACGCGGTGCTGCCCCGGTCGGCGGTGTTGGAGGCCGGCATCGGCGTCTGCGCGGGCCTGCGCGCGCTGCACAATGCCACGTCCAGCGACGGCGCGCCTTACCACATCGTCCACCGCGACATCAAGCCTCCCAACCTGATGATCGATCATCACGGCGTGGTGAGAGTTCTTGATCTCGGCATCGCCAAGAGCGAGGAGCTCCCCGGCGACAAGACCGCGCAAGGCATCGCCAAAGGCACGCGCGAGTACATGGCGCCGGAGCAATACCTCAGCAGCACCCTCACCCCTGCGACGGACCTCTACGCCTTGGGCACGGTGCTCTTTGAGCTCATGACGAAGGAGCGCCTCTTTCGAGCGGACGACGCCGACAGCTTCCTCCTCAAGCGCAAACGCAGCGGCCACGCGGTGAGCCGAATCGTCCATTATGAGGCGCTCCTCGGGCCCCTCGCGCCTGTCCTTAGGCATTGCCTGGAGATTGACCCCGAAGATCGTCCACAGAGCGCAGAGGAGCTGCTCTACACCCTGCAGGGGCTGCTGGACAGCTCACCGCGCGGACCTGGCCTGCGCGAGCTGATGTCGGCGTTTCGGGGAGAGATCCCGCCCCGCATGGCCCAGAGCCCCGAATGGGCGCCTCTGGCGTTGGCGCTGGATCGGCCGCGTCGCCCGACCCCGATGATTCATGTGTCTCGCCAGAACATCGCCCACTTGGTGCCCCACATCGACAGCCCGGAGACCGTCGAGACGGAGCTTGAGCTGCTCGATGAGGAGGTAGAGGGGGGCGGGCCGGGCAACGTCGTGGCAGAAGCCTCCCCGCAGAAGGAGGCGCAGACGCGCTCTTTGCCCTACTCCCCAGCCCCGAGCCCCGTGCCGCTCGCCGCGCAGACCACGAGGATTCGCCCCCCTTCACCCACGCCCCCTCCACCGGCGCCGCCAACCCCTACCCCTCCTCCTCCGGGGGCGCGGCCGACCACGCCGACGCCGCCCAAGCGCCCACCGCCCGCTGCGCCACCCCCACCAGCGGTGGCGCCGCCCGCCCCACCGTCACCCGAGCGGAGGGGACACGCTCCGGGCGCGTCGCCGTCCTCGCCCACCCCGACGCCCTCGGGCGGCCCGCTCGCCGCTCCCCGTCCGGCCCCGACGCCCACCCCAGGTGACGCGCGTGGGTCCGAGCGCCCTGGTTACGCCACGCCCGCCGGTGTTGAGGGCTTGGACAACCCCAACACACGCTCGCGGCGCCCGGGGCTGCTGTTGGTGATCGCGGCGCTCATCCTCGGGATGATGATGGCGGCGCTGTGCTTGGGGCTGATCACGGCGCTGACCGGCGAGGCGGAGCCAGGGACGCCAACCCCAGCGCCGCCCGTAGATCTGCCGGACAAACCCCTCGATCCGGTGTCCAAAAAGATTGAGCCGAGCGCCTGCGCGAGCGCCACCGACGCCGACGCCGACGGCTTCTTGACCTGCGCAGCGGCGTCGGAGAGTGAGCTGGAGGAGCTCAGGAGCAGAGGGCTCGGGACGAACGACTGCGACGACAACGACCCCAAGGTGCACCCCGGCGCGACCGGGGACGGCCGCGGAGTCGATAACAACTGCGACGGGGCGATCGCGGAAGGAGAGCTTGAAAAGCCCCAGCGCGCCCAAGTGGCGCCAACGCAGACCCAGGCCCAGCCCCAGCTCAAGTGTTTCGAAGACCTGGACGGCGACGGCTTCGGCAACCCCCAACGTCCGCGGTTCGGAGATGTCTGCAAAGGCAAGAACGTGAGCACCAACGGGGACGACTGCTTAGACACCAACAAACTTTACCGCCCTGGCGCGCCGGAGGTCGCTGGCGACCCCGACTACAACTGCGATGGGGTGACCCCTCCCGCGCCGCCTGAGCCGCCCAAGTCTCTGCCACCTCAGCTCGCCTTGACCAAGGCCACCGCGACGGGCCTCGGCAAGAAGCAGCTGAACATCGAGGCCACCCTTGACCCAACCGCTGGGCGCTGCAGCGCGGTCTACGCCCAGATGTCGCTTACCCCTCAGTTCTACACCGACAAGACGACCACCCTTCAGCTGAGCGGTGGCCCCCTGGAGTGGGAAGGCGACACCACGGACAACGAGAAAGTCTACGTGTACTACCGCATTAAGTGCACCGATGCGGCCACGGGAACCCAGGACCGAATCGGCGACAAATACTACCGGATCTCGCAGTGAGCCGCAGAACCTGCTATGCTCCGCCCATGAACCTTGCCGCGGATAGGGTTGCGCCGTGAAGCCGAATCTGCTCCTGAAGACCGCCGCCCGCGCGACCCTGCTGCTGGGGCTCCTCACGTTGCTCGGCGTCGATGAGGTCTACGCCCAGTCCAAGGGCCGCGCCGCGGAGGAGGCCAACCAGCAGCGAGAGCTCGCCGAGCGTTACTACTCCGAGGGGCAGCTCGATCGCGCCGAGCTCGCGGCGATGCGCGCGGTTGAGCTCGACCCATCAAGCCTCACCGAGCGCGCCAGACGGGTGCTCGTCGAGGTCTACCTCCAGCGAGGTGAGCTCAACGACGCCGAGCAGAACATCCGCGACCTCCGTGACGTGCCGAACCTGTCGCTCCCCTCGTTGGAGTGGACAGTGCGCGCCTCGAGGCGCGTCGAGATCGAGCGACTGGAGGGCGCCGGGGACGCCGCCGGGGCAAAAGTCCTGCTCGACGTGTTCCCCGTGGACGGTCTAAGCACGCCGGAAGCCGACTGGCAGACGAGGGTGAGCGCGCGCGTGGCGCTTCGGGGCTTTGAACAGCGCCGCGAGATCGCCGCCGGTCGGGAGGCGGTCGCCGCCGCGTTGGGCCTCGCCCAGGCCGCGGGCGACGTGGAGTCGGTTCGTTGGCTCACCGCCGCGGAGCGGCGTCTGGGCGTCGTCGAGCTAGAGTGGGCCAGCGAGTATGTCGCCGCCCGCGCCGCCGCCACGGAGCTGACCACTCTGGAGGGGCAACGCCCCCCAGATCTCCTCTGGGCACAGAGCGTGCTCGCTCGGCTCGATGTGCGCCTCACCCACGAGGGCGGCGATCACGCCCAGGCCCGCGCCTTGGCGGAGGCCATCGCGGCGCGTGAAGACGCCAGCGCGCTCGACAAGGGCTGGGCCCAAGGCTTCTTGTTGCGGCTTGACTACGAAGCCGCCGTCGTCTCCAAGGCCGACAACGCCAACGAGCTCGCCGCGCAGCTCACGGCGTTCTGGGCGAGCGAGCCCCCGGCGGAGCGCCCACCGCCGCCGATGGTGAATACCCACCGAGCGAACGTTCAGCTCGGCCTCGTCGGAGGCTTTAACCGCTGGGCGCATGAGCTCAGCGGCTCAACTTCGAGCCCCGAGCACCTCCTGGTGAACGACGGCGAAGAACCCTACGCCACCTGGCAAGAGGTGAACGACGACTTGGCCTGCAGCGTCGGCTGCTCGGCGATCACCCTCTCCGTCGTAGCGCGGGGCTCCTACGCGCTCACGGAGCACCTCGTCATCGGCGGTGGGCTCGGCGTCACCCAGCCGCTCGCGGACAACCAGCTCGGCGGGGTGCTGGGCCTGCCCCTGTGGAGCCCCTGGTTGGGTGTCGGGTGGCACAGCGACGGTCTCCTGGCGGCCCCCCAAGGAGCGGCCCCGCCTGACGACGACGCCTACTTCACGGTGATGCTCGGCCCGCGCGTCTATCGTTCAGTCCTGCGCGCTGAGCCCGACGCGCCGCTGCTCGTCAGCGCCAATCCCCAAGGCCAGCACCAGTACATCCCGATGGCGCAGCTCAGCGGTGAGGTCGTGGTGCCGTCGCTGCGCGGAGACGCCCAGGTGAACCTCGGCTCCAACGGCCTCACCCACCTCGTCGAGCTCGACCTCGGCTATCGCCACGGCCGCGGGGCCTGGTCTTGGCGGGCCGGGCTCACCGGCGGCGTCTTGACCGGGCGCTGGGGGCTGCTCCTCGGCGACGCCTCGGAGGTGTACCCCACGACGATGACAGACTGGCGTGTTGGACTCGGCTTTAGCGCCGACTGGGAGCGGCCATGAGCGTGATGATCGGCTTGTTGTTCATGAGCGGCGGGGCGCACGCGGAGACCTTGACCTGCGCGGGCGCGACCTTGCCGTTGGAGTCCTGTGACGGCGGCGAGGTCAATATTGACTGCAACGGGCAGTCGAGCTGCACGGTGGCAGCGAAGTATGAGCTCACCTCTGGCGAATGCGTCCTGCAGCGGGTGGGGACCTGTAATGTCACGGTGGTGGGGGCGAGCAGTGGTTCTCCTGCGTTCGCGGTTTACACAAAGGCCAGCAAGACCGCGACGCTAACCCTACGCGATATCCAGCCCCAGTGTGGGACATCTTCATTCATCTACGTGGAGCCCAAGGAGACCGCCGGGACCACCACCATCACCCTGGAACGCCTCGGCGCCACCACAGCCTGCGCGAAGAAGGGCCCCCTCCTCACCACGGCGAACGAGACGGGCACCCCCACCATCAGCGTGTTTATCACCGACTCCGTGCTCACCGGCTGGACCTCCGAGGGCTGGGACTCCAGCGACAACGGCACCACAAACGAGGGCGGCCTCATCTCCTTAGACAACACCAGCCTCACCCTCACCGGCTCACTCCTCGCCGACAACACCCTCAGCACCTCCTCTACCCAGACCGGCGGCGGCTTCATCAGCGCAGCGGGTGAGAAGAGTAACCTCACCCTCACCGACAACCTCTTCGTGCAGAGCAAAGCCGTCACCCAAGACCAGCAGGGCACGATCCTGCGCCTCGCGCTTGGTGCGAAAGCGACGATCAGCCACAACGTGTTCATCGACGAGGCGGGGGTCACCGCGGGCTACGCGCCGCTCATCAATGTCGCTGGGGACTCCACCGTCGCGCTGAGCCACAACCTCTTCTACGGCGTGGCCTC
>JAKLKE010000670.1 GCA_023150775.1 Myxococcota bacterium
AAACTCCGCCTCGAAGACCATCGACCGTGTGGTGAACGTCTTCCCCTCGGATCGCCAGGAGGGCGTGCGCGGCGTGCTCGGCGGCGTGCTCAAGGGCGTGTTGGCCCAGCAGCTCCTGCGGCGCAAGAAGGGCGGTCGTGTGGCGGCCTTGGAGATCCTCTACGGTTCAAGCGCCTTGGCCTCGATGATCCGTGACGGGAAGTCGCACCAGATCGGCGGCCTCATCAGCACGGGCAAGGCCCAGGGCATGATCTCGATGGACGACAGCCTACGAAAGCTGGTGAACGACGACGTGATCGAGCCCCAGGCGGCCTTGGAGAAGTCTCTGGACAAGGACGAGATGCGGAAGTGGCTAAAGGAGCGTGGGGTCGAGGTCTCCGACGACGGTGGGCATTAAGCCGTGGCCTCACCCGCTCCACCCGCCAGCGCGCCGACGCCGAGCGCGATCTTACGCGCGGCGCGGCTGCGTCTGGGCCTGAGCGGGCGAAGTGTTCACCTGCACGTCGAGATTGAGGGGGACCGTGTTGTTGAGGTCGACACCGACGCCCGGGCCTTGCTCAGCGCCGAGCCCGCCCAGGCTATCGGCGCGCTGTTAAAGCTCGACGCCCTGCGCGGCGTGTGGCGGCGTCTCAGCGCCCCGGGCGGCCGGGCCCTGCTCGTGCTCCAGGCCGACACCCCCTCTCTGCAGGCCTTGCCCTGGGAGCGTCTCACCTTCTCGCCCCCCGCGGCGAAGCCCGTCGTGGCCCGCATGACCGGCGAGCCCCCCGCCCGTCCCCCGTCCCCTTGGGGCTTTCGTCTCATCGGCTACGCCCCGCCGGGTGACGCACAGTCCGAGCGCCGCCTCACCGCGCTCACCCCGGCCTGCACGAAGCTCAGCCTGGGCCCGCCCGCGCCCCTCGTGGGCGCCCAGCTCAACCCTGACGACGCGACGATCGTGTGGCTTGTCGGCCGCCCGCCCGCGCTCACTGAAGCCCTCAACGCCGAGGCCGGCGCCCTCGCGGCCTGGCTGCCCGAGGCCGAGCTCGTGGTGTTCGCCTTGGTGGGTGAGGAGAGCCGCAACCCCCGCGCCCGCTCCCGTCTCGCCGAGCAGGCCGTCGAGCGTGGCGCCCGCGCGGCCATCGTCTTCGCCGACCCGAATGTTCACACGGTCACCGCCGCCCAAGACGCGGCCGTGCTCGCCGCCTTGGCCGAGGAGGCGCCTCTGTGGCGTCTCGCCCAGCTCGGCGACGCCCCGGTGCTGCTCGCCGCGGGCCTAGACGAGCTGCACCAGCCCGCCGCCCTGCGCGCCTGGCGCCCCTCGGGCTGGCGCCTGCCCAGCCCAGACGCCGCCGCCCGCCTCGACGCCGCCCGGCGCTACGCCTTGGCCCGTGGCTCGGCCTATGTCGGCGTCGAGCATCTGTGTGAGGTCGCCCTCTCCGGCGCCTCTCCGCGCCGCCCTCAAGGCCCGCGCCCCTGGTTACACCTCGACCGCCTGCCCCGCAGCGCCCCGGACTGGACGGGCACCCCGCGCCTCAAGGCCCTGGGCCTGGACCTCCCCGACGGCTTCGGCCTCAAGGAGCTGGAGCTGGCGCTCGGCGCCGTGGAGCGTCCCGGCGCCGAGGCCCTGGCGACCTCTCTGGAGGTGCTCGGCGGCCCTGAAGACGGCCGACTGTTCACCTTGCAGCCCGGCGAGTGGCTGGGCCGCGACATCCCGGGCCTCACCCCGGACCACCCGCTGTACACAGACACCCCGGTGACGGACCCGCGCCTGCCGCGCCGCGCCGTCGAGTGGCTGGGCCCTGGGCGCCTGAGCTTGCCTCGGGCGGTGACGCGGCCAGGCGGGGAGGTCGTCGGGCCGGGCGTGATCGAGCTCTGGGACGGCGAGGTGCTGCAGCTCACCCGGGCGACGGCGGTGCGTGGGGTGGCGGAGGGGTGATGCGGGGCGTCTCTTGGGGGGCGCTCTGTGTTGGGCTCTCGGTGGGGGCTCGGGGTGTGATCGTGTGGCGTCTCTTCGATGTGTTGTGGCGCTCTGTGTTGGGCTCTCGGTGGGGTCTCGGGGCGTTGAGCGTCGTGGCGATCTCAACGCGCCTGGGTCGGCCCCTGATCGTGTGGGACTCGGGGTGCCTCTCACGGGAACGTTCACCAAAATTCGTCACGAATTTTGGCTCACTGCGCTTACGAGGTCCTCTCGCGCATCACGCGCTCCGGACC
>JAKLKE010000671.1 GCA_023150775.1 Myxococcota bacterium
CTGGGCTGGCGTCTGCTCTCGGTCTCGCCCTCGGTGACGATGCGGCGCGTCACGATGCTCGCCGAAGGGGTCGAGCTCGACAGCCCGGTCAAATCCACCCAAGAGATCCCGCTCAAAGAGGTATGGACCCCCGGCTTCGCCCTCGTCGTTCACGCCCCCTTGGACCTCATGGGCGCGGCCCGGTCGAAGGGCGAGTAGGCCACCCAGAGCGCCCGGTGTGTCGGCAGGACCCACCGGGCGTCTGTCTCGATCTGGGGCGCCGCGTCTCTTCAGACACGGCGAACGAAGCACAGAGCCCAAGCTCGATGGGTCACAGAGGGCTCAGCGAGACACCCGAACCTCTGTCAGCGCGGTGGGGGCGCGTCAATCGACTGCGCATCACCCTCCATCCTCATCACCTGACGTTCGTGTCCAGCACCACCGGCGCCACGCCCTCGGGAGCGGGCGTCGGCTCCACCACGGGCGGAGCCACCTCCAACGGCACCACCACCCCCTCCAACGCCAGCGCCAGCACCTCGTCCGCCTCCGTCACGAAGTGGAACGTGAGGTCATCGCGCAACAACGCCGGGATGTCCGCGAGGTCATGCTCGTTGTGTTTGGGCAGCACGACCACCTTGATCCCCGCCCGGCGGGCGGCCAGCACCTTCTCTTTCACCCCACCCACCGGCAACACCTTCCCGCGCAGGGTCAGCTCGCCGGTCATCGCCAGCTCGCTGCGCACCTTGCGGCCGGTCATCAGCGAGGCCAGGGCCGTGAGCATGGTGACGCCCGCGCTGGGGCCGTCTTTGGGGATGCCGCCCGACGGCACATGCACATGGTAGTCAAACGAGGTGAACACCTCGGCGGGGATGCCAAAACGCTCCGCGCGGCTGCGGAGCAGGGACATCGCGGCCTCGACGGACTCTTTCATCACGTCGCCGAGGCTGCCGGTGAGGCGGAGCTGGCCTTTGCCTTGGGGGAAACGTACGGCCTCGATGAACAGGATCTCGCCGCCCACCGCCGTCCAGGCGAGGCCGATGGCCACGCCGGGGGTGGTGGCGTGCTCGGCGGGCTCGACGTGGAAGGGCGGGGGGCCGATGAGCTCGGCGAGGCGGGCCTCGGTCACCTCAATGTGGGCGCTGTCGCCCTCGACCACACGGCGCGCGGCCTTGCGGTGCAGCTTCGCCAGCTCTCGCTCAAGCTGGCGCACGCCGGCCTCGCGGGTGTAGCGGCGGATGAGCTGCTGGATCGCCTCGGGGGTCACGGTGAGCTGGGCCTCGGTGAGGCCGTGCTCGGCGCGAACGCGGGGGAGCAGGTGGTGCCGTGCGATCTCGGTCTTCTCTTCTTCGATGTAGCCGGGCAGGGGCACGATCTCTAAGCGGTCTAAGAGCGCGTGGGGGATGTTGTCCTCGACGTTCGCCGTGGCGATGAACATCACCTGGCTGAGATCGAAGGGGGCGTCGAGGTAGTGGTCCATGAACGCGTGGTTCTGGGCCGGGTCGAGGACCTCCAGCAGGGCGGAGGCCGGATCGCCGCGGTAGTCGGCGCCGAGCTTGTCCAGCTCATCGAGGAGCAGGACGGGGTTGCGGCTGCCCGCACGTTTGATGGCCTGGATGATGCGGCCGGGCATAGATCCGATGTAGGTGCGGCGGTGGCCGCGGATCTCGCTCTCGTCTTTGACGCCGCCAAGGGAGACCTTCTGCCAGCTTCGGCCGAGGGCCTGGGCGATGGACTTCACGAGGCTGGTTTTGCCCACGCCGGGGGGGCCCGCGAAGCAGAGGATCACGCCACGGGCGGTGGGGTTGAGCTGGCGCACGGCGAGGTACTCTAAGATGCGCTCCTTGACCTTCTCTAAGCCGTGGTGGTCCTCGTCCAACACGGCCCGGGCGTGGGTGAGGTCGTGTTTGTCTTCAGTGAGCGTGGACCAGGGCAGGGCGGCCATCAGGTCGAGCCAGGTGCGGCTCACGCTGTACTCGGCGGCGTCGCTGTGCATCCGCCTCATGCGGTCGAGCTCTTGGGTGGCCTCCTTGAAGACCTCGGGCGGCATCCCCGCGGCCTCCAGGCGCAGGCGCAGGCGGTCCAAGTCGTCCGGGCCGCCCTCCTCGCCGAGCTCTTGGCGGATGACCTTGATCTGCTCCCGAAGGAAGTACTCCTTCTGGTTCTGGTCCATGGTCTCCTGCACCGTGCTCTTGATGCGGTTGGAGAT
>JAKLKE010000672.1 GCA_023150775.1 Myxococcota bacterium
GCGTGCGGGCGTCTCGCTACGCACCACGTCACGCCCAGCGGCGAGGCGGGGCGTGGTGGCGCTCTGGATTTGGGCTCCCGTCACAGGCGCGGGCCGCTCGCCACGCACCGCGTAAGCCCCGGCGCTGCATCGTGTACCGTAGTGCGCATCACCGAGCAGCCTCCCAGTGAAGGCCGACTCAGCCCCTGATCCGAAGCCGACGAAAAGGCTCGATGCGGCGAAGGTCTCGAATGACCGAAGCCGCCGACGTATAGCGATAGTCGTCGCGGCGTCGAAGCATCTTCGCGATAATGTCGCCCAGGTCTGTCCTTAGGGCTTCCGCACGTCGACGCGCGACCCCGCTCCAAACGGCCGTTCTCACATCGCCGTCCCGTGCGCTGATCGCGGGGGTGCCTGTGAGCATGAAGTACATACACAGCCCCGCTTGATAGATGTCTGACTGATGGGTCGTGTAGCCGTCGGAAAGCAATAGCTCCGGGGCCACCTCATGTTGCCGACCAATGCGCGTGAACGCGAAGCCTTCAGCGTCTTGTTCGAGGAGTTTGCTGATGCCGAAGTCTGTCAGCTTGATCGTTGGCTCATGATCATCGTCCCAGTACGTCACGAGCACATTGTCGATGTGTACGTCTCGATGAATGATTGCTTGATTGTGAATCGCATGAAGGGCAGAGAGCAGTTCGATCCCGCGTCGGATGACCTGTGAGCTTGGCCATGGGCCGTTCTCGTCGATCGCTTTGCGGAGGCTCGTGCTCGCGGCCTCCATGATGAGCCACACTTGACCTTCCTCATCCTCAACGGCATCATAGACCTCAATAATGTTGACGTGATTAAAGGCCAACATCAAGTCAGCCTCGTTGAGCAGGTTATCGACGGTCTTGTACGATTGAGCGCACTTCGCGACGGCGAACTCCCCCGTCGCGTTGCACCAAACCTCGTACACAACGCCGAAACCACCGGACCCAAGCTTTTGGCCCAACGTCCATCCTTTACTTCCCAGACCACTCATCGTTTACTCCCTTGTTGTTTTACTGCGTCTCGTTGAGGGCCCACCCCCCAAGCTCACTCGCCCTTCGGCGGCTTCCGCTCGGTGTCCTTGGGCTTGGGCAGCTCGCTCGCGGGGATGAGCGGGCCGTCGCAGATGCGGTCCACGAGCGAGGCCTGCTCGGCGTGCTTCTCTACGGTCAGGGTGAGCACGCGCAGCAGCTCCAGAAGCTCATCGTTCCACTCATCGGCCCAGGCGGTCGGGCGGATGTGGTCCAGCGCGCTCTCGCTGCTCGTGGCTTTGCCCGCGCCCTTCTGGGTGCGGTAGGCGAGCCACTTCTTCACCACGGGCATCCCGCTCACCGTGAACTCCCAGACCTCGGGCGCCACACCGCCCACCCGGCCATCGCCGACGGACAACACCTGGGTCTCGGCGTCGTAGTGGAGGTCTTTGGGGGTCTCGGGCATGGTGCGCACGGGCTCTTGCCAGTCGAGGCCGGGCACGAAGGGCACATAACGCCCGCGCCCCTTGGCCTTGTCTTGCAGGCGCTCGGCGTAGGTGTGTAACCACAGAAGCCAGGTGCCCAAGGCCACGGCCTCGTCCCACAGCGCGGCGTCCGCCGTCATCGGCACCCGAGGGCCGGGGGTCTTGAGCGCCTCGGCGAAGCGCTCTTGAACCCGAGGGCTCGACAACACCGCGTAGACATACGCCGCCAGGGCCTCGGGCTTGGGCGCCGGGCGGCTGAGCTGGCGGCCGAGCTTGGTGAGCAGGCCCCGGGTGATGTTGGGCTCCTCGGCCTTGGCGTCGCGGTAGAGGGGCATCACGTCTTTGCCGCCACGACCGCAGAAATAATGCAGGTCTGGGATGTAGCCCGAGACGGTGAGTGATGGACCCGCCCCAATTTGGTCGGTCATCATTGCCGCCAAATACAGGTTGGAATTTGAAGAGACCTCCCACAAAGGAGGCCGCAGCCGGTCGCCGATCCGCACATCCGCGACAATCCACTGCCGATCAAAGCTGCGGTAGCCATAACGAATTATTGGCGGCGCGGGGTGATTCGGCGTCAGCGAAACAAGTGGGTCTGCGTCCACATGGGTCGGCAGGAGCTTGGTGTAGCTACGTTGAACCGTTCGATCACCCGTCTCCACGAGCATGTCCGCTCTGTTGGCAGCGGGTGCGTTTACAAGCGCCGTCCATCGGCGG
>JAKLKE010000673.1 GCA_023150775.1 Myxococcota bacterium
GTGGTACCAGCATGGAGCAGGCATGTCTATCGTACCTGCTATCGCTTCCGCCGTCTGAGGACGTTCTATCAGAGATCTACGAGGCTGAGCGCGCAAGCGGCGGTGCGCTGCGTACACGATTGGTTGGCATGTTGGGATATGCTGTGGCTGCTGGTTGGACAAAGAACCAATCAAAATTTATCGAAAGTGTTGACTGGCTTTCGGGACGACCACTGGTGCATAGGGGGATGTTGTCTGATGTGGTTGTTGACGACCTTGCTCGGTTTGGCGTCTTCTTGGGATGTGTGCGTTCTGGACTGTCGAGTAAGCGTGGCTGGATGTTGGATGTAATGTTTGAATGTCGCCGGGCAAGTCGAGATTGTGGTTGGGTTTTTGATGCATGTGTCATGGTGCTTGATGGGCTCGATGGGGAAACGATTGGAGATGTATGGAGTGACCCGTCTTTGAGTGATATCCGATTGATTCTTGCAGATCGCGGTGTGATGACGGATAAATATGTTGAGCAAGATCGCGTCTTGTTTGAGCGACTACCAGCGCGCCAGTTTGACGATTTGCTACGTGGGGCGGTTGCAGATCATGTGGCCATAGTTGTCGGAGGAAGCGTGCGAGTGGGTGATGTAGAGGCTATTGGTTTCGGTGATTCTTCTCGAAGCAACACGAGAACACGTCGGGTCGCGGTCTTGAATCAGTTGTTGAAGGAAAGATTCGGTTCTCCTTCCGAGGTTTACAGGCTCGTTGCAGGGGCGTTAAGCGGATTGGAGGACGAACTGCCCGCATTAACTGGATCGATATCACATGCTCAGTATTGTTTTGATGTTAGCCGGTTGGTTGTTCGCCGTAGCTTAGAAGGAACTCTCTTGGCAGCTATGAGGGATGTCCAGCAATGGGGACCAGAAGTGCAGAAAGTGATTGGTGATCTAATTCGCGAGTGGGATACCCCCCCGAAGGGCTAGAGATAGCTACAACATCATCCATTCATCTCAAGAACTGACCTCAGTTGACCCCAAAATACACCCTCACCCCAAACCCCGCGTCCACGTACACCGTCGTGTCCGGGAACAGCCCCACGATCGGCGCCACCTCCACAAACCCCTCGATCGGCAGGCTCTTCGGATGCACCGCGACGCCGAAGGGCACCCGCAGGCCGAAGTTGGGGTCGTTGCGATAGGGGCTGTCCCCAGCGCGGAAGCGGGCGCCGACGCCGACGTAGATCGGGAAATCGACGGTGTCGACCTCTTCGCTCTCGTAGCGCTGGAGCACGAGCTGGTAGTCGAGGTGAACCTGCACGTCGCGGCTGGACACGCTCCAGGCGAGGCCTCCGGCGACGGCGTGGCGGGGGTCGTCGAAGCGGTAGGCCACGCTGAGGCCGGTCGGCGCGCCGAGCAGCACGCCGACGCCTAACCCTTCGGGACGCTCGGCGAGCTGGATCGGCGACTCGTTGGGCGCCTCCTCCGGCGGGGCCTCGGGCGTGACCACGGGCGCTGGCGGCGGCGCCTCGGCGGCGGGCTCGGCGGGCGTCGGCTCCGCTGGCGGCGCCTCGGGGGCGGGGTCTTGGGCGAAGGCGAACGAGCAGGCGAAGAGCAGCGGCGACATGGGGGCTCCGGTCTCCCCAACCTAAGCAGCCGCGGCCCCGGCGTCAGCGCCCAAGGATCACGGCCCGGCCTCGCCGTAGAGCAACATCAGGCGCTCGTGGACCTCACGGTTGCTCGGCTCGGCCAAGACCTCGGCCCACTGGGGCTGCTCGGTGAGCGCGCGCAGGCGTAAGCCCCGGCGCACGGACTCGCGCAGCCAGGTCTCTAAGGCGACGGCGTCCCGCCGGCGGGCGGCGATGAGGGCGAGCTGGATGGGGGCGGCCCAGCCTTGGGGGTGCTCGGCGCTGGCCTCGGCGGCGCGGGTGTAGGCGGCCTCGGCCTCGGCCTCTTCGCCCCGGGCCAAGAGCAGGCCGCCCAGGTCGTACCAGGCGACGGCGAGGGTGGCGTCGAGCGCGAGGGCGTCTCGGGCCCGGGCCTCGGCGGCGCGGGCGTCGCCCCGGAGGTTCTGGATCAACGACTCTTCGTAGATGAGCCGCGCGTCTTCAGCGACCTCCTCGCGGAAGTCACGCACCAAAGACAGCGCCTCGTCCAAGGCCCCCGTCCCGATCAGGCGGTCGGCCTCGGACTCCACCGCGCCCAGGAGCGACTCG
>JAKLKE010000674.1 GCA_023150775.1 Myxococcota bacterium
GGGCGTTGGTCAACAGGGCCCGACCATCACTTCCCGGCGCGACGCCGGGCGCTCACCTGCAGGTGGCGGAGAGGGTGGGATTCGAACCCACGGTACATTGCTGTACACACGATTTCCAGTCGTGCACCTTCGTCCACTCGGTCACCTCTCCGCAGAGCCCGAAGGCTCTCCTGCAGGTCAGGCAGGGTCGAGATGAAAAAGAAGAGAGGAGAGGGTGGGATTCGAACCCACGGTAGCGCAAACTACAGTAGATTTCGAGTCTACCGCCTTCGTCCACTCGGCCACCTCTCCAGATTCACAGCGCGCGGGGCGCTGTGGGGAGCCCTAAACCTCTGCCGCTCATGGAGCGGGACTTATCGGCGCCTGCGCAGATCCTGGAAGAAGGACCGTAAGAGCGCGGCGCACTCTTCAGCTTCGACCCCCGGGACCACCTCGAAGCGGTGGTTGAGGGCGGGGTGCTGAGAGAGGTCGCCTAAGGTGCCGAGGAAGCCGCCTTTGGGGTCGGCGGCGCCATACACACACATCCTGACGCGGGCGTTCACCATCGCGCCCGCGCACATGGCGCAAGGCTCTAAGGTGACGTAGACCGTGCAGCCATCCAAGCGCCAGTGACCCTGGGCGAGGGCGGCCTCACGCATCGCGAGCAGCTCTGCGTGCGCGGTGGGATCAGCGCCGGTCTCGCGTCGGTTGTGGGCGACGGAGAGGATGGCGCCATCTCGGACGACGATCGCGCCGACAGGGACCTCACCGATAGGAACGGCGAGCCTTGCCTGCGCGAGCGCCACCGCCATGTACGAGCGGTGAAGTTCGGGGCTGTTCATCTCGATTCCATCAAAGAGCGACCGCCTGCTTTGCGACGCAGGCCCGGCCCCTTTATGATCCCAACGTGCAGGTGTCAACGGTCAGCGGCGCATGAGGCTCCTCTCTCTCTTCGCGGATCGCCTACGCGCCGCCTTGGACGGCGCCGTGCGCGCGGGCTTGGCCCCTTATGTGGACGAGCGCGCGGCGCTGCACGTCGAGCTGGCCGCCCTCAAGCTCGGGATCACCGCCCTCGCCCGCGACCGCGAGGCCCTCGACCGCTGGCTCGCCCGCCGCGCCGGCCCCTTCACCGGGGACATGACGGTGCACGAGGCCTGGGCCCGCCACCCCCGGGCGAAGGAGGTGTTCGCGCGACACCACCTCCCCGCTTGCCCCGCCTGCGCCGTCGGCGCCGATGAGACCCTCGCTGAAGCGGCGTTCGGATACCGCCTCTCATTGGAGGATCTCCTTGGGGAATTGAACGCCGTGCTCAGGCCTTCCTAACGCGCGCCCCTGACGGTCACGATCGGCTCTTGCTCTCTTCACCGCCGGGGTCTACGCTGTCGCTGGCACACACGATTCGCACCCCACCGACCCCCCAACCGCGGAGGGAAGATGCTCCGCCGCATCCTGACCACCTCGCTCCTCTTTGTCTTGGCCTTCGGCACCGCCTGGGCCGCTGACGTCACCCTCCAGACCGACGACGGCGTGAAGCTCCACGCGGTCTACAACCCGGTGAAGGCCGCCACCCGGGGCGTCGTGCTCGTGCACATGGCCGGCCGCAGCGCTGAAGACTGGGCCTTCATCGCCACGAAGCTCAACCAGGCCGGCCTCGCCACCGTCGCCGTCGATCTGCGCGGCCACGGCGGCAACGTCACGCCGACGTCTTCGCCGACGACGCTCGCCGAGGCCGACTACCAGAAGATGCAGAAGGACGTGGCCGCCGCCGTCGCCCACCTGCGTAAACAAGGCGTCACCGACGTCTCGCTCATGGGCGCGTCCATCGGCGCCAACCTCTGCCTGCAGGTCGCCGCGGCGGATCCCAACATCAAGTCCGTGGTCATGCTCTCGCCGGGCATGAACTTTAAGGGCGTGGCGCTCTCCGAGGCCTTGACCACCTACGGCGACCGCTCCTTGCTCGTCGTCGCCGCCGTAGACGACGCCTACAGCGCCAAGACCGCCCAGTTCATCCAAGAGGCGAAGCGCTCGCGCCACGTCGTGCAGATGTACTCCGCGGGCGGGCACGGCACGAAGATGCTCAACCGGGTGCCCGAGCTGGAGCCCCTGGTGATGTCCTGGCTCCTCGGCACCTACCGCACGGGGACGGAGGCCGGCGTCGTGGGCTCAAACCCCAACATCACGACCACGGACACCACGAAG
>JAKLKE010000675.1 GCA_023150775.1 Myxococcota bacterium
GGGGTGGCCTCCCCTCGGCGGTAGGGGTCGAGGGAGCGATCTCGACCGTCGAGGCTGCCTTTGTAGTCGGGATCGTAGCGGGTGTCCCAGGGCGCTTGGGGCGTGTAGGGAAAGTGCGCGTCGAAGTAGTGCACAAAGGCGAAGAAGGGGCCGGTCTGGGCGCTCATCCAGGTGGTCGCCGCGGCGGTGACCTCGGCGGCGGGGCGGCGCATGTCGTCGGTGTCGACGGCGAACTGATCATCAAAGGTGCCGAAGCCCCGGGAGAAGCCGCAGCTCACGTCTTGTAGGGTCGCGCCGCCGATAAACGCCGCGGTGGCGTAGCCGTGGCGCTGGGCGATCTCGGCGAAGGTGGGCCCGGTGTATAGGCTGCCCCGGTTTCCGGCGACGTTGCCGTGAAGCTCGGGCGGGACGCCGCTCATCATCGACCAGTGCGCCGGGCAGGTCTCGGGGAAGTGGGTGAAGGCCGCGTCAAAGCGGGCGCCGGACTGGGCGAAGCCGGTCAAGGTCGGCGTCTCGGCGCGGCCGCCGTACACACCCAGACGATCGGCGCGGGTGGTGTCGAGGCTGATGATCACGACGGATCGGGCCGCGTCGCCGGGCGCGCCGAGGAGCTCAAAGGTGGGGCTCAGGTGGTGAGGCTCGGGCTTAAAGCCGGGGCCGGGGCCGCCGCCGGGGCCGCCGTTTGGCCCAGGAGGCCCCGGCCGACCGGGTGGGCTCGCCGGAGCTTGGGGCGGCGTTTGACCAGAAGGCTCCGTCGCGCCGTCGCAGGCCCACAACAACAGCCACCACAGGGGGCTCACGGGACCACCAGCTTGGCGTAGTAGACCTTGTTGTCGCCACGAACGCCCTGGTTCCAGACGACGTGGAAGGCGCCTTGGGGATCTACGCTCACCGAGGCGAGGCCGGGTTTGCCCCAGTTGATGTCGGCGATCTTCTTGGGCTCGCTCCAGCCCTTCCCAGAGTTGACGCTGTACACCATCTCCGCGTCTTGCCCGGCGTCCCAGCCCCAGACCAAGAGCCGCACCCCGGCGTCGTTGATGGCGACGTCGGGGTCAAAATGAAAGCCGCCGAGGCCCGCGCTGGGCTCGTCCACCGGGCCCCAAGCGCCGGGGCGACCGGAGCGTACATAGACGGCGATGGGCTGACCGCCCTCTTTGTGAAACCAGGTGATGTGGTCCACGCCGTCTTTGCCGAAGGCGAAGTGGGGGCGCTCGCCGGGTTTGCCCGTGGCGGTGAGGTTCTCGGGCTTGGAGAACTGCCCGGCGCGGCCTTCAGAGACATAGAGCGTGGTGGCGCTGCCGCCCGAGCCGATGTCCCAGCCCGCGAGCACGCTGCCATCGGGGCGGCGCTCGACGTTCGTGTGCCAGGCGTCTTGGCTGCCGTCGCTAAAGTCGTAGATCTCGCTCCATTTTCCACCGGAGTACCAGCGCCAGCGGGCGGTGAACCGCGCCTTGTCCGAGAGCGGCTTGCCGATCCAGACATAGGCCAGCTCATCGCCCAGAGCGTCGGCGACGTGGCCGCTGCCGATCTCGCCGCCGTCGTCGGGGGTGAGCGGCTCGGGCTTGGACCAGACGCCGTCACGCCAGATCGTGAGGTAGCCCCGGCTCGAAAAATCGGGCTTGGCGTGGTCAAAGACGACGACGACGCTGCCGTCCGCCCGGGTGACGATGTCGGGGCCCCAGTTCCGATCCTTCTCTAAGCCGAGCGGCGCGGGCGGGGTCCAGGTGAGGCCGTCTTGGGAGACGCGGTGGCGGATGAGGTCACCGGCGTCGGTGCGCTCATAGTAGATGGCGTGAAGCTGGCCATCGGCGGCGGCGGCGACCTGGGGGCGATACCCGCCGCCTTTGGTCTCGGTGAGCAGGACCGGGGCGGAGAAGGCGCCGAGCCCAGTCACCGCGGGGCCCTTGGGCGCGGGCTGGTCGTGGAAGGGCGGAAACCCCGAAGGATCTTGGAGCATCGCGCCGGACTGCCCTGGCGCGCCCGCCGGACCCATCGGACCCATCGGACCCATCGGACCCACCGGCCCCATGTCGCCTTGCGGGCCCTGCGGCCCCACCGGCCCCATGTCGCCTTGCGGGCCCTGCGGACCCATCGGCCCCACATCGCCCTGGATACCCTGCGGCCCCACCGGCCCCATGTCGCCTTGCGGGCCCTGCGGACCCACCGGCCC
>JAKLKE010000676.1 GCA_023150775.1 Myxococcota bacterium
CATCCTGACCCAGTCGGTCGGCTACCACGGCCCGGTCGAGCCCGACACGGCCACCCGCCCGGTGCGCGACGGCGACGTGTTCATCATCTGCAGCGACGGGCTCACCGACCCGCTGGACGACGAGCAGCTCGCCGCGCTTCTCATCAAAGGCCTGGAGCGGCACCTTGTAGCGCTGGGCGCCCACGGCGAACACCCGCTTGGGGTAATACCGGGTGAGCACGATGGCGCGGTCTTCTTCGACGAGCAGGCGGCCGCCGTTCTGATCGACCACACGCACGACCTGGCTGGTGACCGTGGCGCGCACAGGATCTGGCACAGACTCCGTGGGGCTCGGCGCGAGGCGCACCCGGCGTAAGGGGCCCACCACGCCGTCGCGGCGTAAGGCGAAGCGGTCGGAGCGGGCGTCTCCCAGCTCACGCTCGACCAAAGATCGCCCGAAGAGGCCGTAGAGGCTCTCCAGATCGGGGGCGCCCTCACGCAGGGCCGCGCGCAGGTGAGCGCGGTTGAGCGAGGCGTTGTTGAGCCCGGCCAAGGGGCGCGGGGCGGGCAGGCGACCGCTGCGCTCCAAGCCCTGGAGGTTGTTGTCGGAGAGCAAGAAGCGGGAGACGGGGCCCTGGGGCACGCCCCACAAGGCGTCGTGAGACGAGGGATCACCCTGGCGCGCGGCGCGGTGGGGCAGGGCGCGCCAGGCGGCGATGAGCCAGGCCTCGCTCAAGGCGCTCGCCGAGCAGGCGCCGTCCAGCGCGAGCCCGCGGCGGAGGGTCGTGTGTCCGCCCGGGGGCTCCACCCCACGCTGGTCAAACTCGCCGTGGGGATCCCCCACAGAGGTCTCTAAGCCGGCGTCGGCGGCGGGGGTGATGGCCCGTCGCGCCCAGGGCAGGCCCGGGGCGCCGAGGGCCTGGGGCTGGGCGACCCACACCCGCAGGTGGGTGGTGGGTTTGGCCCCGATGGGCAGCTCTTTTGTGTTGAGTCCGGGAAAGGCGCTCTCCAGAAGCGCCCGGCTTGCAGGGCCGCCCAGGCCCGTGGCGACGACGGAGTACCGCGCCCCGGCGGCGTTCAGCGCGAGGCCCAGACGGCGCAGGGTGAGCAGGCGGTGGGTGACCTCCAAGGGCGCGCCACGATCGAGGCGGGAGAGGATCACCAGGCTCAGGCCTTGGGCCCAAGGCGCGCCGCCGCCGGGCTGGGGGGCCGAGAGCGCGCGCACCCCCTGGGCCGAGAGCTCGGCGAGGGAGAGCGTGGTGAGCTCGGGCAGGCGGCCGCCGCCGAGGGACTCACGCAGGGCCGTCTCCCCACGCACCACGACGCCTGCGCCCCAGCCGCCTTCACGGGCGAGGCCGTCACCCAAGGCGCTCAAGAGGCCCTCGGGGGCGTCGCTCACGAGGAAGGCGGAGTGCCCACGACGGCGAACGGCGCCTAAGGTGAGCGCGGCGAGGAGCAGCTCTTCGGCCTGATCCGGCAGATCGGAGAGGATGAGCCCTTGGCCGTGGGTCTCTACGCCCTCCAAGAGCGCGGCCAGCGCTGCGGGCGGGGCCCCGGCGGCGCCGACCTTGCCCCAGCACGCCGCGGCGAGGCCTTGGCCCGGCGGCGGGCTGGCCTCGGCGGGGCGCGCGGTGAGGGGCTCGGCCTGGGGCGCGATGAGGCCCTGACGACGCCAGACCTCGGCGAGATCGACGGCGCCGGGCGGCGGGGGAGGGAGCGTCCCGGCGGCGGGGGCGGGGGCCTCGATGGGCGGCTCCCAGCGTGAGGAGGCCCAGGCCGCGAGGGCCAAGAGCAAGGCCGGGCCCGCGCCGACAAGATCGAGGAGCAGGGGATCCGCCGAGCCGCTGGCGTAGGGCGGGTTGAGGCTCAACAGGGGCAAAGCGAGGCCGCCCACGGCGAGCAGCGCGGCCAAGGCCCAGCCGCCGGGGGTGCCGTGGCGTCTCGGCGCCGGGCCCAAGATCGCCGCGCTGATCACGACCCCGACGGGCAACACCAGGGCGGCGAGCAGCGCCGAGATCACGAGCACCGGCCTCGCCGTGAGGCTGGCGACGCCGAGCCAGTCTCGCCACCAGCCCAAGGGCCCGCCGTTCACGCTCTGCAGGGCCAGATCGAGGAGGCGCATGAGGCCGAGCAGGCCGAGGCCGACGACGGCGGC
>JAKLKE010000677.1 GCA_023150775.1 Myxococcota bacterium
GATCCCCGTCACCTTCTACATCCAGGGCCGCCGGGGATCGGGTGAGCGCGACGCCTCGGCCCACAAACGGCAAGGCCTGGGGCTGGGTGTAGCCGCCGTCGCCGAGGCTCTGCAGCCAGGAGGGCTCTCCCCCGCCGATGAGCAGGTCGAGGAGGCCGTCCCCGCTGAGATCAGCGGCAGAGAGCGCCGCGCTGTTGACGGGCAGCTCACGAACCTCGAAGGTGTCGAGGGTTCGCCGAAGGGCGAGGCGCAGGGGCTCCCCCGCGAAGCCGGAGACGAGGTCCAAGGCGCCGTCGCCGTTCAGGTCGGCGACGATCAGGCCGCCGCCGTCGAGGTGATCCGCCGCCGTGTTCTTCGCCGCGACGAGGCCCCAGCGCGCACCGACCTCCTCGTAGACTGGGCCCGGGAGCGGCGCCTCACAGCCCCGGATCGGCCCCAAGCTGACCCCCTCCGGCCAAGGCGCGGCGTCGGAGTCCTCCGCCGCCGAGTCCAGAGACGGCGACGCCTCGCACCCCGCCGCCACGAAGGTGACGACGAGGGCGAGGCGCCCAAACGGCCGGCCGAGCGTCTTGCGTGCCATCCCCGGGATTCTACGCCAAGGCGCCGGGGTTTGGCTCCACAAAGGCGCTTTGGCTCAGGTGGGGTCGGGCTTGGGGGTGTTGGGGCCGCTCTCGGGCAGGGTGGGCTTGGCGATGTAGGCCTCGTCCACGGGCTTGCCGGTGAGGGTCTTGAGGAAGCCCTCGATGTCGTTGACCTGCTCCGGGGTCAGATCACGGCCGAGCTGGTGCGTCGCCATGAGGCTGATCATCTCGGGCAGGTTCGCCACGGAGCCGTCGTGCAGGTAGGGGCCCGTCTTCTCGACGTTTCGTAAGGACGGCACCTTAAACATCAGCTTGTCGGCCTCGTTCTTGGTGACGTCGAAGCGGCCCATGTCCTTGGTCTCCCAAGGCTTCACGACGCCGAGCTTCTGGTACATCGTGCCGCCGAAGGTGGCGCCCATGTGGCAGGAGCCGCAGCCGACCTCCATAAACGTCTTGAGGCCCTTCTGTTCGGCCTCGGTGATCGCCTTCTCGTCGCCGCTCACGAACTGGTCGTAGCGGGCGGGGGTGACGAGGCGGCGCTCAAACGCGCCGATGGCCTTGGCGATGTTGTCGTAGGTGATCGGGTCGGCCTCGCCAGGGAAGGCCTTGGCGAAGAGATCGGCGTAGCCGGGGATGGACTTGATCACGTTGACCACGGCCTCTTCAGAGGGCATGGCCATCTCGACGGGGTTCAGCACGGGGCCCTTGGCCTGCTCCTCGACGTCGGCGGCGCGGCCATCCCAGAACTGAACGCTGTGGAACGCGGCGTTGTACACCGAGGGCGAGTTACGCCCGCCGAGCTGGCCCTTGTGGCCCGTGGACGTGGGCTTGTTGTCCACGCCGAAGGTGTCGAGCATGTGGCAGGAGTTGCAGGAGAGCTCCTGGCTCTTCGAGAGGCGGGTGTCGAAGTACAACATCCGGCCGAGCTCGATCTTCTCGGCGGTGATGGGGTTCTTGTCGTTGGGCGACTCGTTCTTGAGCGCGGGCCACACCCCAGCGGCGGTCTTGATGAGCTCGGCGGCGGCGCTGGGCTGGGCGGCGGGGGGCGGCTCAGCGGGCTTTACGGGCTCGGCGGGCTGGGAACATCCGGTCAAGAAGGCGAACAGCGCGAGCTGCAGGATCATGGGTGAGTCTCCGGGCGGGTGTAGGGGCGGAATAACCACAAGTTTAGACTCAGTCTAATCAAGCGGCTCATCATCTGGTTCGGGGGGACGATAGTACAGGCCAAAGAGGAAGCTCTTCGTGCGCTCTTGAAGCTCATGAAGTGTCGGTGACCCGCCGAAGACCCCATGGATCGCCGCCACGCCGTACACGTTCGCGGCGCGCAGGGCCATCGCCTCGGCGGGGCCGACGCCGTTGGCTTCGCCCACCGTCATCACGTCGTAGTGGCGGAAGGTGCGCTGGCACAGATCGTCGAGGTGGCCGAGCACGCCGTCCACGTTCATGTGCAGCGGAAAGCACGGCACCTGGGCCAGCCCCTCGGGGTTGGGCATGTCGGGCAGGCCGGGGGCCTTGCGGATGTGGCTCACCGCGTCGAGCCGGAAGCCGTCGAT
>JAKLKE010000678.1 GCA_023150775.1 Myxococcota bacterium
TCGTTGGGAGCTGCAGCGCGTCGCCCCGCGCCGAAGCCGCCTCTCGCGCCCCGATCCCCAGGACGCCCTCAAAGAGCGGGTGATCGCCGCGAACGTCGATCGGGTGGTCGTCGTGGTCGCCGCCACGAACCCGCCGATGCGGGTGGGCCTCATCGATCGCCTGCTCGTCGCCGCCCGGCGTGGGGGCGTGGCGCTCACCGTCGTCGTGAACAAGATCGACCTCGCCGACGCGGCCCGGCTCGCCGAGCTCGACGGGCTCTTGGCGCCGTATGAGGCCCTGCAGGTGGCGGTCCACAAGGTCTCGGCGGCGACGGGGGAGGGGCTCTTGGCCCTGCGCGGCTCGTTGGGCGGGGCCCTGTGTGTCTTTGTTGGGGCCTCCGGCGTCGGCAAGTCGTCGCTGCTGAACACCCTTGAGCCCACCCTCGCCGCCCAGACCGGCGAGGTGAGCGAGGCCGTAGGCAAAGGTCGCCACACGACCACCCGCTCGACGCTCTACCGTCTGGCGGACGGCTGCCGCATCATCGACACCCCTGGCGTGCGCGCCTTCGGGCTGTGGCGTGTGGGCTTAAACGAGCTCAACGAGGCCTTCCCCGACGTGGCGGCCTTCGCCCCGGAGTGCCGTTACGGCGACTGCCGCCATCTGGACGAGGGGGAGGCCGACTGCGGGGTTAAACAGGCGGGCCTCGACGGTCGGCTGCCGACGCCGCGGCTCTTGGGCTATCAGCGCATCGCCCGGTCCTTGTTGGCCGACCAGGGCTGAGGCGCTGTCAGGGTTCTTGGCCCGGCGTCAGGGTTGTAAGAAGAGCGTCAGCCCCTTCTCTGGGGTGAGGCGCATCACGATCTGGAATCGGCCGGAGAGGCCCTTCTCGACGCGCCAAGACGCCATCGCCGTGAGCACACAGGCGCTGAGCCCGGTCTCTCCGGTGGTGTCCATGAGGATCTCCGGGGCGGCGATCTTGCCCTCGCGGGTGACAAACCGCACGGCCATCACGCCGCGCAGGTCCGCCGGGGCCACCCGGGCCTGGGCCTCGGCGTAGCAGGCCTCCACTGAGGCCCGGTTCTTCTTCATCAGGGCGGGCTCGTGGGGGTAGTCCATGGGCGTGAGCACCATGGTGTGCGCCACGACGAAGGCCTCGTGGGTGTCGGCGCGGCTGTAGTCCATGGTCTTGAGGGCCTCCAGCACACACTCGTCGAGGAGCGGGTCGCCGGAGGTGGTCGCCTTGATCTCGCCCCAGCGCACGATGCCGTCGCCGCCGAGCTGCAACATGACGTTGTAGAAGGCGACCTGACGCGGGTCACGCTTGAGGGCGTCTTTGTGGCAGGCGTTGACCCGGTCGTAGTTCTGCTTGATGACGGTGTCGATCCACACCTTCTGCGGGCCCGTGGCGGAGGGCGCGTTGGGGTAACGCGCGAGCTCTCCGGCGGTCTCCGGCGGGGCGGGATCCTCCGCGAGGCTCGCTGGGCTCAGCGACAAGCCCGTCAGGCAAAGCAGGGTGAATACGAGGGGGCGCATCGGGCTCCTTGGCGGCGGGCGCAGGTCGCGGCGCGGCGCCATCTGGTTTACTCTACACCCGGTCTCACCGAGTCATCCCCACCATGACGTCGCCTTCGCCATGAAGCTCTTGATGGTCGCCCGCCGCTTCCCGCCGGACGTGCGCTCGGGCACAGAGACGGTGTTTCAGAGCCTCGTAGAGCGCGCCCAGCGCCGCCATGACGTGCGCCTCGTCGTCGGCTTCCGCCGCGATCGGGCGCTGGTGCCCGAGGACGCCGTCGCCGTCGATCTTCGGGGCTTAGACGCCGCCGCCGCCTGGGGGCGCCTGTGGTGGGCGGCCCGCCGTGAGGCCCGGCGTTTTAAGCCCGAGGCCTGCCTGGCGAACTCCATCGAGGCCCCGGCCATCGGCGCCCCGACGGTGTGTATCGTGCACGACCTCAACTTCGGCGTCGCCAGCCGCGGCCTGGGCGTGCGGGCGCGTGAGGTCTTCTACGCGCTCAAGAGCCGGGCCCTGGCCCAGGTCGTCGCCGTCTCCAACGCCACCCGGGATCACCTGATCGCCGTCGGTGTGCCCGCCAAGAAGATCACCGTGATCTCCAACGGCGTCGATCTTGAGCGGTTTAAGCCCTTCACCCGCCCTG
>JAKLKE010000679.1 GCA_023150775.1 Myxococcota bacterium
GTCCCACCTTCTCTCTCTGAGTTCATCATGCTCTTGACCCTGCTTTGGGTCGGGCTGGTCTCGCTCGTTGGCGCTGCTCCTGCACAGGGGCTCAGCGTAGACGATGTGGTCCTGTCCGCGCTCAACAATGACCCCGCCTATCTGGCCGCTGAGGCCGCCGTGCGAGAGGCCGAAGGTCAGCTTCGAGCCTCCACCGCTCTGTTGAACAACCCCACGGTCTACGTCGAGATGTCTGTCGCCGACCCCCGCGTCGGGCTCCAGGTGCAACAGCCGATCTCTGTCACGGGCGAAGGGTTCGCCCGCCGCGCGGCGGCGGAGGCGCAGCTTCGAGCCGCCGAGGCTGAACGAGCGCGGGCGGCGCTTCAATGCGCGGCAGACGCCCGCTCGGCCTGGGCCGTGGCCGCCGCCGCAGAGGCACGGTTGAGCCTGACCTCTCAAGGGCTCAGCCAAGCGCGGGCGCGTCGTGAGGTCATCGAGGCGCGGGTTCAGGCGGGGGATGCCTCCGAGCTGAGCGGGCGTTTGGTCAGGCTCGCCGAGGTGGAGGCGGCCTCCGCGCACATCCAGGCCCAGAACGACGCGACGGCGGCGAGAGTCGGCCTCGCGCGATTTGTCGCGGAGGCGGCGACGGTGAGTCTTGAGGGGGACGTGCTCAGCGCCGCGCCCACCTCGGTAGGGCGCGGCGAGCGAGCGGACCTGCGCGCGGCGGAGGACCGGGTGGCCGCCGCGGAGGCCACGCTCTCAGCGGAGCGCGCCGCGATGGTGCCGATGCTCTCGGTCGGCGCCTTCGTCGAGCGTGAGGCCGGGACCACCTTCGCTGGACCCTCATTGCAGATGAACGTGCCCTTCTGGAAGCTCAACCCAGACGGACGGGCGAGCGCCAAGCGCGCCTTGGTGGTCGCCGAGGCGGAGGCGCGCGCGGTCGGTCGAGTCGCTGAGGCTGAACAATCCGCGACGGAGCGGGCGTTGTCGGCGGCCACGACCACACGCGAGGGTCTGGTGCTTGATCCCGGCGCTGAGGCGAAGGCCGCCATCGCCGCGGTGGACGACGCCGAGGCGCGCGGAGAGCTTGACGCGGCGACCGCGACGTTGCTGCGCCAGCAGGTGCTTGACGCTTGGGGGGCCTCGATCACCCTTGAGCTGGCGTACACCCAGGCCGAGATCGCGGCTCTGCTCGCGGCGTCCGATGTGGCGCTGCTTCCCGCTGAACTCCGTGAGGTGTCTCCATGACTCAATTCATCAGGGCCGCCCTCATGGGATCCGGCCTGCTCCTCCTTCTCAGTGGATGTGCGAGCGGGCCGACGGCTGAGACCCACAAAGACGAGCACGAAGAGGGCCACGAAGAGGGCGATGACCATGACGGGCACGCTGATGAGGGGGAGAAGAGCGGAGACGAACCTCTCGACGAGCACCCAGACGAGGCGGCGACGGCCCAAAACGTGCTCCAGGTCTCCGACGACCTCAAGCGTGATCTGCGCGTGAGCACGGTCGTGGTCAGCGCGACGGTGGGCGCGGAGCGGGTGGTGATCCTGGGCGAGCTGCGCGCTCACGAAGACGCCCTCGCCTCGGTCTCAGCGCCGATTCCGTCGCGGGTGGCGCGCGTCTTGGTGTCCACCGGGGCGCAGGTCCGCGCGGGAGAGGCGCTCGTGGAGCTAGAGAGCGTTGACGTGGGACGCGCGAGGGCGACCCTCATCTCCGCCCAAGCCCAGGCCAACCGCGCCCAGGCCGCGTTGGAGCGAAAGCGTGGGCTCGGCGAGATCATCTCCAAGGCGGATCTGGAGATCGCTGAGGCCGAGGCCGCGGTCACGAACGCGGAGGTGCGCGCCGCGGAGGCCGCGCTCGCGGCGTTGGGGGTGGGTCGCACGGTGCCCGACCCGGCAGATGGCCGGTTCGTCCTCCGCGCGCCGATCGCCGGGACGGTTCTGGATCGCTCGGTCACCGCTGGAGCGGTGATTGATGGAGAAGAGGTGCTCTTTCGACTCGCGGATCTCAGCCGCGTGCAAGCGGAGGCGCACGCCTATGAGCGTGACGCCGTGCGCCTACAGGTTGGCGCGCACGCAGACGTCACCCTCTCGGCGCTGCCCGGGGTGACGCTCTCGGGGACCGTGTCACGATTGGGCGGGGA
>JAKLKE010000067.1:0-11699 GCA_023150775.1 Myxococcota bacterium
AGCGCGATGACGCCGACGAGCAGGCTCCACACCCAGGCCAGGCCGAAACGGAAGGCCGCGACGGGGCCCGCCGGGGGCACCTCAATGGAGCTTTTTGATCTCGGGTCAGGCGCGGTGGGGTCGTTGGCCATTGGGAGGATGGTATCATGTCCAACTTCGCGGAGGTCGGGCCCGAGCCGACTGAGGGTGCTCCATGCGCGTCGCCGTCATCGCCACCTACACCCACCCCACACGCACCCGTGTCAAAGAGCCCTCGATCATGCAGTCCGGCGTGCCGGAGCTGATCGCGGGCCTCTGCCCCCCGGACGTGCAGGTCGAGCTCTACAACGAGAAAGAGGAGGATGTTCCCCTGGATCGGGACTGGGACCTCGTCTTCTTCTCTTACCTGCACTCGTACTATGAGCACACCAAGGTGCTCTCCGCGCTCTTGCGCCGCCGCGGGGTGCGCACCGTGGCCGGGGGCCGACACGCCAGCTTCTTCGCCGAGGACGCCCAGCGCTGGTTCGACGCGGTCATCGTCGGCGAGCCCGAAGGCGCGGTGCAGGCCGCTATCGCCGATCTCAAGAAAGGCAGCTTACAGCCTGTCTATCGTGGCGTAGACACCCCGGTCGAGGACATCCGGCCTTACCGCTACGACCTCATCGACTTCTCCAAGAACCGCTACCGCCTGCCCGGCGTCGAGGCCAGCCGGGGCTGCCCCTTCACCTGCAACTTCTGCGTGTTGACCGGCCACGAGAAGTACCGTTACCGCCCCGTGGCCCGGGTCATCGAGGACGTCACCCAGCACATGCGCTGGAACAAGTCGTTCGGCGGGTTGATGGACAAGGTGTTCATCTTCTTGGACAACAACCTCGGCGGCAACAAACGGTACCTGCGTGAGCTCTGTGAGGCCCTCACCCCCCACAAGCTCATCTGGGGCTGCTCCTTGACCTTCAACATCTTGAAGGACGAGGAGCTCCTGCGCTTGATGGCCAAGGCGGGCTGCCGCTATATCTACACGGGCCTGGAGTCCTTGAACCCCGAGTCCATCAAGGCGATGAACAAGGGCCAGAACAAGCTCGCCGAGGTCGAGTTCACCATTCACCGGGCCTATGACCTCGGCATCTTGGTGAGCTTCGGCCTGCTCGTCGGCACCGACGGCGACACGAACGAGTACCTGGAGCGCCTGCCCGAGCTGCTCCTCAACCTGCGCTTCTTCTCGATCACCTTCGTCGGCATCGTGAGCCCTTACCCCGAGACGCCGATGTTTAAGGAGGTCCAGGCCCAAGGCCGCCTCCTGCCGGGCACGATCAGCCGCGACTACGACGGCTACACCGTCTGCCACCGCCCCGCCCAGCTCACGCCGAGCGAGGTCGCCGAGCACTACGTCCGCCTCTGCCAGAAGGTCGGGAGCTGGAGAAACGTCGGGCGCCACTGGTGGCACAACATGATGCGCAGCCGAATGCCCCGGTATCGCGGCGTGATCGGCGTCTCTGGCCTGGAGATCGCCAGCGTCGCGCACTCCACCCGCAACACGACGCGCCGCTTCATCGCCGGCCTCGACCCCATCGAGGCCTGGGACGCCCAGCAGATGTCGGCCTTGGGCATCACGCCCCAGGTGTTGAGCTAAAGGATCCCAGCCCAGAGGGCCTCCACGGGGGGCGGCGCACGTCGGAGCGGGCGGCGGGATATGGAGGGCCTGAACCGCGCGTAGGAGTCGCCCCTGATCACCCTCTGGCGAGACTTTCGAGTCTCCATCATCGTCTCTGCGCTGTGTTCTCCTTTGACAACGCCGTGGTGAACGCCTCGGTGCTCAAAGAGATGGACGAGTGGTGGCGGAAGCTCTTCCTCACCTTGGGCATCCTCATCGCCGTGTTCGGGATGCGCCTCGTCTTCCCGGTGGTGATCGTCGCCGTGGCCACGGGCGACGGCCTCATCGAGGTCTCGCGCCTCGCCTTAGAGAACCCCGACGCCTACTCCCAACACCTTCACGACCACCACGTCAGCATCGCGTCTTTTGGCGGGATGTTCTTGCTGCTCGTGAGCCTACGTTTCCTGTTTGACCACGAGCGACAGCTTCACTGGTTAGGCAAGTTTGAGGCGAGCTTGGCGAAGCTCGGGCGCCTGCACGCCTTTGAGCTCGCCGTCGCGCTCTCGGTCTTGCTGCTCATGCAGGTCACCCTGAACATCCCGGCGGAGAAGCAGCTCACGAGCTTGGTCGCGGGCATCTTGGGCATCGTGCTCTTTGTGCTCGTGGACTCCGTAGACGCCTTCTTTGAGCTCGTGAGCGAGGCCCGCGGCGGCAGCGGCATGGCCAAACGGGCGGGCTTGGCGGGCTTCTTGTACCTGGAGGTGCTCGACGCCTCGTTCTCCTTCGACGGCGTGATCGGCGCCTTCGCGATCACCCGCGACGTCGTCATCATCATGCTCGGCCTCGGCGTCGGCGCGATGTTTGTGCGGTCGTTGACGGTGTACCTCGTGAACCGCGGCACCCTGGATGAGTATGTCTTCTTGGAGCACGGCGCCCACTACGCCATCGGCGCCTTGGCGGTGATCATGCTCCTGAGCGTCTCGATGCACGTCCCTGAGGCGATCACCGGGCTCATCGGCCTGGCGTTTATCCTCGTCTCCGTGTGGTCTTCAGTGCGGTACCGCAAGCAACATGAGGCGATCGGCGGCTAGGTCGCGCGGCTCTGGGTGCGGCTCGGGTGTATGATGTCGGGGCCCCTGCGCTGGAGTCCCAAATGACCCTGTGGTTGATGCTGCTCGCCTGCACCCCCGACGCCCCCGCCCCTGAGACGAGCACCGAGGCCCAGGATCGCCTCATCGAGCAGCTCGTCACCGCCGCGCCGGGCGCGGTGATCGAGCTTCCTGCGGGCACCATTCAGCTCGACCGTGGCCTCTCGCTCAGCGCCGACGGCGTGACGCTTCGTGGCGCGGGCATGGACAAGACGATCCTCAGCTTCAAGGGCCAGAAGTCCGGCGCTGAGGGCCTGCTCGTCACCGGCAACAACTTCCTCATCGAAGACTTGGCCATCGAGGACAGCCTCGGCGACGCGCTCAAGATCAAGGGCTCCAAAGGGGTGACCATCCGCCGGGTGCGCACGGAGTGGACGGGCGGGCCCAAAGAAGGAAACGGCGCCTACGGCCTCTACCCCGTGCAGTGTGAGGACGTGCTCATCGAGGAGAGCGTCGCCATCGGCGCCAGCGACGCCGGCATCTACGTTGGGCAGTCCAAGAACATCGTCGTGCGCAACAGCCGCGCCGAGTACAACGTCGCGGGCATCGAGATCGAGAACTCCACGGACTCCGAGGTCTACGGCAACACCGCCACCCACAACACCGGCGGCATCCTCATCTTTGATCTGCCCGACCTGCCGGTGAAGAACGGCGCCGGGCACCGGGTGTTCAAGAACACCGTGGTAGACAACAACACCGACAACTTCGCCCCCGAGGGCAACACCGTGGCGATGGTGCCGCCGGGCACGGGCATGTTGGTGATCGCCGCGAACGACGTCGAGGTGTTTGAGAACACCATTGAGAAGCACGACACCCTCGCCGTGGCGGTGGTGAGCTACCAGATCATGGGCAACGAGCTCAAAGACATGGCCTATGACCCTTACGTCGAGGGAGTCTGGGTGCACGACAACGTCATCAGCGACGCCGGGCAGCGGCCCCGGGGCATGATGGTCAAGGCGGCGGCCTTCGCCATGGGCGGCACCATGCCCGCGCTCTTGTGGGACGGCATCGTCGCCGCCGACCGCCTGGGCCCCGATGGCCAGCTCGCCGAAGACAAACGTATCTGCTTTCAGCGCAACGGCGACGGCGGCTTCGTGAACGTAGACGCCCTGAACAACCTCAAGAACCTCAGCCGCGACCTCACCCCCCACGACTGCTCCTTGGCCCAGCGCGCGCCGTTGAGCCTGCCGCAGCTCGCCCAGGCCGCTCCTCCGGCTGAGGCCGCCCCGGCGACGGCCCCGTGATCGCCGCCGCGCTTCTCGCCGCGCTGATCGGCTGTGGCGCGCCGCCGGTCACGCCCAGCCTCGCCGCGCCGTTCCCCAAGCAGCTCTCGGCCTGGGGCCTGTTTGTCGGCGACTTGGCAGATCTCACGCCCAACGAAGGGGTGGAGCCCTACCGCCTCAACACGCCCTTGTTCTCGGACTACGCCGAGAAAGACCGCCACCTCTGGCTGCCCGAGGGCACAACCATCCCTTACGCGGCGGAGGGGGTGCTGCAGCTCCCCCAAGGCGCGGTCATCGCCAAGACCTTCTCTGCGCCGGGCACAACACGTCGGATCGAGACCCGGCTGATGGTGAACACGGCCGCGGGCTGGGTCGGCCTGCCCTACGTCTGGGACGAGGCCCAACAAGACGCCACCTTACGCCTCGCCGGGGCGAGCCTGGCCTTGACGTTCACCACGCCGTCCGGCGAGTCTGTCGCCCTCGATTATCTCGTGCCCGACGGAAACCAGTGCAAAGGTTGCCACGAGACCAAGACCGACCGGATGTCGCCCATCGGGCCCAGCGCCCGGCAGCTCAACGGCCCGAGCCCCGCCGAGGGCGGCGAGAACCAGCTCACGCGGCTCAGCCGCCTGGGGATGTTGACCGGGGCGCCGGCCGCGCCTGAAGACGCCCCCCGGGCGCCGGTCTGGGACGACCCGAGCACCGGGGACCTCAACGCGCGGGCGCGAACCTACCTCGACATCAACTGCGCGCATTGCCACAGCCCTGAGGGGCCGGGGAACACCTCGGGACTGCACCTCGGCGTCGAGGTGGCGGGGGACGCCCGGGCCTTGGGCCTGTGTAAGCCGCCCATCGCCGCCGGTCAGGGCTCCGGGGGGCGCAGGTTCTCCATCGTGCCCGGGGCTCCCGACGACTCGATCCTGCTGCATCGTCTGGCCTCGACGGCCCCGGGCGAGCGGATGCCCGAGCTCGGCCGGGCGCTCTCTCACATGGAGGGGGTCGCGCTGGTGCGGGAGTGGATCGACACGATGCCCGGCGCCTGCGAGGCGGCCCCGCCGACCCCAGGCTAAGGCGTGGTGGTCACGATCCTCGACGGTCCTATCGGCACGGAGCTCGCCGCGCGTGGGGTGCCGACGCCGCCGGGAGAGTGGAGCGCCTGGGCGATCCGCCACGCCCCGGCGACCCTCGCCGCGCTGCACGCCGAGTACGCCGCCGCCGGGGCCACCGTCCACACGGCGAACACCTTCCGGGCCCAGCCCGGCGTCTACGGCGCGGACTTTGAGGGGATCTTGGGTGAGGCCGTCGCCCTCGCCCGAGGCGCGGTGCCCTCCACCCACCAGGTCGCGGGCGCCATCGCCCCGATCAACGACTGTTATGAGCCCTGGCGCTCCCCGGCGCAGCCACGGCCCGCGCACCGCCAGATGGCGCAGGCCTTGGCCGCCGCTGGGGTAGACCTTCTGCTCTGCGAGACCTTCCCCCATGTGGGCGAGGGGCTCATCGCCGTCGAGGAGGCCGTCGCCACGGGGCTGCCGTCCTGGGTCTCGTTCACCGCGGGGCCTGATGGCGCGCTGTTGAGCCCAGAGGCCCTGGGGGACGCCGCCCGAGAGGCCGTGGCCCGGGGCGCGGCGGCGGTGCTGGTGAACTGTGTGCCCGCCCGGCTCACCTTGGCCTATGTGGAGCGTCTGGCGGGCTTGGGCGTGCCCTTCGGCGCCTACGCCAACGCAGGGGCCGTCGGGGAGGGCCTCGGCTGGGGTGAGGGCGGCGAGGCGCGGTACCTCGGCTACGCGCAGACCTGGGCGGCGGCCGGGGCGACCTTGATCGGCGGCTGCTGCGGCACGACCCCGGCGCACATCGCGGCGTTGCAGGCGCTCAATACGGCAGGCGGCGCGCGGCCTCGTCTACGCTGAGCCCGGCGAGCTTGGCGAACACAGGCAAGGCCAGCAGCTCGGCGGCGGCGGCCGCGTCGCCGAGGCGGGTGAGGCCTCGCAGGGTGAGGGCGCGCAGCAGGCCCTCGGCGCCGTAGGTCTTGTGGAGGTCTTGGGCGGCGCTGAGGTCTTGGGTCAGCTCGGCGTGGAGCAGCTCCGCGCGCAGCCTCGGGTCGAGGCCAGGGAGGAGGCGCAGGGGCGCGAGGGCGGCGAGGGCCTCGTCTCGGCGACCCGAGAGCGCCAACGCCCGAGCGAGGTGTAGGCGCAAGAAGCTCGTGGTGCGCGCCTGGTACCCTTGGCGGTGCGTCGTCGTCGTCGCCAGCTCAAGGGCCTCTTCCGCCCGGGCGAGGGCCTCTTCGCCTCTGCCAACCCGCATCAGGGCGTCGGCGAGGTCACCCAAGGCGCGGGGGCGCTCGTAGTCGGGGGCGAGGGTGAGGGCCTGCTCACGGAGGTGCAGGGCGAGGTCGTGCTCGCCGCGCAGGGTGTGGAGCAGGGCGGCGGGGCCGAGGAGGTGAACACGATACGGCGACTTGCCCGAGTGACTCGGCGCGAGCGCCAACACCTCGGCGGCTCTCTCGGGCTGGAGCGTGTCGATGGCGGAGACGGCGAGGTTCCCGATGGCCTGGGCGAGCATCGAGAAGTCCAAGGCGTCGAGGCGCTCGGCGACCAGGGCCCGAAGCCTTGGCGTGAGGGTGTCTTGTCGGTTGTCGTCGGCGCTGTGGTTCGCGGCGGCGAGGCAGCAGGTCAGCAGCTTGGCGAGCTGATCGGGGCTGAGGCGTGGATCGGCCAAGAGCGCCTCGGCGGCCTGGCCGGCCTCTTCCCAGTGGCCATCACGCGCCAGCGCGAGCACGCGGAGCAGCGGCACTTCAGGGTCATCGCGCAGCCCGAGCGAATCGAGGGCCTCGGCGAGGGTGCTGGCGGGAAGCGCACCGAGGATCTGGCCCAACGCCGCGCTTTTGGGGACGAGCAAGGTGGCCTGAGGGGCGGCCTCTCGGCAGAGCCGCTGTTTCGCCTCGATCTCGCCGACCAGAACGATGTCCCCTGCGGCGTCGATCTCTCCCGTCGCCACCACGAGGCTGAGGTCCAGCCCCACCCGGACGGCGCTCACCGCCGCCAGCGCCAAGGCCAGGCCCGCGGAGTCACCTTCCCAGCCCACGTTGGGGGTGAAGGTGGCGTCAAAACGAAGCTCGGGATCGTTGAGCAGCCGGCGCGCCGCCTCAAAGCTCGGCGCGAGACCCTCACGCCCGAGGGGGAGCCGGTCTTCACCGCTGCGTCGCGCGCGCACGTTCACCCTCACGAGCCTGCTGGCCACGCCGTGTACCGCCGGGAACCAGAGCTCTCCGGGGGACCACACGGCGCGGCGCCGAGGGAGCTCCAGGCGCGCGGAGAGGGCGTCATGGGCGTCGGTCCACCCAAAGGGTGGCAAGACGGCGCTGAGGTCCGCCAACGCACGATAAGCGAGCACCCGCACCCGAAAGTCATCCTCCCCGAGCGAGCGCTCGGCGAAGGCCCAGGCTCGGTCGGGGCGAATCACTAGCAGGCGCGTGAGCTCCTCAAAGAACGCGGTCACGCGTTCAGCTCAAACGAGGACGTGACTCCGCCATGAGTCACTACCCAAGATCCCGCCTTGGCCATGAAGAGCGCGCCACCATACGCAGCGCGAGCGAGCACCGGCTCGCCGTTCACCGTGGCCGTGGCGGCGCCGTCGCTGCAGACCACCGCAGGGGCGCCGTCATCATCCCGGGTGAGCGCGAGGGTCCAGCCTTCGCCCCGGTGAATCGGCGTCCAGGGCGGCTCGGCGCGGAGCGGGCCTGCAGCGGCAGCTCTCAAGGGATTTTCCGACCCCCAATCACCCAAAGACACCCCGAGCCCCGCTACAAAACGGAGCTGGGCGGTGAGGCGCTCGCTGACGGGGTCGCTCGGCAGCTCCCACCGGCTCGCCTCGACCGCCCGCCAGAAGATCGACGAAGGGTCACCCACGGCGGGGGGCTGGTCGCCCAACAACGCGGTGGCCGCGTCGGCGTGCGCACGCCAAGGCTCGGGGAACGCGCGGATCACCCGAGCGGCCGCCTCTGCGATGGGGCGGAGCGGGGCGGCGCCGCCCAAAAAGGTCGCCGCGGCGAAGACCTCATCCAGCGCCGAGAGCGCGCTCCAGGTCTCCTCGGGCTCGTCGTCTTCGTCAGCCTCCTCGACCCGGAGGAGCGCCTCTTCGGCGGCGGCGCTCAGCTCGGGCGGGCGGGCACGAAGCGTGTCGAAGGCGACCTCAAGCTCCGGCGCCTCCGGCTCAAGCCGCGCGAGGAGCCCGGCGATGCACGCCAGCTCCATCGAATCGTCACCTTGGAGGGCCTCAGTGAGCTGAGAACGCAGCAAGATCAGCTCGTCATGGCGCATTGTGGTCTCCTCCTTCACGCGTCGCTGGGGGGCGGCTGCGACAGGGACGTAAGCCGGGTCGCTGCGCGGACAGCGGCCGCTGTTCCTCGGGGATTTCTGAAGCAGGTGACGAGCTGGTTGTGCCCGGCGACGACCACCACGACGCCATCCTCGCCGATATACTGGCGGCGATGATTCTCTTGGGGAAACACCTGGCTTCTTTTGATCGCCTCACTCGCTGCAGATCTGGCGACGTCGAACCACTCCGCATGACGCCGCTCCATCACCGCGGCTGCCAATGGCGCGGCCTCGGAGAGGACGGGGCGCTCCACAAGTGGCACGTTGAAGCAGCCCACGACGCGGAGGCAGGTCCAGTCGGTCTGCCAAGCAGCGAGGCCGTCGAGCAGCTCCCACCATTGCTCGCGTTTCTGCTCGAAGACGTGTTTGTGCACCTTGAGCCAACCCGTGAGCTTGTTCCGATGCGGTTTGAGCGTCACTCCGGCACCTCGCTCAACAGCGACCGAATGTCATTCAGGGCGCGCTCAAGGGCCTTCCGGGCGTTCTCTTTGGCCTTGATGGCGTCTTCAACGGGCCACGGAACCCGCACCCGCGGCATGGTGAGGAGCTCTTCTGGCTCCTCGTCCGCCAAGGCGATTCGAATTCGGCTGTGGGTGCCGCTCGGCGGCTCCTTGAGCTTCTGGGCGAGCTCTTCTGCGAAGGGGGAGGGGTCAAGGCCCGCGCAGAGCAGCAGGATCACCCGCCGGGAGATCACCAGGCTCGGCGCGAGGTCGCAGATTTTTTTGCGCCGCCCCTCCTTCAAGTTCAGCTCCAAGAGCGCGTCTACACCCGCTGTTGAGCTCACTGATGGCGGAGGTTTCGGCGCCTTGAGCGTGTTGCCGGCCTTTCGTTCTCGCCAGCTCTGCGCCTCAACACCCTTCGCGATGTCTACGCCCGCGTAGGCCTCGGCGTGGGTGCGGCGGCCTTGGTAACGCAGGCGATCTCGCACGAAGTTCTTGAGGACCTTGAGCCGCCAAGCGCGGGGATCGCGCACATCGGGGCCAGAGAGCGCCCTAGGTTGGGCGCCGGAGCGAACAGGGAGGCAGAGCTCAACCAGCGCGCTCTGGAAGAGATCATCGACCTCTTCTTCGCCGGGATTCAGGAGCATCCTCCGGATTCTCGGCCGCCACTCGGCCTGGAGCAGACGAACAGCGCGCTCTTTGGCCTGTGCATTACCGAACACGACCTCACGGACAAGGTCCTCCTCAACCACATCGCTCATCAACGCCCTCAAGCTGAGCAGAGCCCGTAGTATATCACGACGGGTTGGCGTCAGAGCGTCGGCGGCGGCGCCTTGTCGCCCTTCTCCCAAGACGTCAGCACCACCCGCCGCAGGTTCACCCCGGCCAGGGCCAAGGCGGAGCCGCCGAGCACGATTGTGAAGCCGAGCTGCACGAGGTGCAGCACCACGGCGAAGGTGGCCGCGCGCTGGGCGGGTACGTCCCACAACAACAACGAGGCCTTGCAGAACGCCTCGTAGGAGCCGAAGAAGCCCGGCGTCGGGGCCACGGTCATGCCGGTGATGGTCAGCGTCCAGGTGGTCCCGGCGGCGACGAGGCTGTGCGGCAGGCCGTCAAAGGCCAAGAGCACGCAGCCCACGGCGATGATGGTGCCGCCCCAGAGCGCCATGCTCGCGCTGACCACACCCAAGGCCCGAAGCGGCGCGCCGAGCAGGCTCGTGATGCCCGCACGAAAGCTGCGCAACAACGCGGCGATCTTGGGGATGATCGGGAGCCTCACGAAGAGCCGCTCCATGAGCTGAATGGCGGGCTCCCCCACGGTGAGCAGGCCCACGAGGCCGAGCCCGCCCACGGCCAAGGTCGTCGCCGCGAAGCGCTGCCCGGCGAGCACCACGTCTACATCGCCGACGAGCACTCCTTGAGGGGGAAGCTCCACAAAAAACGCCAGCCACAACAACAACATGAACAGCATCAGCACGTCCATGAGGCGCTCGACAAAGATCGCGGCCAAGGACCGCCCAAAGGGCACGCCGTGCTGCTCAAGAAGCAGGGTGGGCCGCACAAACTCGCCCAGGCGCAGGGGGATGACGTTGATCGCCAGAAAGCCGATGGCGTTGATGCCGAACAACGGCCAGAAGGGCAGGGACTCGCCGATGAGCGCCCGCAGCCGGAGCGTTCGCACGGCGTGGCAGGCGAAAAACAGCGCCCAGGCCGGCAGAACCCAGGCGATCTGGGCCTCGGCCACCTCCGCGGCGGCCTCGCCCAAGTTCACGCCCCACAAGACCCAGGCGAGGCACCCGGCGGTCAACGCCAGGACAAAACCGACCTTGAGGCGCACCTAGCGGGACCGCGGGCGGAGCGTCTGCAGGCCGATGAGGGTGTTCTGGATGGCCTGGCCGTCCTCCAAACCGTAGAGCTCCGGGGGCTCGGGCTCGGTGACGTCGGTGCCGAAGAGCCGGTCCCAGATCGTGAGGGCCTGGCCGTAGTTGCCGTCTTTTTTGGCGCCGTCGCGGGTGTGGTGCCAGGAGTGAAAGTGCGGGTTGTTCAGGAGCTTGCCCCAGGCCCGGTTGAGCGGGGCGCGTGAGTCCCACCGCAGGTTCGCGTGCTCAAAGGCGTCGAAGAACGCGCCGATGAGCAGGACGCCCGGCAACACCGCGGCGTGAAAGCTGGAGATGTCGAAGATCAGGCGGAACAGCACGACGGGGATGAAGGTGAGCTGCACCAGATCGACGAGGTGCATCCGCAAGCCCGAGGAGGCGTTGAGGTGCTCGGCGCTGTGGTGTGTGCGGTGGAAGCGCCAGAGGAGCGGCACGCGGTGGTCGGCGTAATGAACCCCGTAGCGCGTGAGGTCCAAGATCAAGAAGGTGATCAGCGATTGCGCCACGGGGTGGGTGAACGCGCTCAGGGAGATCGCCCCGTGGGCGTCTTCGCCGAGCGCGGCGTCAATCCCCAGGATCAGGCCGATCCGGGCGGCGTAGAGCGAGCCCCCGGTGATCACGTTCAGCAGCGTCTCGTGCCAGTCCACGCCCGGACTTACGCGGGGTCGCAGCGCGCCGAGCCCGAGGAAGAAGACGATGAACGAGGCTGTCGCCACAGCGGTCCAGGGCACGGGGGTGACCTCCTGTCAGGCCTTGATTCTATCTCAATGAGCGGCCTTGTTGCAGGAAGAAGGTAGACCAACGCCCACGCTTGCTCTACGATGTCCTCTTGACTGCGAGTCGGCGCATGACGTCCCGTCGGCCCCGATTCGGGTCACCGCTGGATGATCGTGAGCTTGAAGTCCGAAGAGCCGCTCAACGAGCAGTCGCGATCCGGCCCCCGGGCGGACGCCCTCATCGGGCGTCTTGTCGCCGGTCGTTACCGGATCACGCGCCTCATCGCCCGGGGCGGCATGGGCGCGGTGTACCAAGCGGAGCAGCTCCCCTTGGGGCGCGCCGTCGCCCTCA
>JAKLKE010000067.1:11709-20683 GCA_023150775.1 Myxococcota bacterium
GTGCTGCACGAGCCCGCCAACAACGGCGAGAACGTCGAGTTTGACAAACGCTTCTTGTTAGAGGCCTCGTCCCTCGCCAAGCTCAGCCACCCCCACACCGTCACGCTGCACGACTACGGCCAGGCTGAAGACGGCACCTTCTTCTTGGTCATGGAGTACGTCGACGGCCGCCCGCTCTCGCAGCTCTTGCAGAGCGAGGGCCCCATGGCGCCGGATCGTGCCGTGCGCATCATGCTCCAGGTGGCGCGGGCCGTGCGAAACGCCCACCGCCACGGCATCGTGCACCGCGACCTGAAGCCCCCCAACCTCCTCGTCGCCCGCAACGCCGACGGCGAAGACGTGGTGAAGGTCGTCGATTTTGGCCTCGCCAAGCTCAGCGAAGGAGACCAGTCGATCACCGTCTCCGGCATGATCTTGGGCAGCCCGCACTGCATGGCGCCGGAGCAGATTCAAGGCGGGGAGATCGACGAGCGCGCCGATCTTTACGCCCTGGGCGTGCTGCTCTTCCGCTGCGTGACCGGGCAGTACCCCTTCCACGGCTCTACCTCCACGGCGACGATGATCGCCCACCTCCAGGCGCCCTTGCCCAGCTTGTTGAGCGCGGCGCCAAACCTCGTCTTCCCCGACGGGCTTGAGGAGATCATCCACCGCTGCCTCGCCAAACGTGCCGAGGACCGCTACGCCGACGCGGGTGAGCTGATCAAGGCGCTCTCGTCCATCGGCCGCGTCGGCGCTGAAGAGCAGTCGGCGATCTCCTCCCCGAGCGCCTCGTTGCGGATGCAGGGGCCCGTGGTCATCCCGCCGCCCGTCGTCGCCGAGCCCGCCGCGCCCGCCCCGCGCCCTTGGGGCCTCGTCGCGCTGGCGGCCTTGGCGGTGGGCGCGCTCTTTGGCCTGCTCGTGCTCGCCTTGGCCCCGGGCCGCGCCCCGGAGGAGCCCGTCGTCGAGGCGCCGCCCGCGGCCACGACGGTGCCGGTGAAGATCTCCACCACGCCCGCCGGCGCTCAGGTGAGCGTTGACGGCGCGGCGCTGGGCGTCACCCCGCTCAGCGTCAGCTTAGAGGCCAAAGGTGCGCCCGACCCCCGCAGCTTTGAGCTGAGCCTCGACGGCTTCATGCCCGTCTTGGTCGAGCGGGATCTCGCCCAAGGCAAGGTCGAGCTGACCTTGACCCTCAAGCCCTTGTCCGCTGAGCCGGAGCCCGTCGAGGCCGCCCCGCCCACCGAGACCTCCAGCGGGCGCCCCAGAGGGGAGCGCCCAAAAACCACGGCCCAAGAAGGTTCCGACACCCCCAAGCCGCCTGTGAAGACGGAGGAGGGCTCCCCGAGTGACCAGAGCGCGCCCGCTGGCTACAAGGCCAACCCCTTTGACTGAGCTGCCTCGTTTGCCTCACCCCACCGGCCTTCTTCGCCCCTTGGCGCTCTTCGCTCTGCTCCTCGCCGCGCCCGTGGCCTGGGCCGCGCCGAAGGACGAGGCCCGGCGCCACTTCAACATGGGCATCGAGTACATCGCCGCCGGGGACTACGAGCGCGGGATCGCCGAGTTTAAGCTCGCCAACGAGATCCTCCCGCACCCCGTCGTGATGTACAACATCGCCCGCGCCTACGCCGACATCCAGGATTACGAGAACGCGATCCTGTACTTTGAGCAGTACCTCCTCACGAACCCCATCGACCGGGCCGAGGTGGAGTCGTACATCAACACCATGCGCGCCCGCCAAGAGGCGGCCCTCGCGCCCCCGGCGGTCACGGGCGGCGGCGGCGGCCAAGGGGGCGGTTCGCGGCCCGTGGGCCCCGTGGCCACGGCGGATGAGCTCGCCGAGCTTCAGCGCCACGCCCAGGAGCTCCAGGCCCTCGCCACCCGCCTCGCCGAGCGTGAACAAGCCCTCGCGGAGGCGGCCGAGGCTGGTGAGGGCGGCGGCGGCGAAGGTGGGGAAGGCGGCGAAGGCGGCGAAGGCGGCGAAGGCGGCGGCGAGCCCAACCCCGTGGATGGCGGCGGGGAAGGGGACGCGCCCCTGGCCCTGAGCGAGAAGGGCCTCGTAGAAGACCTCTACGCCCGCGTCGTCGTCACCGCCTCACGCTTCGCCCAAGACCCGCTCACCGCCCCGGCGGCGATCACGATCATCTCCCAAGACGACATCCGCATGTCGACGGCCTCCACCGTCGCCGAGCTGCTCCAGACCGTCCCCGGCCTGGACATGATGCAGCTCACCGCCGCGAACCCCGAGGTCTCCATCCGTGGCTTCAACCAGCGCCTCTCGAACAAGGTCTTGGTGCTGGTGGACGGCCGCACGGTCTACCAAGACTTCATCGGCTCAACCTTGTGGTCGGCCTTGCCGCTCACCTTGGAGGACATCGAGCGCATCGAGATCATCCGCGGGCCGGGCTCGGCGATCTACGGCGCGAACGCCTTCGGCGGCGTGATCAACATCATCACCCGGGCCCCGGGCGACGTGAGCCAGCAGAACCAGGTCTCCCTCGCCGCGGGCACCGCCGGCCTCGCCCGAGGCAGCGTGAACCTCGCCGGTCGCCAAGACCGCCTCGCCTGGAAGACGACGGCCGGCGTGCAGCAGCTCGGCCGCTGGATGCAGGACGCCGACCCCTCCCGGGTAGACCTCGGCTCGCCCTATGGCGACAACCCCAACTCGGTGCAGTCCGCCACGGCGAGCGCCATGCTCCAGTGGCAGCTCAGCGAGAAGGGCTTCGTCTCCGTCTCCGGCGGCGTCAACGACGGCCTCTCCGAGTTCTACTCCCTCGGGGCCCTGCGCCTGTTTGGCATCGACTCCACCTCCACCAACGCCCGCGTAGACCTCGGCCTCGGCCCCCTCTATGTGCGCTCGTTCTACAACCGCTTCGGCGGCACCGCCCAGTCGTGGTACACGCCCACCAGCGGTGAGGTGCTCGGCGGCGACATCTTGAGCCAAGCCTGGGACACTGAAGCGCAGTTCAACGAGTCCTTCGGCGCCGACAACCAGCACATGCTCACCGCCGGGGTCGGCTTCCGGCTCAAGACCATCGACTGGGTGTTCTTGACCCCCGGCGTGAAGGTGGAGCCCCACGTCAACGGCTACATCCAGCAGCAGTCCACCTTCGGGCCCGTCACGCTCAACGGCGCGATCCGCATCGATCGCCACCCCCTGGACAACGTCGGCACCCGGCCCACGGCCCGGCTGAGCATGGTGACCCGGGTGGGTGAGGGTCGCGTGGTGCGGCTCAACGGAGGCAACGCCTTCCGAAACCCCACGTTTTTGGAGTCGTACACCGACCTCTTCTTGAGCACCGGCGTAGACGGCGTGTTGGTGAACAGCATGGGCTCCGAGGTCGTGCGGGAGCGCACCGACGCCAGCTTCACCCTGGAGCCCGAGAAGATCCGCTCCGTCGAGCTCGGCTTCTTGGACCAGTCGAACGACTCCTTCCGCTTTGAGATCGCGGCCTACGGGTACCAGGTGCTCGACCTCATCGACCTGGGCTCGGTGAACGCCGTCGAGAACCAGCTTGAGTTCGACGAGGGCAAAGGCGCCTACATCGCCGGAGAGAGCCGCTTCGAGAACGAAGCCCCGGTCTTCTGGGCCGGCGGCGGGGAGATCGAGGGCGCGTGGTTCGGTGTGCCGGGCCTCGACGTGCGCCTCAACTACTCCTTTGAGCGCATCGTCTCCGTCGATGCCGACGGCGACTCCACACCCTCCAACGCCCACCCCACCCACAAAGGCCACGCCGTCGTCGCCTGGCGTAGCCCCTGGGATCTCGACCTGTCGATGACGGTTTCGGCCTACTCCGCCCAGTCCTGGCCCATCCGCAGCTATGACGCCGCGGGGCAGGTCGTCGTGGACCTCGTAGACGTGGACGCCTACACGATCGTGTCCAACAAGCTCGTGTGGCACCCCTTCGGCTATGACGACCTCGACCTCTCGGCGAGCGCCTGGAACTGGCTCGCCCTGCTCCAGGGCCCCCACACCGAGTACCCCCTCGGCCAACCCGTCGGCGCCCGCCTCTACGGCGGCGTCGCCTACCGTTTCTGAGGAGGAACGATGACCCTCGCCTTGCTCCTCATCGCCGCCTGCGACTACAGCCCGCCCATCGACACCGCCAACCCCGACTACCCCAACACGGCGGGGCTGAGCGGCACGGTGCTCGTCTCTTTGACCGAGGGCGCCCCGGGCCGGGGCCATGTGCTGGTCTACGACCTCTTCGACCCGCCGCCGCCATCAGGTCTCGGCAGCCCCGTAGACTTGGCGACCATCTCCCCCTCGGAGTTTGAGGGGGCCGAGGGCGGCGTCAGCTCGGCGCCTTGGGCCATCGCTGGCCTCGGCCTCGGCACCTACCTCGTCACCGCGCTCATCGACAACGATCAGAACTTCTCGCCCTTCTTCGACTTCGCCGCCGGGGCCACCTGCGGCGACACCGTCGGGGCCTACCTCACCGACCTCACCACCCAGGCCCCGGCGCCGGTGGTGATCGACAGCCTGCCCGCCCAGATCGACGGCCTCGTCGTCACCGCCGCCAAGACCTTGTCCACCGAGCGCCCGGCCTTTGACGTCGACGGCTTCACCCAAGGCGCGCCCAAACCCTTCGGGGCGAGCGTGGCCACCCTCGACCGTTCGGTGACCGACACCGCGCAGCTCGTGAACCTGCAGAGCCGCGCGGTGAACCACCCGCTGCTCACGCTGAACGGCCCCGAGGCGGCGGCCTGCGCGTCGAGCTTCTTGGTGCGGCTTCTGGACCTTGACCAAGACGGCGAGGTGGACCCCCACCCCAACCCCAGCTACGCCGCCTTGGGCCTCAAGAACGCCTACCCCAAGGTCTACCTCATCTTGGCCGCCGACCTCCAGGGCAACCCCGCTGACCCGGCGGACGGCCGCTATGTGAGCGAGGCCGTCGTCGCCACGGACATCTTCATGGCGCCCTATGGGGAGTATGTCGCCGGGGACTCGTTCTTGAGCCCCAGCCTGCCCGCGGTGTTCTTGCCCGCGGCCCTGCACATCGCGGCGGACGGCACAGAGACGGTGGTGCAAGGCGCCGACATGCCCTCGGGCCTCTGGGCGACGGTGGTGGTGCAAGACACGGGGCAGATCTGGGTGGTGCCCAACGACCTCGGGGACGCGGCCCTCGCGGCGCAGTATGAGTGGGATATGGAAGGTTTTGCTTCTCAAGGGCCCGCCGGTTTGATACCGATTCAGTAGCCCCCCGAGGTTCTCCGCCCGATGAACGACCCGCTCTCCTCCAGCGCCCTCTACGCCGCGGCGCTCCCGGTCAGTCTGGGGGTGTTTGAGCCCGATCAGCACACCCAGACCCTCGCGGTCTCTAAGCAGGGCGCGCTGTTGGACCTCCAAGGCGGCCCGCCCGTCGGGGAGATGATCTGGCTGCACATCCAGCTCCCCAAAGGGGTGACCATCGAGGCCACGGCGACGATCCGGCCGCGCAACGCGGACCTCGGCGACGGCGTCCCCGTTGAGTTCTCGATGTTTATGCACGGCTCTCGTGGGGTGTGGAACCAGTTCATGGGAGAGCTGGAGCTCGCCGCGAGCGAGGGGGGCCGCGACCGCCGCGTCTGGACCCGCGAGCGCCACGTCAGCCTGCTCGTGCGCGCCCAGGAGCGGGAGTGGGTGAGCGGCGACGTCTCCCAAGGCGGCGTGTTTGTGCCCTCGAAGATCCTCCTCCCCGAAGGCACGAGCTTTAAGCTTGAGCTCATCCACCCCGACACCCAGCACGTCTTCGTGGTGCAGGCCCGGGTGGCCCGGCTGCAGTACGGCCACGGCGGCGACGTGCGCGGCATGGGCTTAGAGTTTCTGGGCATGGACGACGAGCGCCGCTTCTTGCTGCAGCGCTTCTACACCGAGGGCGTGTCGCCGCTGTGAGCGTGGGGCGGTGTCTGACCTCTCTTGGTCCTCACACTCTGCGCCCGCGCAGGTGACGGCGGCCCCGCCCGGGTCTACAGTAGAGCCGTGATCCGGCGCGCTCCCCCCCTCCTGCTGATGCTCTTGGCGACGGCTTTGGCCGTGACGCCTTACCTGCTGCCGTGGGCGCTGATCTTGTTGTCCAGCGTGCCGACCACACCCTATGTCTACATCCCGCCGATCGAGCGCCCCGTGGTCACGATCCAGCTCCCGCCGGAGCAGCTCGCCGAGGAGGAGCCTGAAGAGGAGCCCGCCCCCGAGCCGGAGCCCGAGGTCGCCGAGGCCGAGCCCGTCGAGGAGCCCGCGCCGACCTACCCCCAGGCCGACGTCTTGGCCGCCAAAGAGGGGGTGGTGAGCCTCGACGTGGTGGCCGAGCTCGATGGCCCCGAGAGCCTACGTGTCGGCCGCCCGCGCCCGGTCAAGCGCCCGCCCAAGCCCCCCGGCGAGAAGAAGCCGCGCCCGCCCCGCAAGAAGCCCGAGTGCCTGCCTGAAGCGCCAGAGATCGGCGAGGTGAGCCCCACGGCCCACCGCGTCGAGGAGCAGCTCGTCGACTACTACGCCAACCACCTCCTCGACGTCGAGCAGCTCGCGGCCTCGTGGTGGAAGCTCGACGAGGAGGGCGAGCGGGTGGGCGTCGGCATCGGGCGCATGAGGTGCGGCAGCCTGTTGCGCCAAGGCGGCTTCAAGAACGGCGACGTCATCGTCGGCGTGAACGGGATGCCGATTCAGTCCTGGTCCGACGGGGTGAACGCCTTCCTCAAGCTGCGGACCAAACGCCTGCTCTGGGTAGACGTCGTGCGCCGGGGCCAGCCCCTTCGCCTCGACTTTCTGCTCGTGGACCCTGGCATGGCGAAGATCCCCAGCGCCGTGGCCGACCCGCTGCTCAACCCCACGGTGCTCGTCGATCAAGAGCTGGCTCGGGCGGAGCTGCCCTGGCTCAAGCGCACCTTCGGCAAAGGAAAAGACCGCCGGGAGCAGCGCAAGTCCGAGCGCGCCCTGTGGGAGAGCCTGAGCGAGTCGTGGCTGGAGGAGTCCGGCGCGAACGAGGACGAGGAGGACGCCTTGGCCCCGCCCGAGGCCCCGCCCGCCGTCGATCCCAAGAGGCCGCCGCCCCAGCGCACCGACGCCGCCGAGCGTGAGGCCGCCAAGGCCGCTGAAGAGGCCGCGAAGGGCAAAAAGAAGGGGGAGGGGGAGGCGCCGCCCACGCCGCCCGCGCCGCCCGCGCCGCCCGCGCCGCCCACCCCCGCGCCCAAGGCCCCCTGATGCCGCCAAGCCCCATCGAGCGCCGCCTCGTGCTGACGCCGCCCCCCGCCGAGGTCTACGCCCTGCTCACCCAGGCCCAAGACCGCTGGTGGTGCCAGAAGGTCACCCCGGCGGCGAAGGTCGGGGAGGTGGCCACGCTACGTTTCACCGACGGCGCCACCCTGCGCCTGCAGGCCCTCGCGATGGACCCAGCGGAGCGGGTCGCCTGGCGGGTGGTCGAGTCCAGCGTCACCGGCTGGACCGGCAGCACCATCGCCTTCTTGCTGCGCCCCCACATGACCCAGACGAGCCTCACCCTGGTCCATGAGCGCCTGGGCGTCGGCCCCACGGGCCCCGACCGCGCCCGCGCCGAGCAGCTCTGGTCCCTGCGCCTGGAGAGCCTCACCGCGCTCGTGCGTTACGGGGCCGGTCAGCCCGGCTAGGCCAAGACGCCCATCCGCCGCGCTCTCCAGCGCAGGAGCGGCATGGCCCGGAGCGCCCAGCGCATCTTCCGCATGGCGGTGTGGGGGTTCACGAGGTGGCTGTCTGGCGGGCGGTCGCCGAGCCTACGAAACAGCTCACCCAGGGGCACGCTGAGCTGATCCTGGAGCGCCACGAGCTCGGCGAGCAGCACGGCGAGGGGGCGCAGAAGCGGGCCGACGCCGTAGCGCGGCTGGTAACCCCCGACGATGTACAGGTGCCGGTGCTCGGGCCGCACGAGGCTCCCGTAGAGCTGGGGCACCTTGCCCACCACCGGCACCGTCCCCGGCGCCAGAAAGGGGAAGCTGAGATCGTAGCCCGTGGCGCAGACGATGAGGTCTAGGGCCTCGGCCTGGCCGTCGGCGAAGGTGACCTGGCCCTCAGAGACGCCGCGCACGTCAGGCCGCACGGTGATCTTGCCGTGCTGGAGGTAATGAAACACCTCGGAGTTCACCGTCGGGTGGGCGTCAAAGAGCCTGTGGTCGGGCTTGGGCAGGCCGTAGTCCTCATAGCGCCCGAGCAGAAGCGGCGTGAGCAGGCCCATGAGCCAGCGCTGCACAAACACCGGCATCCACGGCGAGACAAACTCCACCGAGGGCCTGCCCCACAAGGTCTTGGGCATAAACCAGTAGCCTCGGCGCAGGCTCCAGCTCGCCGAGAGGCCCACCCGCGCCGCCTCAGAGACGATGTCACAGCCCGAGTTGCCGCCGCCGACCACGAGCACCCGTCGCCCCCGGAGCTGGTCCGGGCGCTTGTAGTCTTTGCTGTGCAGCACCTCACAGCCCGCGCTGGCCGCCCAGCTCGGCAGGGTCTTCGCCCAGTGGTGGCCGTTGCACACGAGCACGCCGCGGTAGGTCCGCCGCTCGCCGCCCTCAAAACTGGCCTCCCAGCCCGCGGGATCGTGGCGCGGGGTGAGGGAGACCACCTTGGTGTTGAAGCGCAGCCGCGCCCGCAGGCCGAAGGTGTCGGCGTAGTCCTTAAAGTAGGCCGCCATCTGCGCGGCGCTGGGGAAGTCGGGGTAGCCCGCGGGCATGGGGAAGTCGTCATACTGCGTCGTGCGGCGGCTGGAGATGATGTGGGCCGTCTCGTAGACCCCGTGGGACCAGTTCCCGCCGACCTCCCCCGTGGCCTCGACCTGCTCATAGGCGAGGCCCCGCTCGGCGAGGGCTTTGGCCACGGCGAGCCCCGTGGGACCCGCGCCGAGGACGAGCAGAGGGGCGTCGACGTCGCGCATGGCCCAAGCGTAGTAGAGTCTCCCGAGCAACACAACGGCCCGGAGGTGTTTGTGGACGTCAGAGGACAGGTGGTGGTGATCACAGGCGCGGCGAGCGGCATCGGCGCCGCCCTCGCTGAGGCCTTCGGCGA
>JAKLKE010000680.1 GCA_023150775.1 Myxococcota bacterium
CCACATCGGGATGCTCTATGAAGGTCGCCTGGTCCAGTTTGGCCCCACCGAGGAGCTCGTGCAGGCCCCCAACCCCATCCTGCGCCGCTTTCTGCAGCGAAACGTGAGCCTGCCTGACCCTGGGCACAGCGGCTATGAGCTGCCCCCGGTCCAGAAGAGGGCCATGTGAGCCGACCCCGCTACGAGATCGGCGTCGGGCTGCTCATGCTCGCTGGGGCCGGGGTGCTCGGCTTCATGGCGATGAAGACCGGCGCCGTGCGAGAGATCGGCGACTTTGTCGAGGTCGAGGCGGTCTTTGACGACGTGGCCGGGCTGAAGAACGGCGCGGCGGTGGCGATCTCCGGCATCGACGTCGGCCAGGTCACGGACATGGTCGTCGATTTTGACAAGGCCCGGGTGAAGTTCATCGTGAAGCGCAGCGCCGGCGTGCGCAAAGACGTCATCGCCCGGGTGCGCGCCCGCTCGGTCCTGGGCGAGAAGTTTGTGGAGCTTGAGCCCCAGTCCGCCGACGCCCCGGCCTTGGAGTCCGGCGACGTGCTCACGAACACCCTCGGCAGCGTCGAGATCGATCAGCTCGTCACCAGCCTGGGCCCGATGGTGGACGGCCTCGACCCCAAGAAGCTCGACGCCCTGCTCAACGCCTTGGTGAAGACCTTGGAGCAAGACCCGGAGCGGGTTGACCGCATGTTGGTCGACGCCGAGGCGCTCTTGCACAACGCCCGGCTGGCCTCTGAAGACGCCCCGGCCCTCGTGGCCGAGGCCCGGGCCACCTTGGGCGAGGTGCGCGGCCTCACCCGCCAGGCCACGCCGATGGTGAAGGACGGTCAGGCCCTCATGGTGCGGGTGGACGGCGTGCTCACCGAGGTCGAGACGTTCTCCGGAGAGCTTCCTGGGGTCGCCGAGCGCCTGCCGGGCATGATGGACGACGTGGAGCTGACCTTGGAGGAGAGCCGGGAGCTGGTCGTCGTGCTCAGCGGCAACAAGGACCGCATCGAGCAGATCCTGATGAACATCGAAGAGATCGACAAGTGGGAGCTGCGCCGGCTGCTGCGTGAGGAGGGCATCAAGATGCGCCTCTTCACCTCTGAGGTCGAGGAGACCCCGCAAGAGTAGGTTGGTCGCCCAATCAACTCTCAGGCGGCTCGTGCTTCTCTGGCTTCTCCGCGGTGTTTGAGGGTTTGCGCGGCTGGCGATCCTCCTCGGCCAAGGGCTTGAGGTGGATGCTCGCGCGGATCTCGAAGGAGTAGTTCGTGAGCAGGCTCTTGAGGTCGTCCTTGAGGCCGAGGCCCTCTAGGTAGGTGCGCACCTCACGGCCGACCATGCGGATGGCGTCGGTCTTCGCGCGGTCGGAGGTGTCGAGCACGGCGCCGAGCACCTCCTTCGCCTCCCGAAAGCCCGCGCCGGGCTCACTCACGAGGCGCCGGGCGGTGCTCAGGCCGGGGATGCGCCGGTGGCCTTTGGCCTCAGCGCGCTCGTCGTGGGGCTCATCATCGCGGCGAGGGCGGTCACGCTCACGATCGTCTTTGTCGGACATCGTCGGGGCTCCTGTGGCTTCCACTCTGGGCCTCGGCGCCACGCTCGGCAAGCCCCCCCTCTCCGCCGATCCGCTCGGCGACGGCGGCGACGATCGCCCGGGCGGGCCCTACGATCCGCCGGGCGTCGGGCAGAGAGCTCAAGAAGAGGCGCCCGTACCACATCTCATGAACGCGGCGATCGAGGATCACGACGGCGCCGGTGTCGCTGCGAGAGCGCACCAGGCGGCCAAAACCTTGGCGCAGCTTGAGGATCGCCTCGGGCAAGGCGTAGGCCCGGAACGGGTCTTGGCCCCGGCTGGCGATGAGCTCGTAGCGGGCCTGGGCGATGGGCTCGGTGGGCACCCGGAACGGCAGCCGGGGGATGATCACGAGGCGTAAGGCCCGGCCACGCACGCTCACGCCCTCCCAGAAGCTGTCTGCGCCGAAGAGGATCGACGCCTCGCTCTCTTGAAAGCGCCGGAGGAGCTGCCAGCGGTCGCGGCGGCCCTGGATGAGCACGGGGTGGGCGTCGCCTATCTCGCCCTCGACGTGATCGCCCAGGGCCGTGAGCAAGGCGTAAGAGGTGCAGAGCACAAACGCGCCGCCG
>JAKLKE010000681.1 GCA_023150775.1 Myxococcota bacterium
CGCGGCAGAGGGTGAAGCTGTCGCCGCCGTCGTCGCTCACGAAGAGGCCGCCGGGGTTGGTGCCGAGGTACAGGCGTCCAGGCTGGGACGCCGGGCCCGGGGCGATGAGCCAGATGTACTCCAGGGTGGCCGGCTTGCCGTCGCCACGCTCGGCGTCTTGGGGGTACGCCGGGGCCTTCACCTCCTCCCAGCTCTGGCCCTGATCCCGGCTTCTGTGCAGCTTTTGGCCCCAGTGGCCGTGGTCCAGCGCCGCCCACCAGGCGCCGTTCCGGGGGTCCTCCACGGCGTAGGAGACGGGGTTGCCGAGGTGGTGCACGCTCTCCAGGCGCCAGCCTTCACGGGTGCGAGCGTAGACGACGAGCCCCTTGCGGGTGCCCAAGAACATTCTCAACGACATGACGGTTCAGCCTCCAGAGAGCGCCTGGGCGATGAAGACCTCGCTGCGCTCGTCCAGAGCGTCACCCAAGCCCGCGCGGTCGACGACCATCTCGCCGTCGATGAAGATGTTGACGTGTTTTCGGAGCGCGCCTCGCTCGTCCACGAGATAGCCCACGATCCCCGGATAACGTCCGTCCAACGCCCGTACTAGCTCGGCGACGGTGCTCGCGGGGAGGGTCTGGGGGCCAAGGGTCGGGAAGAACCGCTTGAGGTGGTTGGTGAGCTCGACCTTGGCCATCAACGCCTCCGCAGGTGCCGTGTCAAGAAGTCGCCCGCCGCGTCATGGAATCGTTCGGGCGCGTCATGGTGCACGAAGTGCCCGGCGCCGGGGATGAGCACCGCCCGGGCCGCGGGGAAGAGGCGCCGCCCGCGCGAGGCGAGCTCCGCCGTGGACCCGCCAGTGAACATGGGGTTGGGGATCATGCGGTCGTCTTCACCCCAGACGATCAAGGTCGGCGCGCTGATCTCCCCGAGGCGGGAGGCGACGGGGTGATCCAACATCCCGGCGATGTTTCGGCTCACCGTGCGGCTGGTAAGCACAAAGCTAGGGTGCCGCTGGGCGCGAAGGCGCTCGATGAGCAGGCGCTCGACGTGCTCATCATGCACGTTGAAGGCGAGCTTCTTAAAGTTCGCCTCGATCTCGACCGGCGAGGCCTCTAGCGCCCGGCGCTCATGCCAGTAGCCGCGCATAAACGCCGCCCCGGCCTCGCTGAACACCTCGATGCCCGCGGGCGCGGCGAGCACCAAGGCGGCCACCCGCTCCGGCGCGCGCAGGGCCAGCTCCATCGCCGTCTGCCCGCCCATGGAGTGCCCGATCACCGCCGCCCGGGGCACCTCCAAGGCGTCGAGCCAGGCGACGAGCTGCTCGGCGTACCACTTGGGGCTGCACGGGGCGTCGGGTTTGTCAGAGCCGCCATAGCCGGGGAGGTCAAGCGCGAGCACACGCAGGCCCAAGGCGCGCAGCCAGGGCACCTGCTTGTGCCAGAAGCCCAGGTTGGAGCCCATGCCATGAACCAGCGCCACGACGGGGCGATCCAGCTCACCAGAGTCCAAGGTGTTGAGCCCGAGGCCGTTGACCTCCACCCGCCGCGTCGGCAAGGGGGTGGAGAGCTGGGCGGGGTCCAGAGGTTCTAGGCGCGCGGCACGATCCCCAGCGCCGGTCAGGCCGAGCAGGCTCGCGGGGATCACGCCGCCCTCCTGGCCACCTTAGTGCCCGCCGCCGGAGCCCTTGGGCTTGGCGTTCCACAGGCGCAGCGAGAGCAGCAGGCCGATGATGGCGATGGGGATCATCCACATCGGCCACTCGATCCAGTTGTTGGGATCCTTCGCGGCCTCGCCGTTGGGCAGGCGCACGCCGTAGAGGAAGCTCATCACGCCGGTGCCGAGGTAGACGAAGCCGTCGATGATGCCCACGGCCACGCCGGTGTTCTTGCGCCCGCCGAAGTCCATCGACGCCGTGCCCGACAACATCCCGTGCACACCGATGACGCACAAGGACATGAAGATGACGAGGTAACCCAAGGCCACGCTGTCGAGCACCTGGGTCATCACCAAGGCGCCGCCGAGCAGGCCGCCGTAGAGCACCGCCGCCACGGGGCCGCGCCGGGACTGGAAGAGGTGGTCGGAGATGACGCCGGCGAAGGCCCCGCCCATGATGCCCGCGCAGCACAGGA
>JAKLKE010000682.1 GCA_023150775.1 Myxococcota bacterium
CGACCTGGGTGGGGGCGCCGTCGATCAGCACCACCGGGGCGGGCGGGCTGTCGCCGAGGAGCAGCGCGCCTTGGCCCACCGGGGCCTCTAGGCTCAGGCTGAACGGGCGGCTGGTCTCGGCGACCTCAAAGAGGATGTCGTAGAAGGCGCCGTCGGTCCAGACCCGCGCGGTGTAGAGCCCGGGCCCCGGGGCCCGCCAGTCGAGCCGTAAGGTCGTCAGCGGCGCGGGCAGGCGGCGGCTCACGAGGGTGGCGCCGTCGGGGCCGAGCAAGAGGGCCCGATCCACGGGCGCGCTCGACTCCACGAGCACATGGTCATGGGCGGCGCGGGCGCTCAGCGCCGGCGCCTCGGGGGCGCAGGCGACGGCGAAGATCATCGCCCCGAAGGGGTTCATGGGGCCTCGGCGATGATCAGGCCCTCCTCTTGAAGATCGACGATCAAGGCCTCGGCTTTGGCTTGGCTGAGCCCGAGCCGGCAGGCCTGGGTGAGGGCGTTGGTGGCGGAGACCGGGCCGTCGAGCTGCCCCAAGAACGTGTGTACGACGCGGCCCAGCTCCAACAGCCCCGAGCCCCCGGCCTCGGGGCGCACCACGAGGAGCTTGGGCGCGGCCTCGCCGGGGGCGCTGAGCGGCGGCACCCGGGGCGCGTCTTTCACGAGGGCCATCGCCGGGATCAAGCTCAGCTCAAAGAGCGTCTGCTGAACCGTGCTCATCCAGCTTAAGGTCTCACCATCGACGGTGATCGTGGCCACCCCGGGGGCCCGGGCCGTCCAGACCCCCCCGGGCTTCGGCGCGGCGGTGATGCGTTCGCAGGGGCGCTCCAGCTCACGGCGGCAGAGCCCGAGGGACTCTTCGACCCGCAGCACGTCGGGGAGCTGGGGGCAGCGGAGGTGAAGGCTGCGGAGGTAGTCCGTGAACGCCGAGAACATCGAGCCCCGGCTCATCATCGCCTGATGAAAAGGCGCGGACTGAAAGTAGGCGTCTAAGCTGCTGATGCGGCCAAGCTCGCTCAGGGCCAAGGCCACGCTCACCGGGAGCTCGGCGCAGAGGGCCTGCAAGCTGCGACGGCGGCGGAGCGGGTCGACGCGGAAGGCGCGGGGGTCGAGCTGGGCCAGGGCCGCGCGCTCCTCCTCGTCTAAATCAAGGCCGGCGAGGGCCTCGGCGGGCGCGTCGAGCACCTGCCGGGCGAAGCGCTCGTCCCAGAGCATCCGGGCTGTCACACGATGCAGGATTTGATGCGACATCGATCAGCCCTCCTTGGGGAAGGCGTCGTTGAGGCGCACGAAGTTGTCGTAGACCTCATCCGCGGGGTTGTGCTCACACTCGTACACGACGGCCTTGAGGTTTTTGGCCCGGGCCAAGGCCCCCTCAAACACCGCCCAGGCCGCGGGGGTGGGCTCGGGGTCGTGGGTGTCCTCCATCCACTGCAGGCCCTCGGTCACCCGGGGGCGGCCCCCGGCGATGTGCAGCTCGACCACGCGCTCCCAGGGGAAGCCGTCGAAGCCCGCCAAGGGGGGCAAACCCCGGCTCGCCTGGAAGATCGCGAGGTGGGAGCAGTCCAACAAGAAGCCGCAGTCGCCGTCGCTGACCACCTGGGCGTAGTAGTCGAGGAGGTGCAGCGGGCCGACATAGGCCACGGCGGGCGGGTTCTCGGGGACGACGAGGGTGTTTAAGGCGGCGCTCAGCGCGCGCACGGCCCGGGCCATCTCCGCGGCGCTCGACCGGGTGAGCACCGGGGGCAAGAGCACGTCGTGGACGGGCTCACGGGCGCCGACGTGCCAATATCCGGCGTCGCCACACACCCACGCCGCGCCGAGCTCAGCGACGATGGCCTGGGTGCGTTCGACCCACAGCGGGTCGAGATCTTCTTCTTCGGCGAGGTTGAGGTCTAAGAAGTGGTAGGTCGTGGGCAGGCCTTGGGCCGCCCAGCGCCGCATGTGCGCGTCGAGGCCCCGGCGGGTGTCGGCCCCGACCTCCAAAAAGTGGATCAGCGTGGGCCAGGCCTCACGCAGGGCCAATGCGTCGAGGTTCACCGCCCGGGTGCCGCCGTTAAACTCACAGGAGATGCCGACGCCCAGACGTGGGGCGTTTTGGAGCGGTGAGGACA
>JAKLKE010000683.1 GCA_023150775.1 Myxococcota bacterium
CAGGGTCCAGGCTTAGCCTACAGACTCCGACGTCCTCACCGCCCACCGCTTCGGCTTCGCCCCCAACAGGCGCGTCAGGCCATCCCAGCCATCGTCAATGGGCGGGTAGTCAAACGGGTTCGTGAGCTCTAGCTCGGCCAAGGTGAAGTTATTCCTGCCGTACTGACACGGTCCGCACGCGGTGAGCAGGTTGTCTGGCGCGTTCGTCCCACCGCGACAGTACGGCACAATGTGGTCGATCGACGCGGTGATGGTCCCCAACGCGAAGTGCCTTGTCTCGTTCGTCGACCCAAGCCGAGCGGCCTCGGGCACGAAGTGGTTGAAGACGCTCGCCGCCTCCTTGATCACGACGCGCGAATCACAGAACCTGCACCTGAACCCGTCGCGCTTCATGATCTCCATGGACGCCGACCCGTTTGGCATTCGGGGCCGGTTCTCCTTCGGCACAGGGGTGAACTTGGGCGCTCTCAACTGGAGATGAATCTCTATGCTTAGCGGGCCGGCGACTCGGTGGTGGAAGTCGCGAAGCGGTCGCATGTCGGCCGCGACCAGGCGGGTCGCGCAGGTCTCCCGGTCGCCAGCGAGAAGCGCGTCGGCGGCCTCCGCGAGCAGGTCGGCCGCGAGGGCGAACTCAGGGATCGGCGGGAGAAGACAACGACGCATGGCTCACTCCGGGGTCGTAGACAACGAACCTATCCTGCCGCCCACGATGGAAGCACTGCTCCGTGGGAGACAAGGAGCGACGCCATTCCTGGCTGGGACGAGCCCCGGTCGTCATACGTTCCCGAGGGCACCTGCCCCCTCGGTGTATAGGGGCAGCCGACCACCGGGGTCCTCGTCGTGCGCATCGTTACCATCTGGCGCCAGCGCCTGCCGCCGGGGTTGACGCCCACCTACTTCGACGGCTTAAGGCACCGGAATCGGCCCCCACACGTCGCGCTCCTTGACCGCCAGCTCGTGGCCAGCGCGCCTTGTGGTGCGCGTCCGGCCCCGCCATGCGCCAGCTCGCTAAGCAGCGTGCGGGTTTGAGCGGCGCCACCGCCCCCCCCGCCATCCCCTCACCTCCTGCGTCTACCCCTCGGGTCGTCCTGGGCCTCGATCAGCTCCGCCACCGCCTCATCGATCTGGCTGACCTGCTCATGCTGCCGGTTCACCGCGTTCACGAGCTCATTCTGCGTCCCCTCAAGGGCATCAAGGCGCCCGTTTACCTCTTGCTGGGCTCGGACGTCGGCCTTCGTCGCCCTCATCTGCTTCACGGTGGTCTCTAGCGCGTCGAGGCGGCCGCCCAGCTCCCGCGCCGACTTGCGGGCCGCCTCACGCTCTCGGCCTTGTTCGTCGGTCACCGTCTTCAACGCCTGGCTCGCCTCAACGCGCGCCGCTTTGACCGAGCGCTCCAGCGCGTCAAGACGTGTCTCCAAGCTTTGGGCGATGTGCTCCAGGCGGGCCTCGATGGCCTCCAGCCGACCCTCACTCGGCGCAGGGGCTGCCACCGTCTTGGCCGCTCGCGCCCGACGCGCGTTCGCCTGACCCCGGCAGCGCTCGGAGCAGAACTTGGCGTCGCGGCGCGCCGGGGTGAAGGCCTTGCCGCACTCCTCGTTCTGGCATCGCTTGACCATGGGCGGCTCCTGGGCTTGGAGAGCGTCGTCAATCCACTAACCCTGACGACGCAGCGCCGCGCGGCGGGTGAGGCGAGCGACACGCCCCCATTATCGGCATTTGGGAGCTGGTCAAGCGAGTCTACGAGGCGCTCGCCTAACCGGATCACGCATCAACGGTTCGCCTGGTAAGTAAGGTCCAACCATAACAATAACCGTTCATCGAGGCTTAACCGGATATAACCGGATATAACCGGATATAACCGGATCACAACGCTTTCCAGGGCGGCCGCGACCGCGCCCAGGGGCATCCGCCCGATGCGTTGAGCCCGCGACGCCCCCTCGCCTCGCGCGCATCGAGTGACCCCAAACGAGGCCAGCGAGCGCACAGGGCGGGCTCGACCCTCCCTGCGAGCACTCGCAGCTCGGCCAAGCGCTTGTCGCGGATGGTCTCAACTCGGCCTATGACCGGACC
>JAKLKE010000684.1 GCA_023150775.1 Myxococcota bacterium
CGCAGCCGTCCCCGTCGTGGAGCTGGCCTAAGCGGGTCTCGGGGCAGAGGTCCCACTCATCAGGGACGCCGTCGTGGTCGGCGTCGGGGCGGCTGACCTCCTCGGCGACCACGAGGGATTGATCGGCGGCCACCTGGGTCATCGTCTGCACGACGCCGTTGGTGAAGGTCACCGTGAGCTCGTCTACGACGGTGTTCTCGCCCAAGCCGAAGGTGATCGCCAGGGGGCCTTGGGAGTCAAACGACGACCAGGCGCCCACCCAGCGGGTGAGCACGGTCTCGCCCACCCGCGCCTCGACCTTGGCGCCCAAGGCCGAGGGGTTGTGGCTCACGCCCTGCACCTCGACGGTCAAGAAGTGCGCGTCGCCGCCCAGATGCCGAAACAGGGCGTTCGCCCGAGGTCTACGGCCTAGGCCGTTGGAGATGAGCAGCTCGGGGTAACCGTCGTTCGTCATGTCACCGCCGACCACCGCCCAGGTCACCCCCTCGGACTGCTGCACCCCGGCGCCGTCACACACCCGCTCAAAACGCATCCCGCCTTGGTTGATGAAGACGTAGGGCTGGGTCTTGATGCCCGACATCACCACGTCGAGCAGGCCGTCGAGGTTGATGTCGGCGGCGCCTAAGCCATGGCCGTCGAGCCACTCGGCGAGGCCCGAGGCCGGGCCGACGTCGGCGAAGGCGCCGCCGTTGTTCTGGAAGAGCTGGTTGCCCGTCCAGGCCTTGTCGTGGGTGACGAGCAAGATGTCGGGGTCGCCGTCGTTGTCGAAATCTTCGCAGACGGTGCCGACCCCAAACCGTTGCTCGGGATCGCCCACGCCGCGCCCGTGGGCCTCGTCGCGGAAGCTGCCGTCGCGCTGGTTCATGTACAGGTGGTTGCCGAACTCACGCCCGGTCGGCACGAAGATGTCGGGCCAGCCGTCGAGGTTGGCGTCGAGCACGCAGGCGCCTTTGCCCGAAGGATCCCCGGCGACCCCGGCCTCGTCCGTGGCGTCGGCGAAGGTGCCGTCGCCCTGGTTCTTCAAGAGCACGTTCTCCCCGGAGCCGTCCTCGGGGCCGTTGGTGAAGAACACGTCCAAGAAGCCATCGTGGTCGTAGTCGAACAAGAAGCCTTGGTGGCCCCAGCCGCCGTGGCCCGCGGCGCCGGCCTCATAGGTCAAGTCCTCAAAGCGCCCTTGGCCGGTGTTGTGCAGGTAGAGGTTGCGCCCGTTCACCGTGACGTAGAGGTCGTGCAGGCCGTCGTTGTCGAGGTCGCCGAACATCGGCGCGCGGTCTTCACACTGGTCGTCAACGCCCCAGAGCGCGCCGACCTCGGTGAAGGTGAGATCGCCGTCGTTGAGGTAGAGCAGGCTCTCGCCGGGGTACCACAGCGCGCGCTCAACCCGCGACGGCCCGCTGGCGACGTAGAGGTCGATGTCGCCGTCGGCGTCGATGTCGTTCATCGACACGCCCAAGGAGTTGCCGTAAGCGACGGCCCCGCTGGACTCGGTGACGTCTTCGTAGAGCACGCCGAGATCGACGCAGGGGCCGTTGTCGTCCTCTTGCGCGCTGGCGACGCCGCCGCTGAGCAGGCCCAAGAGCGTGATCATCGGGGCCATCAGCGCCACCGGATCGTGCGTGGAGGCGTCGAGAACGAGGCCGTCTCTCCGCGCACCCCACCTTGAACCCGCCAATAACGCTCCTCTTTGGCGCCGGGGGTGAGCGTGGCGGACACGCCGCTCGTGCGGGCGACGGTGCGGGTGGCGCCGGGGGGGAAGTCGGGATCGTCGCTGACCTGGAGCAGGTACACGTCGCAGGTGCCGCTCCAGCGCGCCAGCGCTTTATCCTTCACCCGCTCGCCGTCGGCCGGGGTCTCGGCGAGGACCACACAGCCCGCGCGCTCGTTGTCTGCGCAGCCCAGGCGGTCCACCGGGCCCAAGACCGTGGCGCCGCATACATCTGCGGCGTCGGGCACGCCGTCGCAGTCCACGTCGTCCACACGATCTTCGCAGGGAGACTTCGCGCCGCAGCCCACGAGCGCGGCGATGAGGAGGAAGACGGGCATAGCGACCAGTGT
>JAKLKE010000685.1 GCA_023150775.1 Myxococcota bacterium
CTTGGCGCTATGGACGATCCTGCCGACGACCACCACCACCACCCCAGAGACCCCGCCGCCCGCCGAACGAATCAAAGGCGCCGCCGTGGCCCTTGAGGCCTGGCTCGACACCCCCCAGGGCCCGCGCCTGCTCGATGACGGCGCGGTCGTGGCTGAGGGGGACACCATCCAACTCCGTTTTGACCCCGGCCCCCACCGCTACGTCAGCCTGCTCGGCGAAGACGGCGCGGGCGCGGTGCAGCTCTTTGGCACCCTGCGCGCGGAGAACGGCGAGATTCAGCGGGCGCCCTTCGCGCTGCGCCTGGATGAGTCCCCCGGCCCGCAGCTCCTCTACGCGATCTACACCGATCAGCGCCTCAGCGAAGACGCCCTGGTCACCCTCGTCTCGGAGCGGCGCCCCGTGCCTGAAGGTACGCTGCGTCGTCTCCGCTTGGAGAAGCGTTGATGCGTCTATGGCTCGCCGCGCTCTTCGTGCTCGTCGCCACCTTGGCCCCCCGGGACGCCCTCGCCGGGGTGCACCGCTACGCCGTGATCATCGGCGCGAACTACGGCGGCGATGACCTCGATCCGCTGCGTTACGCCGAAGACGACGCCAAACGAATGGCCAGGGTGCTCACTGAGCTCGGCGGCTTTGAGCCCGGCGACGTCAACGTGCTCCTCGCGGCCACCCCCGCCCAGGCCAAAGCGGCCATCGCCAAGGTCGGCGCGCGGGCCCGGGGCGAAGATCTGTTCTTGTTCTACTACTCGGGCCACGCCGACGCCCGGGGCCTGCGGCTGGGCCGAGAGCTCTACCCCTTCGACGCCCTAAAAGCTGACATTCGTGCGGTGAACGCTGACGTTCATCTCGGGATCCTGGACGCCTGCCGCTCGGGCACCATCACCCGGGTGAAGGGCGCCACGGTTGTGGATCCGTTCTTGGATGAGCGCCTCGACACCGAGGGCGAGGCCTGGATCACCGCGTCCTCCGACACCGAGAAGGCCCAGGAGTCCGACCAGCTCCAGTCGAGCTTCTTCACCTACTACCTGGTCTCTGGCCTGCGCGGCGCGGCGGACACCGGCGACGGCGCCGTCTCGCTGAACGAGGCCTACACCTACGCCTACGCTCGCACCGTCGAGCGCACGACCGCCACCCAGGTGGGCGCCCAGCACCCGGCCTATGACTTTAAGCTCCAGGGCCAAGGGGACCTGCAGCTCACGAGCCTCGACCGCGCGAACGCGAGGGTCACCCTGCCCGCCGAGACCGCGGGCACCGTGCTCATCCTGCGGGAGCCCGAGGGCACCTACGTCGCCGAGGTCGTGAAGACCCCGGGCACGCCCATGGTCATCGCCCTGGAGCCCGGCCTCTACCGCCTCCGCCGCCGGGAGTCCGGGCGCATCTACGAGGTGCTCCTGAACCTCTCCCAAGGCGCCAACCACACCGCCGTGCGCTGGGGCGAAGGCGAGGCCGAGATCACCGGCTGGAAGGGTGAACAAGGTGAGCAGGGTGAGCCCGACACCTTAGAGACCCTCGATGATCCCGTCGCTGAGTCCGAGATCCCCTCCCTCACCCCGGGCCTCGACGCCTGGGGCGAGCGCGCCGAACGTTTCGCTGAGAAGAGCGGCGTGTTCGCCGACCGCTCCCAAGACGCCGTGCAGCGCTCCTTGACCCTGAGCGAGCAGCTCCAGCAGAACAAGCCCCACCTCGTCGCCGCCGGGTTCTCCACCTTGGTGCCCGGGGCCGGGCAGCTCTACCAGAAGCAGTGGAAAAAGGGCGCGCTGATGTTGGGCAGCTCAGCCTTGCTCTTGGGCTCGGGGGTGGCCCTGCGCAGCGTCGGCCAAGGCGGCCTCGGCGACGGCAGCCTCACCGGCCCAAACCCGGCGTACCTCCTCGGCGTCGGCGTGTGGGGCTGGTCGGTGAGCGACGCGGCGCTCCACGGCAAACCCGACGGCCCACGCTCCACGAGCGGCTACACCCTCTCCGCCGAGACCGCCTGGTGGCGCACGATGCAGACGCCCTACACCGCCGGCGTCGCCGCTGACTTTATGCTGCGCCCGGGGCTCT
>JAKLKE010000686.1 GCA_023150775.1 Myxococcota bacterium
CGGCGAACGTGACCTCGACCACATCATCCACGCCACCCTGCGCGGCATGGACCGCGCCTGCCTGGAGTACGGCGTCGAGGCGGGGCTCATCTTCTGTTTGGCCCGGGAGTTCACCCCGGAGCTCAACGAGATCATCCTGGAGAAGGCGATCCGCTACATGGACCGTGGCGTCATCGGCATCGACCTCGCGGGCACTGAGAAGCAGGCCGTCGAGCTCGGGGACTCCGCCCAGGCCTTCGCCCGCATCTTTGAGCGCGCCCGTGAGGCGGGCTTGGGCACCACGGTGCACACCGGCGAGACCTCTTCCACCGCGGGGGAAGGGGTCATCGCCGTGATGAAACACCTCAAGCCCCACCGCATCGGCCACGGCGTGCGCGCGGCGTACAACCCCGAGGCCGTGAAGATGTTGGCCGACACGGGCACGGTCTTGGAGATCTGCCCCACGTCGAACCTGCACACCCGGGCGGTGCGCCACCTGGAGGAGTTCGCCTTCGTGCTCGGCACGTTCAAAGAGGGCGGCGTGCGGTTCACCATCAACACCGACGGCACCTACCTCTGCCGCACGAACCTGATGAACGAGATCCGCCTGCTCACCGAGGCCGACATCATCACCAGCGAAGAGGCCGAGCGTTGCCGGCAGCTCGCCTGGGAGTCGAGCTTCTTGGAGCGGCGCTGAGCGGGCCAAGTCTCCTCTGAAGCGCCGAACCACGCCGGTCTTTACCGGCCGCGCCCCGCCGTCGCCTCTGTGAGGAGCGCGGTCAACGCGGCCCACCCTGGGCCCGTCGTGATCAGCTCTTCGTTGTGACCGGCCTCCACAAAACGCTCGACGCGCACGTTTGGCAGGGCGGCGGCGAGGTCATCCGCGTGGTGCGGCCCGATGAGGCCGTCAGCGTCGCCGTGGAGCACGAGGGTCGGCGCGGTGATTCGTGGCGCGCGGGCGAGGCTGTCGAAGCGGTCGCGCATGAAGAGGCCGACGGGCGCCCAGGGGAGCTTCTCTTGGCCCACACGGACGGCGCTGGTGAAGCTGCTCTCCACCACGAGCGCGAGCGGAGGGTCGCCGGCGTCGCAGCGCTCGGCGGCGAGCCCCACGGCGACGCCGCCTCCGAGGGACTTGCCGTAGATCCACACCGGGCCGCCGAGCCCCTTCGCCACCGCCCACGCGGCGCGGGCGTCCATCCGCAGGCCGTCTTCGGTCGGTGTGCCGTCGCTGCCGGGGTATCCCCGGTAGTTCACCTGAACGACGTCCCAGCCGTCCTCGGTGAGCCGCCCGAACGCGCCCGGTCGCATCCCCACCGAGCCGCCGTTGCCCTCAAACCACACCACCACCCCTCGCGAGGCCGGCGCGGGCAGGTGCCAGCCGTAGAGCCGCGTGCCGTCCTCGGCGACGGGCCGGAGCTCACGCGCGCCTTGCGCCTGCGCCTGGGCGGCGAGCCAGCCCTCGGGCAGCTTAGGAGCGGGGAAGAGCAGGTTGCGCTGGAGCGCGGCGAGGAGGCCCACGGTGAGGAGATAGGCGACGATGAGCCCCACCGCCACCCGTCGCGCGCGGATCTTCATGGGCGAGTCCAGCATCAACGCACCCAGATCGCCTGCGCGCCGCCGGGGGTGCCGTACCCCACGAGGTTCACGCCGTGGCCCACTCTCGCGGTGACGATGGCCGATCCCGCGCCGCCAGCTCTGGGCGTGATCGTCATGGGGAACGAGGCCTCGTGCGCGCCACGTCGAGAAGGGGCTCCGCGAACGCGGGCATGAGGAGCGCGAGCGACATCCCGGCACGATACCACGGCACGATCGTGGCCACGCCACGCCTGAAGCGCCAACGCGCGCCGGGGTGACCGACGCGCGCTGGGCTCTGGGAGCAGACCGACCGGTCTAACGCCGACGACGCCGACGACGGGGGCCATCGCCCTCGCTGTTGTCGTTGCCTTCGTTGGCGGGGGCGTCGCCAGAGGGCTCGGCGCCTTCGGGGGCCTGGACGGACTCGCCGTCGTCGCCCTCGTCGTCACCTTCGCCGTCTTGCGCCACGCCGGACTCG
>JAKLKE010000687.1 GCA_023150775.1 Myxococcota bacterium
TGACCTTCACCCGGCGACAGCTCACGGCCTTGGCGGCGCACGACGCGCACTGGGCGCAAGATCTGGCGTTCTTCCATCAGATCGTGCACAACGCCGCCGCCGGTCGCGAATGGGCCTCGTCCTTGCTCTTGGAGCCGACAGGCTTCTTTCAGATGGTGCACTTTCACCCGATGCTGCTCGGCGTCGTTGGGCTGTACACGGTGTTCCCGACGGTGAGCCTGCTCCCGGCGCTCAACGTCGGGATGACCCTCGCCACGGCTTGGCCGCTGGCGGGCCTGGGGCGCGCGGCGACGGGCAGCGCCGTGTTTGGCCTCGCCGCGGGCCTGTCCTGGCTCTTGTGGGCGCCGGTGGAGTCCGCCGCCGGCGCCGACTTCCGCCCGATGGAGCTGGTGATGCCCGGCACGGCCTTGGTGATCTGGGGCGCCTATGAGGGCAAGCCGCGCATCTGGGCCTTGGGCGCGCTCTTGTGTATCTCCGCCCGGGAAGAGATGGCGTATCTGCTCACCGCCTATGGTGTGTTGCTCACGTTAAGCCCGCTCCCCGGGGGGAGGCGGTACGGTGTCTTTACTTTGTGTAGTGGATTAGCTTTCTTTGTTTTTTTATTGATTTTTAAGGACAATTTCTTCTTTCATTTCGACCCGTTAAAGCCGCCCGTGGGCGCCACTCCCCCGCCGGCGCTGCGAGACGCGCGCCTTCATTGGCTGGGGCAGGCTTGGCTTGGGAGCTATGCGTTCATGCCCGCGGGGCTCGCGCCGCTCCTCTGCTCTCTCGCTCCCCTCACCTTTCTTCTGACCGACGCCAGCCGAGAGTGGCAGCTCCCCACGGGGCCCTACGTTCACCTCCGCGCGCCGTTCTTGGTGTTGTGGGCCTGCGCCGGCATCTTGGGCGCGGCCTGGGCGGCGCGGCGCTGGCCTCGAACCCTGCCGCTCCTCTGCTCCTGCCTGCTCTTGGGGAACGCCCTCACCCTGCCCGAGGACCGCGCCGCCCTCACCCGCCGCGCTGAGGCCCAACAGGAGGCGCTCAGCGACCCCAACCACGCCGCTCGGCTGGCGCTCTTGGCCCGAGTAGGCCCCGAGGACCGGGTAGGAACGGACTACACCCTCATCGCCGCGCTCTCGGGGCGTGAGGTGATCTGGCAGGTGCGGCACCTCTACTTGGAGGACAGCAGACCCCCACACTGGACGGCGGAGTGGCCGGTGACCTTGGACCGCCTCGACACCCTCGTGGTGACCCCAGACGACCCCGTGCTCAGCCACATCAACGACGACTGGACGCAGGAGGCTGAAGGCGGCGGGTACACCCTCTGGCGGCGACTGCGGCCCCCAGCGGGCGGTTTTCCGGCGCCCCTGCCCTGAGGCCGCTCAGGGCGTGGGCGCGGCGGTCTTTCCCAGGAGGCGCACGGTCAGCGCGCAGGCGACGGCGCCTAAGGGCAAGAGCAGCCAGGGCGAGACGCCATAGCCCGCGGGCAAGGTGCCGAAGAACACGCTGATGACGCCGACGACGAGGGCGTAAGGGAGCTGGGTGCGCACATGGGCCATCAGGTCGCAGCGGGTGCCGACGCTGGAGAGGACGGTGGTGTCGGAGATCGGCGAGCAGTGGTCTCCCCAGCAGGCGCCGGAGAGCACCGCGCCGCTGGCGACGAGGGGGATGAGCGGGTCGTCGGTGATCGCGAAGGAGAGCGGCACCACCAGGGGCATCACGATGGCCATGGTGCCGAAGGAGGTGCCCGTCGCGAAGGAGATCGCGGCGCAGAGTAAAAAGACGAGGGTGGGCAGGAGCTCCGGCGCCAATGACGACTGCAGGGCGCCGATCAGGTAGCCCGCGGCGTCTAAGGCGTTGATGCCCGCGCCCAAGGACCAGGCCAAAAACAGCACCACCAAGGCGTCAAAGAGCAGCGCCGCGCCCTTGAGGCCCGCGTCGAAGAGCTCACCAAAAGGGAGCGCCCGACCCAGCGCGGCGAGGGCCCCGGCGCAGATGAGGCCGGCGAGGCTCGACTTGAGCATGGCGTCGTAGCCGTTCGCCGCGCCG
>JAKLKE010000688.1 GCA_023150775.1 Myxococcota bacterium
GCATTCCGATGCTCTGGCCGAGCTCTGCCTCCCAATCCCGCTTCACGCCCGGCGGCACAAACGCGAGGGCGCAGTCTTCTCGCCCGCTCTGGCGACTCCGCCTGCGCCTCAAGGCCGCTGCGAACAACGCCGCGCCCAGCTTTGTTTTTCCAGACCCCGTCGCGTCCGCCACGATGAGCCCTCCACACTGGTCCAACAGATAAAGACCACGGCTCAGCGCCACCTCTTGATGCTTCGTGCCGTCGATTTTTTTGGCCCAGTCGCCGTCAAGCACCAAGGCGCAGGCGCGCGCGAGGGCCTCTTGCCAGGTGCAGAGGTGCACCAGCGCCCGAAGCAGCTTCTCTAGCTCATCCGTCCAGTCCGCACCATTTTTCCACAGCTCCTCGGCGAAACGTTTTGCGGCTTGGTACTTCTGCTTATCCTCTCGCTCAATCTTGATGTTGCTTTGAACGTCGGCCTCAAGCCCGCTCCGGGTGAGACCGCTCGACCCTACGATGGCCGCCTCATCGGTCACCACCAGCCGGGCGTCCATCTCCCGCGCGTCGTCGTTGAAGACCCGGGCCTTAATCCCATTCGCCTTCATCAGCGCGATGACCCTCACCGCCTGCCCCATCGTGGCGACGTCAAGGCCCGTCTCCATCCACAGCTCACGAATCTGTGCGCCCACGCCGCCAGGTCGCACCCGAAACGGGCCCTGCCAAGGCATGTTCGGCGGCTTGCCGAGCAAGAGGCGCAGGGGACGCCCCTTCTCGGCGGTCCACTGGGTCAACATCCCAAACAGGCTGCCCAGATCCGTCGCGGGCGAGATGAGCAGGGCGTCATCCGCGGCGGCGAGCAGGCCCGTCATCTGCGCCTTGACCTTGTTCCCGTCTTCGTTGTGGGGAAAGATCGCGGCGTCAGGCCAGGGTGAGGGCGGCCGCTCGCCGTCGAAGAGGCCGGGCTGAAACTCGGCGTTGGTCGTAGCAGGAGGAGGGGGCGTTCTGACGCGCTTGTTCACGAGGAGATCCTGGGGTGGGGTCGGATGCGCTCACCAGACGCACCTTCATGGCCCCGCCGGACAGCTTGTGCCGAGCTCGATGACGAATCCGCCAACGCCCCGCCTGCTCGCCCCGTGGGCGCGGCGAAACGGATCGTTTAAAATACGTTCACAATGATCGCCCCACACGCCCGATCCGCCCTTGCAACCGCCCACCCCACAGAGCTACCATCCCCCCGCGAGCGGCCCCTCCCACCCTCCCGAGGACATCCAAATGAGCGCTGTCACCACCCAAGGCTCCACCACCGTCGTCCGGGGCGTCGTCCTCGACAAGGCCACCCAGCGGCCCGTCATCGACGTCATCGTGACCGCCTATGACAAAGACCTGCTCACCAAAGACGACTTCTTGGGCATCGCCCCCACGGACGCCCAGGGGCGGTTTGAGATCCGCTTCGACACGAGCGCCGCGGGCGACCGCTTCGTGGGCCGCCGCCCCGACCTCTATTTCACCGTGCTCGACGGCGGCACGCTGTTGGCGAACACCCGCGACAACCCCATCCACAACGCCGACGACAGCGCCCCCGACATCGTGCTCATGGCCGATCTGTCGAACGACAAGATGCGTGGGCTCCTCAACCCCACGCCCGCGCCGGGCTGGGTGGGCGGCTTCGCGCAGTCAAACCCCGCCTTCGCTTACCCCACGCCCGATCTGTCCTCGCTGCCGATCTTGGGCAACCGCGAGAACATCCCGCTCTTGGTGCGTCAGCAGAAGGTGGTGTGGCCGGAGTTTAGCTGGAACTCTGTGCCCGATGGCCAAGACAAAAAACGCTGCTACCAGATGTTCGCCCCCGACATCTCCCGCCTCGGCTACACCGCTGAGGGCCGCGTCTACTCCATCATCTGCCCCCAGCAGGGCGCCTGCGCGCCGCAGCTCGGCGCCATGAACGTCGAGGTCACGGTCACCGGCAACCGCGGCTGGGCCGATGAGAGCAACCGCACCCTCGCCGCCGACATGTCTGTGCAGGGTCGCATCTGGTTCAGCCCCAGCG
>JAKLKE010000689.1 GCA_023150775.1 Myxococcota bacterium
ACGATCTCTCGGGCGACCTGATCGGCGTCGATCACCGGCACGTCCAGCGCCTCGCGTAAGATGCGGGCGACGGTGGACTTGCCCGTGGCGATGCCCCCGGTGAGGCCGATGGTCTTCATTTTGAGTCCTCCACGTTCAGGGCGTGAAGGGCCTCGACGGCGTGCTTCACGGCGCGGCGCGTGAACAGTCCGAGCTCGTCTTCGAGGGCGGCCTCTAGGGTGGGCAGGGCGTGGGTGGCCTCGACGGCGGCGAACACCCGGGCGCAGCCGCGGCGCACCTCGTCGTGGTCAAACGCGGCGAGGCAAGGCTCGGTGACCAGACGGTCGAGCTCCTGCAGGATCAGCCGGGCCTCGATGTTTCGATCCGAGCCGGGCACGCTGTTCTCGGTGATTCGTGCGGCGAGGGCGGCCTCACGGCCCAGGTTCCGGGCGGCGTAGCGGCGCTCGACGGCCTCAGCGTGGCGTAGGCCCCGCACCAACACCGGCAGGCTGTCGGGCTCGTCGATGGGCGGCGCGGCGTTGGGGTTCACCGGGCCTTGGGTGGGCGGCGGCGGCAAGGCGGCGGCCGAGGGGGCCAACATCGGACACAGCCCGACGAGGCCCCCACAGAGGAGGGTGGTGAACGCGCGGCGCAGAGGCCAGCGCGCGCCCCGATCAGTCATCCATCTTCTCGATGTAGCGGAAGATGGTGCGGGGATCGACGTCGAGATCCCGCGCGGTCTGGGCCTTGTTCCAGTTGTTGAGGTCGAGCACCTCACGAATGTACTGCTTCTTGAAGTCTTCTTCAGCGACGGCCAACGAGCGCACGGAGCGTTTGCTGCCTTTCTCTAAGCCGAGGTCGTCGGGTGTGAGCAAGGAGCGATCCGACATGATGACCGCCTTTTTGACGCGGTTCTCAAGCTGGCGAACGTTCCCGGGCCAATAATAGCCCTTCATCGCCAAGATACACTCGTTGGTGAACCCGCGAACCTTGGACTCATACCGCGCGGCGTAGCGGCTGAGGATGAACTGGGCGAGCTGCACGATGTCGTCGCCGCGCTCACGCAAGGGCGGCAAGGTGACGCTCACCTCGTTGAGCCGGTAGAACAGATCCTCACGGAAACGCCCGGTGGCGATCTCCTCCTCCAGGTTCTTGTTCGTCGCGGCGATCACCCGGATGTTGATGGCGCGGCCCTCGTACTCGCCGACACGCTCGATGATCCGCTCCTGAAGCACACGGAGGAGCTTCACCTGGAGGTTCATCGGCATCTCCCCGATCTCGTCCAAGAAGAGCGTGCCGCCGTCTGCGGCCTCAAACTTGCCCACCTTGTCGGCCACGGCGCCGGTGAAGGCGCCACGTTTGTGGCCAAACAGCTCGCTCTCCAGGAGGTTCTCGGGGATCGCGCCACAGTTCAAGGAGATGAACGGGCCCTTGGCGCGCCCAGAGAGGCGGTGGAGCTCCTTCGCCACGAGCTCTTTGCCCGTGCCCGTCTCGCCGAGCACGAGCACGGTGAGGTCTGTGGGGGACACCCGGCGGACCATCTTAAACACGGCCTTCATCGCCGCGCAGGAGCCGATCATCTCGCCTTGGGAGGCGTCGCGGAGCTGATCGCGCAGGTTTCTGTTGGAGGTCTTCAGCTCGTTTAACGACAAGGCCGCGGAGACGAGGATGCTCGCCTGGGCGGCGAACACCTGGAGCAGCGCGAGCTTCGCCTCATCAAAAAGGTGGGTGACCGAGTCATTTCCGAGGTACAGCACGCCGAGCAGATCGTTTCGGTAGATGAGCGGCACACACATCACTGAAGAGAGGCGCAGATCGACGACGCTGCGGGCCTTGCCGAAGCGGCCGTCGTTCAGGGCGTCGGAGACGATCAGCGGCTTACGCGTCTCGACGACACGATCGATGATCGAGTCGGAGACCCGGGAGAGGTCTAAGGTCTCTTGGCCGACGTTGTAGGTGGCCGCGGAGTGGCGCTCCCCATCACGAAACACGATGACGAAGCCCTTCTCGGCGTCTGTCATCTCGACGACGGCCTTG
>JAKLKE010000068.1 GCA_023150775.1 Myxococcota bacterium
CGCCCTGCTCCACGAGCCCAAGCTGCTCATCGTCGATGAGCCCATGGTGGGCCTCGACCCCCGCGGCGCGAAGCAGATCAAGGACGTGTTCCGGGAGATCGCCCGCTCGGGGCGCACGGTGTTTCTGTGTACACACTCTCTGGACGTGGCCCAGGAGGTCTGCGACCGCCTCGGCATCATCAACCGCGGGCGGATCGTGGCCCAAGGAACCTATGATGAGATAAGAGCAGGGTTCGGCGAGGGCGCGAGAGATCTTGAGGAGGTCTTCTTACGCATCCTCAACGAGGAGAGCGACGTGGCGCAAGAGATCAAAGGATGATGAATCGGGCGCTCAGCGTGGCGATCTGCCTGCTCTCGCTCCAGGCTGTGGGCTGCGCGGGGCGGCAAGCCAGCCGGATGGAGGGGCGCTACACCCTGGGCGACCCCGGCGACGGCTGGCGGAGCGTGCGGCCCGGCGGCGCTGACTTCGCCTGGTACAACGAGTCTCTGCGGGCCACGCTCTATGGCGACTCCAACTGCGCCGGCCGCTACGAAGACGGCCGCCTGCCAGACCTCGCCAAACACCTCACCGTCGGCATCGCCGATCAAGAGATCGTCTTTGAGGAGACCCACTCCTTGGCCGGTCGTGAGGCCTACACCGCCCGGCGTCGAGGCCAGCTTGACGGCGTGGCCGTCGAGGTCGGCGTCACCGTGCTCAAGAAGGACGCCTGCGTCTACGACATGGTGCTCATCGCCCCGCCCGGAGCGCCCTTTGAGGCCGCCTGGAGCGACTTCCGAGGCGCCGTGAGCGACTTCGAGACGAAGGGCTCATGAGCTCCGCCATCAAGCTCCTCGGGCACATCGGCGCGGTCACCCGGCTCTCGGGGCGCACGTTCAAGATCGTGTTCTCCCGGCGCTTTGTGGATCGGTCTCTGCTCTCGGCCCAGATGGATCAGGCCGGCATCGGCTCCTGGTCCATCGCCGTGCTCACCGCCCTGTTCACCGGCGCGGTCATGGCGATTCAGTTCGCCGACGGTCTGGAGCCCTACGGCGCGTCGTTGTACACCGGAAAGATGGTGTCTCTGGGCATCGTCCGTGAGCTGGGGCCGACGCTCACCGCCGTGCTCGTCGGCGGGCGCGTCGGCGCGGGCTTCACCGCCGAGATCGGCTCGATGAACGTCACCGAGCAGGTCGACGCCATCTCCGCCTTAGGCGCCGACCCCATCGAGAAGCTCGTCGCCCCCCGGGTCGTGGCCTGCATCATCATGCTGCCCCTGCTCACGCTCCTGGCCGACTTTGTGGGCTGCTTCGGGGCGATGCTCGTGGTGATGACGGATGTTGGCGTCACGGCCACCTTCTTCATCGAGCAGGTGCTCGACACCCTGGTCGTCGCCGACCTCATCCACGGGCTCGCGAAGGCCACCTTCTTCGGGTACTTCATCGCGATCGTCGGCTGTTACGTCGGGCTCAACACCCGGGGCGGCACTGAAGGTGTGGGCCGGTCCACGACGGACACCGTCGTCGCGATCAGCATCACCGTGCTCGTGTCGAACTTCCTGCTCACCAAGCTCTTCTTGAGCTTTTAGGCCGGCGCGGTGATGCCCGACGAGACAACCCAACCCGCTCCGCCCACGCCCCCCGAGGTCGTGATTGAGTTTAAGGATGTGCGGAAGGCCTTCGGGCCGAACGTCATCTACGACCCGCTGAACCTCAGCGTGTACCGGGGCGAGACGCTCACGGTCATCGGCGGCTCGGGCAAAGGCAAGTCCGTGCTGCTCAAGATGCTGATTCGCCTGCTGCAGGTCGACTCGGGCAGCATCCAGTGTTTTGGTGAAGAGGTCACGACGATGCCCGAGGGGAAACTCTTGGGCTTACGTCGGCGCATCGCCATGCTCTTCCAAGGCGCGGCGCTGTTCGACTCCTTGACCGTGGCCCAGAACATCAAGTACCCCCTCGTCGAGCACAAGTGGGGCAACCGCGAGCAGATGGACCACCGCGTGGAGGAGGTGCTGGAGATGGTCGGGATGCCCGGCATTCAGCACCTCAAACCGTCAGAGCTCTCCGGCGGCATGAAGAAACGCGTAGGCCTCGCCCGGGCCATCGCCATTCAGCCCGACGTCATCCTCTACGACGAGCCCACCACAGGCCTCGACCCCCTCAACGTGCGCCGCATCAACGGCCTCATCCTGCGGCTGCAGCGGCGCCTCAACGTCACGAGCGTCGTCGTCACCCACGACATGGACTCCTGCTTCACCATCACCGACCGCATCGCGTTCTTGTATGAGCGGCGCATGGACTGGACGGGCACGAAGGAGGCCGCCCTGGCCACAGACTTCCCCCCGCTGCGGGAGTTTGTCCAGGGCGGGCGCGGCACCTTAGAGGCCGAAGGCACCGAGGACTAAGCGGGCTCAGCCCTCGCCTGTGAGCGCGCGGCGCCAGGCCTGGGCCTTGAGCGTCGTCTCTTCGAGCTCACGGTCGGGGTTCGAGTCGGCGACGAGGCCGCAGCCGACATGAACCCGGGCCTCGTCCCCGAGCACCTGGGCCACCCGGATTGACACGGCGAGGGCCGCGTCGCCGGAGTCGGTGATGAAGCCCCAGGCGCCGCAGTACGCGCCCCGGGGCTGCTCCTCCAGGTCGAAGATCGTGGCCATCGCCGCCACCTTCGGCGCCCCGGTGACGCTGCCCGGGGGGAAGCTCGCCGCGAGCAGGTCGAAGCTGTCGTGGCCCGGCTTGAGCTGGCCGAAGACGGACTGCGCGGCGTGGGAGAGCGTCGGCAGGACGCTGAGCTGCCTCGGCCCGGCGCGCACGCTGCCCGGCGCGCAGACCCGGCCCAGGTCGTTGCGCACGAGGTCGACGATCATCGTCAGCTCCGCGCGCTCTTTGGGATCGGCCTCCAGCTCGGCCAAGAGCGCCGCCGTCTCGGCCTCGGTGGCGCCAAGCGGCCGGGTGCCTTTGATCGGGCGGCTCTCCACCGCACCGCCCTGGAGCCGCAAAAAACGCTCCGGCGAGAGAGAACACAGCGATAGGTCCCCGAGCCGCGCCCAGCCGCCAAAGGGCGCCGGGTTGAGCGCACGAGCGCGGCGGTAGGCGTCTAAGGCCGAGCCGACGCCGCCGAAGCTCAGGCGCCGGGCGAGGTTCACCTGGTAGAGCGCGCCCTCGGCGATCTGCTCCAGCACGGCGCGCACGCCGTCGCGGTAACGGTTTGGATCCCCCTCATGAATCAACACCCCACGGCCAGGGGGCGGCGGGGGCTCCGCGGCCTTGGCGAGGCGAACCACCCGGGCGGCCTCGGCCAGAAACGCGGCGCTCCCGGCGGCGATCACCCGCCCATCGGGCTCGATGGTGAGCGCGCCCTCAAAGCGGCCCAAGGCCCCGTCCCCCTCGGGCCAGTCTCCCCGCGGGTCGGGCCTGGGCCCAGGCTGCCGCTCGTTGAAGCGGCCCGCCTCATAGCCGATGAAGCCCGCGAGCCCCCCGGCGAAGGAGAGCCCCGCCGGGGGCGGCTCGCCGTGGAGCGCCGCCCGCGCCGTCTCTAGCCAGCCTGGCCCGGGGCGAATCACCTCCTGCGCGCCCCAGCACAAGACCGAACGACCGCCGGGCCCGGCGTCAAACCACAGGCTCATGGCCTCGTCCTGGACCACCTCGGCGACCGCGGACGCTGAAAGACCTCGAAATGATGTAAATTCTCGAAGGTTCAACCGCTTGACCACCCTTGAGCCCGGCCGGGATTGGCCGAGGAGCACGACACGATGTCGGACGTCACGCCGCTGCGTATCCTCATCTTGGACGATCAGCCTGAGCTCGCGCGGGTGATGCGTGATGTGTTGCGCCCCCAAGGCTTTGAGGTGCGCGCCGCCGACACAGCGCTCACGGCGATGGCCTCGGCCCGGGCGGCCCCGCCCGCCGTGGTGCTGGTGCGCTGGGACATGCCCCAAGGGGAGGCCAGCCGGTTCATGGAGCTGTTCCGCGCGGCGAGCCCCGGCGCGGTGATCGTGCTCACCACGGGCGCGCCGGGCGAAGACGACGACCGGGAGATCAAGAAGGCCGTGCGACGTTATGCCGTCGGCCGCGTGCTGCATCGCCCGTTCTCGATCCTCGACCTGCCCGCCGTCGTGAAGGCCAGCCTCGCCGACGCCCCGGCGGACTCGGCGTCGATCTTGGGGCGGCGCCCCCACGCCGACACCTTACGCGCCCTCGGCCATGTGTGGCTCGACCGAGAGAGCGGCACGGCGACCTCGCTCGGCGGCCTCGTCGCCCGGATCTGCAAAGGCGCCGCCGCAGACAGCGAGAGCCAGGCGCTCATCGAGGACATCCTGCGCGACGGCGTCGAGATCTCCTTTCGTCGCGGCGAGATCGTCGGCGGCGGCGACCTCGCGGCCTTGGGGACGGCCCTGTGGCGCGCGGCCCTCGCCGTGGCCGAGGCCGATCCCAACCCCCAGGCCATCCTGGAGCACCCCAGCCACATGGAGCGCCTCGCCGAGCTGCCGCTCAAGCCCGCCACCCTCCGCGCGCTCCAGGCCGCCGACGGCGCCGCCGAGCTGCGCGCGCTCTGCGCCGCCCAGCGCTGCTCGCTCACCGAGATCGGCCCCGATCTGGGCGCGCTCACGGCCTTGGGCCTCGTGCAGCAGCGGGTGAAGGCGAACCCCGGCACCGAGGCCCTGCTCACCCTGCGCCGCTTACGCCGCGAGCGGGATCGCCTGATGAACGACGACGCCTGGACCGTGCTCGGCCTCGCCCCCACCACCGACAAGGGGAAGATCGACGAGGCCGCCGCGCGGATGCGCGCCCGCTACGGCCAGCTCCAGCGGGATCCCGGCCTCAGCGACGAGTGCCACGGCCTCGCCGGGGAGATCCTCCGCCGCGTCTCCGACGCCGCCGCCCAGGTGAACGAGCGCCCGGCGCTGCCCGCCGCCGCCCCGCCCCCAGAGGACAACACCGAGCGCGCCTGGATGGCGGGCCTCGACGCGATGCGGCGAGGCCGCTGGCCCGACGCCGTGCGCGCCTTTCGCGCCGCCCACAACGCCGTCATCGACCGCCCCGAGTTCATGGCGCACCTCGGCTGGGCGATCTTTAATGACCAGGCCCGGGGCCCCACCCGGGTCGAGGAGGCGCTGGAGCTTCTGGAGCTCGCCGAGTCTTTTGACGAGCGGGCGGCGCAGACCCAGCTCTGGCTCGCCACCGTCGAGGCCCACGCCCAGCGCCTCAGCCGGGCGCGGGCGCGCCTGATGCGCCTCGTGAACCGGGCCGACGGCGGCGCCGGGCCCGAGGTCCAGGCGCTGCTCATGCAGGTTCAGCAGAAGCTCACGCCGCCGCCCGAGGGCTGAGCGGCGCGGGCTCAGATGCAGGACATCGTCTCGTCGCGGACCAGCTCGGTGCAGACCGTCGGCACAGCGGTGGGCTTGCAGTCGTAGATGAACGGTTTGGCCTCGCCGCAGGAGGGGCTCGGCGGCTCCACCCACCCGGCCTGACCGAGCCCGCAGGACACGTTGCACTTGCCGTAGACGGTGATGAGGCGGTTCTCGGAGCCGTCGCAGTCGTAGTCGTAGGAGCCGTCGCCGCGCTCCGTGGGGAAGTACTCCGTCTGGTCGGGGCGGACGTCGTCGTTCTTGTCGTAGCAGTCGGTGTTGTCGGTGACGTAGCCCGTGGGCGTGACGCAGACCTTCTGGAAGTTGGTGGCGTCGCCGAAGCCGTCGCGGTCGTTGTCGGCGTAGAAGGTCGGCGCGTCCACGGCGTCGTTGTCGACGGTGCCGTCGCAGTTCTGGTCGACCTCGTCGCAGGTCTCGACGGCCTCGGGGTTGATGCTGGCGTTGGTGTCGTCGCAGTCGAGGCTGCGGTTCACCCGGCCCTCGGGCTGGGCGCAGGACAAGACGCTGTCGGACTCTAAGCCGTAGCCGTCGGCGTCGCCGTCGAGGTACCACGAGCTGCGGTCTACGGCGTCGTCGCCGTCGATGAGGGTGTCGCAGTTGTTGTCGACGCTGTCGCAGGTCTCGGGGGCCTGGGGGTTCACCGTGGCGACGGCGTCGTCGCAGTCGGTGTTATCGGCGACGGTGCCCGACGGGTTGCCGTCCTCGCAGGGGGCGGTGACGGGGTTGTTGGCGTCTCCGAAGCCGTCGCCGTCGGCGTCGGTGTACGAGACGCACTGGGGCACCGAGTCTACGACGCCGTCTTTGTCCTCAGAGGGCAGCTCAGGCAGACACCCCGCGAGCACGAACAACAAAACCTTCCAGGATTGCATGGTCTCCTCCACAGGTCGCCGTCAGCGGAGCAAGCGCCGACGGCCAGCACAGGTTATCTGGACGGATCCGGTTGATCATCTCGTGACGATCTTCCTCTCGCACCCCAGTCTACCCCAACCCGCCGCGTGTGGCCCCATCCCGCGCGGCTTTGAGGTTCAATGCTCCGGATCGCGCTGACCATCGCTGGATCTGACTCTGGCGGCGGCGCCGGGATCCAGGCCGACCTCAAGACCTTCTTGAGCTTAGGCGTCTTCGGCACCTCCGCCGTGACGGCGATCACCGCCCAGAACACCCGCGGCGTGAGCGCGGTTCACCCCGTGCCCATCGACGTCGTGAAGGGCCAGATTCACGCGGTCCTGACCGATCTGCCCCCGGCGGCGATCAAGATCGGCATGTTGGCCACCGCCGAGCTCGTCTTGGCCGTCGTAGACGCCTTGGCCGACTACGAGGGCCCCGTCGTGCTCGACCCGGTGATGGTCGCGACCTCGGGCGACGTGCTGCTCAGCCCCGACGCCGTGGGCGCGCTTCGGGACGTGCTCGCCCCGCGCTGCAGCTTGATCACCCCGAACCTGCCTGAGCTGCAGGTCTTGGGCGGCGCCGCGTTTCTGGCCCAGGCCTGCGTTCCGGTGCTCGTGAAGGGCGGTCACGACGACGGCGCCGAGGTGCTCGACACGCTCTACATCCCGGGCGAAGCGCCAAAGACCTGGCGACATCTTCGGGTCAACACCCGCAACACCCACGGCACGGGCTGCACACTGTCCGCGGCCATCGCCGCCCGGCTCGCCTTGGGCGACCCCCTCGACGCCGCCGTCGCCTTCGCCTTAGACCACCTCGCCCAGCTCATCGCCGCCAGCGCCGATCACGGCCTCGGCGCCGGGCACGGCCCCCTCCTCCACGGCCTCACCGGCCTCAGGACGCCCACACCATGAAGCTCACCGGACGTGTCCTCCACCTCGTCGAGAGCCCTGCCCTCCTCCGCGCCCAGCTCGACGGCGCCGAGGTCTCCGTGGCAGGCGAGGCCTATGTGTACGGCGTCAACACCGACGCCATGATCTCCGGCCAGGCCTGCACCTTGGGCTACACCGGGGAGATCCTCGGGCCCTGGTTCTTGGAGAACTTCCAGGACGTCGTGCGCTACGACGACGTGCGCAACGGCGGCTTTCAGGTGATCGTCGGCGGCGACGCCTACGGCTCGGGCTCGTCTCGGGAGGTCGCCGTGGTGGCCCACCAAGGCGCGGGCATTCAGCTCGTCGTGGCCGACTCGTTCCAGCGCATCTTCCAAGAGAACATGGTGTACGGCGGCGTGCCCTTCACCACCGACCGCGCCGTGCTCGCCCGCTTAGAGGCCGGTGAAGACCTCGACGTGCGCTCGTTCTTTGAGGAGCTGCCGCCCTTCTTCCGCGCCGTGGCCGCCGAGGGCGGGCTCTTGGCCTACGGCGCCAAGCTACTGCGCGGCGAGCTCGGCCCGGCCTACGACGTCGCCCGGTCGCCCAAGCCGATGAACGTCGTAGAGAAGCTCATCGCCCAGCGCGCCTGGACCGGCGCCGGTCAGCCCGAGGGCCTCGCGTCGGTGAACCCCGGCGATCAGGTCCTGTGCCACGCGGCCTTCCGCGGGATGCACGAGTACACCGCGGGCATGGTGATGGCGCTCTACGGCGAGGCCTACGGCGACGCGCCACTCGTGAACCCCGAGCAGGTCGCCGCCTTTGAGGACCACTTCGTCCTGATCGACCACGCCACGGTGCCCGACGGTGTGAAGCGCGCGCGCCTGGCCCCGGCCATGCAGCTCACCCGAGAGATGGTCGAGGCCTGCGAGCGCTTCGGCGTGCGCCTTCACGGCCCCGGTCGCCCGTTCAAGCCCGGCGTCTGCCACCGCCTCGTCGTCGAGGACTACGCCTCCCCCGGCGACATCATCGCCATCACCGACTCCCACACCCCCACCGCCGGCGTGCTGAACGCCTTCGCCTTCGGCGTGGGCTCCACCGCCATGGCCTTCGCCTTACGCACGGGCCTGATCCCCGTGACCGTGCCCAAGGTGGTGCGGGTCGAGGTGTTCGGCGACGCCGAGGGTGTGCTCTCGCCCAAAGACCTCATCCTGCACCTCATCGGCGACCCCTACTTCCGCGAGGAGCAGTGGCGCTCAAGCCCCACGGACACCTGCGTGATCGAGCTCGCCGGCCCCGGCCTCGACCAGTGGAGCGTAGACGAGCTGAGCGTGCTCACCAACATGACCGTCGAGGGCGGCCTGATGACCGGCGTGGTGGCGCCGTGTAAGCCCATTGTCGACTTCTTGCGGGACCGCCGGGGCGTCGACGTCACCGGCCAGCTCGTTCACCCCGACGAGGGCGCCGCCTACGAGCGTGTGATCCGCGTGGACCTCGCCGAGGTGCCGCTCACCGTGGCCACCCCCGGCGACTCCCGCAACCGCGCCGCCTTGGCCGACCACACCGCCGTGGCCGTGCACAACGTCGTGATCGCGTCGTGCACCGGCGGCTCCCTGGCCGACCTCCGCGCCGCCGCCGCCGTGCTGCGTGGCCGAGCGATCCACGAGGGCGTGCGGGTGACCGTCACGCCGTCGAGCGCCGACGTGGCCACGGCCGCTGAGGCCGAGGGGCTCTTGGACCTGTTCCGGGGGCTGGGCGCCGTGGTGTCCGAGCCGGGTTGTGGCTCGTGTATTGGCAACGGGCCGGGGATTCCGCTGCCCGGGGAGACGACGGCGAGCACGACCAACCGGAACTTCGCGCGGCGCATGGGCGCGCCGGGGCCGGTGTACCTCGTGAGCCCGGCGGTGGCGGCGGCGAGCGCGGTCACCGGCGTGTTGACGGATCCGGGGACGTTGGTGGGGCGGTAGGGGGGAGCCCCTGGAGGAGCCGACGATGAGCCGCGCGATCTTGACCGCCATCACTTTAGAGCGCTTCAAGAGCTTTGAGGCGCCGATGCGGGTAGAGCTCGCGCCTCTGACGATCCTGCTCGGCCGCAACAACAGCGGCAAGAGCAGCATCATCCAGAGCTTGTTGTTGCTCAAGCAGACCTTAGAAGACCCCCGGCGGTCGCTGCCCATCACCCTAGAGGGATTCGTGGACGCCTTCAGCCTGCGGGAGCTGACGACGGGGTGGCCTGCGGCGGGAGCGATCGTGCCGGGGCCGGGGATCTCGCTGGAGTGGGAGTTCTTAAAGGGGGTTTCGCATCGACCGCCAGATGATCGGCTCGACAACGTAAGTCACCACAAGATGAGACTTGAGCTGGAGTTCTCTGAGCTTTTTGGTCAGCCTCAACTAGCCAAGTTCCTCCTCAGCGAAGTCCGCGACTCCGGCACCCCCACGGTGTTACTGAGTTGGCCGCGCGCGCTTGAAGGCGAGGAGAATCTACCGTGGGCACGCTTAGACACGCTCGTTTTTGATCACGTCATTCCGTACATGCCCGTTGTGCCCGGTGTCGGTTTGCCGCTGCATGACGAGATTACGCTCTCACTGTCCCACCTCCGCAATCTGCTCACCAGCCTGAAGTTTCTGAGCGCCAAGCGGGATGCTCCCCCAAGCCTGTTCAAGTCTTCCTCGGTTGACCCTAAAGACATTGGCCTCAAGGGCGAGCTTGCCGCCCAGCTCTTGCACCGTCGCCAGCACGACATGGTGCATTACCCTATGCCGCTTGACGCCACTGCCGAGCACGCGCGGCCCCCGACGAAAGTGCGAGAGGCCCCCCTCCTCGAAGCGGTCAACGATATCTTCAAAGCCCTGTCGGTCACCGCGCCGCTGAGCATCGACACCATCCGCGACATCGGCTTCCGTGTGTTGTTTGGCAACGCCAGCTTGCCGCACGTTGGGCAAGGCCTCGCCTCATTGTTGCCTGTCGTTGAGCTAGGTCTCCTCTCGGACCCCTACTGTTTTTCCGATGAAGGGGGCGACCTATCTCTTGACGATTACAACGACTTCACCGAGACCATCAGCCACCTCGCCCTCGAAGAGCCCGAAGGCCACCTCCACCCCAAGGTGCAGAGCCTGCTCACCCACTGGCTCGTGAGCCTCGCCATGGCGAGCCGCCGCCTGATCGTCGAGACCCACAGCGACCACATGGTGCGGCGCCTTCGTGGCCTCGTCGCCCGAGCGGGCGCGGGCTCCGAGCTTGAGAAGTGGCTCTTGGAGAACGTCGTGATCATCGAGGTCGAGCAGGACGCCCAAGGCCGCTCCACGGTGCATCACAGCCGCCTCACAGCGACCGGCAGCCTAGCGGAGCGTTGGCCCGCCGACTTCATGGACGAGGCCAGCGACGAGGACACCGCCATCTTCTACGCGGGCCTTCAGAAGACGCCCGAGGGCCCGCCCGCCGAGGTGGAGCACGACGTCGGGGATGAGCCCGAGGACGCCCCGTGATCGTCGTGCTCGACCCGGTATTCTTTGTGCTGAATGGCCCCGATGCGGCGGAGGAGCAGCGCATCGCGGAGGATCTTAGGCTAATCCGCGAGTTCTTAGACGCCACCAACGGCGCCCTGCTGCTTCACCGGGACCTCACGGGACCCATGTGGCAGCAGCTCATCCAGCCGCTGAGCCGTCTTCCAAGCTTGAAGGTGCCACTCACAGAGCTTCGTAAGCGCCTCACGCCCCGAACCTTGCCACCGACGCCCGCCCGACTGAAGGTGTGGGGCTTTCGCCAGCTCTTTGACGGGCAACCCGGCTTAGACGCCGCCTGGACCGACCGAATGAGCAAGGTGTTGGCCCAGGCCGCGTCCACCGGCGAGGAGACCGTGCTGCTCGCGCGGCTCAGGGTCAACCGAAACCTGAGGCGCCATCAGTCCCAAGACTCCACCCTCGACGAGCCGACGCGCTGGCGGCTCCTCCTGCGCGCCTCGGGCTGGGACGGCCCACGGTCGGTCTATTGTGTGCAGCGGAGGCGCCACGTCGATCAGCCCTGGACCACACGTTTTGACCATCGGCTGCCGTGTGAGGCCGACGGCGCGACGTATCCCTTTTGCCCTCCCGACGACTGGCGCTCCTCGCGCCGCGCGGCGGTGAAGACCCATCTAAGCAAGCCTGCCTTTATCGACGCCTTGGGCCACGCCTGGGCGAGACCGAACATCTCCAGCGGCGCGGGGTATCACTGGGACGTGTTCTTGCCAGAAGGGGCGCTCACGACGGCCATCGGCCTCGATCAGCTCAACATCGTGGCGTTCGGCGCGCCAACCGCCGAGCTCGCGCCGGGGAGCGTGCATCACACCCCCGCGAAGAAGGAGTCCAAGTTCAACGACAAGGCGCGCTGGAGATGCTGCTGAGGAGGCGCAGGGAAGGCGACGCCGTGAGGCCCCGCTCACACGTTCGCCTCGTGCTCCTCACGCTTGAGCCGACGCCGGTCTCCGACTAGTCCCACGGGTCATTATCGTTCACGACGCTCACGAGGAGGCCCGGCAAGGTGACGCTGTCCGAGAGCATCCCGTCGCGCACGACAAGGCGCACGGCGTAGGTGCCGGAGACGTCGGCGGTGAACGACGCCAAGGCGCTCGTGCTGTCTTGAATGTCGGCGTCGGTGAGGGTGGAGCCCGCCGGGCGCGCGGTGAAGGTCCAGCGGTAGCGTAAGGTGTCGCCGTCCGGGTCATAGCTGTCGCCGCCGTTCAGCTTCACCGTCGCGGCGCCGCCTAAGCTGCGGCTCGCTGAGGCCTCGGCCACGGGCGCGGCGTTTTTGCCCCAGGGGCGACCGCCAAACCGCACCGCGCCAAAGCTCGGGGCGCCGCGCCGCTGGGCGGCCCCCCCCACCAAGGCGTAGGTCTCGGCTCCGTCGCAGCGGCCGAGGTGATCACACACCGCCAGCGACAGGGTGTAGACGCCCTCCACCTCGGGGAGGAGGTACGGCGTCATCGTGTCCTCGTCGATGAGCGTCGCGGTGGCAGGGCCATCCACGATCGTCCACTCAAACGTGAGCGCCTCGCCCGTGGTCGAGCTGCCGTCGAGCATGAAGACCTCGCCGGGGGAGCCTACGACTATGGCGCCTGCGTCGGCGAGGGGAGCGGAGGGGGTCACGGGGGCGCAGGCGGTGAGGAGCGCCACGAACATCAGCGCAGAGGGCATGTCGTCCTGGTCAGAGATCGTCCTTCATGGGGACGGCGTTGAAGAACTCGGGGGTGCCGATGCCGAGGTAGAACTCTTTGAGGGTGGGATCTTTCAGCGCGAGCATAAAGCGTGCAGGATCCACCACCCCCAGGAGCCGGAGGTGCTCGCTGGCCTGCTCTTTGTCCCCGGCGAAGGCCCAAACGGCGATGAGGCTGTGGTGAGCGTAGCTGGGGTCGGATCTCAACATGGACTCAGCGAGCGCCTTGTGTTCGCGCCAGATGGTCTCATCGAACGCGGCGGCCTGGAAGCAGCAGTAAATATCAAGTAGCCTACGATGAGCGCGCCCAACCTCGGCGCCCTTCCGTATCGCGAGCGTCACGAGGTCTTCGGCGAGCTCTACATGGCGAACGTGCTGAGCAACCTGCGCATGTCGAGACAGCACGTCAGCCGCCCAAAGGAGGTCATGCGCCGCCTCCGGCCCCTCCGCCTCGCTCGCGTCCCCCGCCGCCTCCAGCAGCAGAAGCTCCGCCTCCCGGGGGAGCTCCCCCACCGGCCGCTCCACCTTGTTCAGGTACACGACGTGCTGCACCAAGGCGCTCGCCACGTCGATGAGCACCCGCGTGCGCCGGGCATGAATCACCTCTTCGCGCACGCCCTCCAAGAGCCGCCGCCCCACCTCGACCATGTAGGCCGAGAGTGGATCCGGCTCTTCAGGGCGGAAGCGCTGCACGGCGTACCGAAACGCCCAGGCCAAACGCTCTTCGCTGAGCTGGCCGTAGTCGACCATCGCCCGCAGGGCCTCGACGGCGCTGCGGCGGGTGGCGCCGTTGGTGGCGAGGCTCTTCTTGAAGAAGTCCAGGGCCTCCGCCGGGTGCTCCCGGAGCAGACGCATGAAGCCGGAGTAGGCGCCGGGGCCGTCGTCTAAGGCGTCGGACTCCCAGACCTGCTCGGTGGGGTTGGGGTGCGCGAGGCGGGTCTGCAGGCGGACGGCGTCGGCGATGGCCTGCATGTCCTCGACGAGGGAGGCCAGCGGACGCCCCGCGACGTCGCCCGGCGGGCGCACCCGGAGCGCGGGCACGAGGCGAAGGTGGTGAAGCCAGAGGGCCTCGGTCTGCTCCCGGCGCCAGACGCCGCCCGCGCTCAGCTCGACGGGGATCACGAGCTGATCCGCGCCCCGAAGGCTCTGGGCCTGGCTCAGCGCGGCGTCAGCGCGGTGCAGGGCCTCTGCGGTGGGCGGGACCATCGGCACGAGCACGTCCACGAGGTTCGCCGCGAAGGTGACGCCCAGGTGGGTGGAGAGCGGCGGCAGGCGCACGAGCACGATGTCGGCGCGCTCATCAGAGACGAAGGCCCGCAACAAGGCGCGGCGCGCGGCGCGCACGGCCCGGGCGGTGGGGGCGAGGTCACGATCCTCTGGGCCATGATCCGAGGCCCGCATCACGCCGATCTCGCCGCTGACCGCCTCGTCGCGCAGCAAGGCCAGCACGGCGTCTGTGGCGGGGGTACACACCACGCCCGCCGCCCAGTCGCGCAAGAGCGTCGTCAGCGCCGGGCCGTCATCGGGCAGCGTGTGGGTCCAGCCCGAGAGCATCGCCGAGGCCGGATCGCCGTCGATGAGCACCACCCGGTAACCAAAGCTCGCCCAGGCGTGGGCCAGGAGCAGCGCGCCCACATCCGCCCAGGGCTGCTGGTCAAGCTCGGTCAGGCCGATGAGGAGTGGGGCGGACATTCTGGTGCTCCGTGGACACCCGGACCTTACCATGATCGCGGAGGCGCGCACACGGAAAAGTTGGAGGGAGCGCAACAGCGCGCCGAGGCCGCAGGGGCGAGGGGTGAGGGGCGACGGCGACGGCGGCCGCGCCCCGTCGATCGGCGCGCACATTCACCGCGGTGGAGCGAGCGCGGCGCCGGTGGCGCCCTCTTGACCTCCCGGCGCCCCATCAACCCCGCCGATCACGCCCCTGGACCGAGCGGGCGGCGGATCGGTGTGACCGACCGCTCGGTTGTCGCCGACCGGCGGCGGATCGATCCAACCGACCGCGCACCTGGACCGATCCGCCGCCGGATCGAACCTGAAGACCGCTGACCTGGACCGATCCGGCGCCGGATGGATCCAACAGACCGCTGACCTGGACCGATCCGCTGCCGGATCGGTGTGACCGACCGCCGACCTGGACCGATCCGTCGCCGGATGGCTCCCACCGACCGCCGAGCTGGACCGATCCGGCGCCGGATGGATGTTACCGACCGCCGAGCTGGACCGATCCGGCGCCGGATGGATCCCACCGACCGCTGAGCTGGACCGATCCGTCGCCGGATGGATCCCACCGACCGCTGACCTGGACCGATCCGCCGCCGCCTCGGTCGATCGCATCAGAATGATTGGAGCGCCGCGCCCCCCAGCGGCGAGATCGCCCCCACGATCTGCGTCCACGGGGTCAAGCGCACGGTTTTTGGCGCCGCGATCCCAAATACTGACACCACAACCTAAAAAACTTTCGCGGGCCCCCCGCCCGGCGCTTGCGGGTCCAGAATCTTGCGGGGTAGAGTTTTGGCCAACGGCGCCGCTCACGGAGGGCGGCGACCGCGACGAGAGGAGGGACAGATGGCGGAGATTCGCGCCGAGAATGACGGCGAGAGAAACCTCATCAAGAACAACACCCAGGCCTGGCTCATCACCCTGGTGGCGACGTCCAAGCTCATCGGGCTGTACGAGTTTGTGGCGAAGTCGAGCTACGAGGGGTTCAGCGCGGCGAGCACGGCGCACAAAGAGCGCCGCCAAGCCCACAAACTGGCCATCGAGGCGCTGCGGCAGTCCCTGGCGACGCTCCACGAGGCCCTGCGAGAGCTGTTCATGCACACGCAGATGAAGCATGGGACGGCGGGGCTCAACAAGCTGGAGTCCCTTCTGGGCGGCATCACCCGCTCCGAGCTGTCCCGCCAGGGCCGCACCGAGGTGATCACCCGCGTCGGCGACCTCATCACGGCCCTGGACACCGGCTTCGCCCTGAAGCTCAACGCGGACATGGTGGCGGCCGTCCGCGCGGCCCACGCGGCGCTGTTGACCGCCCAACAAGAAGAGGCCATGACCCGGGCCCAACGCAAACAGTCGCACGAGGCCCTCGTCGCCGCTCGCGCCCTCTTCGATCGTGACTCGGTGCGGTTCGCCCGCGTCGTCGAGGGCGACCCCGAGGCCACCGGCCTGGTGATCGACCTCGCCGCCTACCGCCGCGACCGCAAGGCCAGCGGCGCTGAGGAGGACGAGACCGACGAGGCCACCGACCTCTCGGCGATCTCGCTCTAAACAGCAGCGCGCCAACGCCCGCCGCCCGCTGGGGGAGAGCCCTCGGCGGGCGGTCTGCGCTCTGGGCGAGCCCGGGGAGGGGGAGGGGGCGCATGGATGCTCCTCCCGCCGGATCCTGGCGGCACGCCAGAGGTCGTCCTCGATGAGTTTGAGGCGGTGCGCGCCAAGCGGGCGTGGGGCGTGTACGGCGCGAGGGCTACACGGCCACCGGATCGAGGCGGGCTTAGGCTTGCTCGACGCTGGCGCGCGGCAGCTCGTGGGCGGGCTGGGGCAGCTCGGGCAGGTGGAATCCCGAGTTGTCTCCTCCAGCGCGCCTAGATTGGCGCCTTCACGACGGTCTGCACTTCAGCCTGGAGAAGTAGGAGCGAGGGGCATCGCTCACGCGGAGGTGACGGGAACAGAAGCAGCGTTAGGGATGGGACTCACGCCGATTGGTACGGCCGCAGGTCGCCCAATCTGAAGCTCATGCGGCCTCTCTCTAGAAGCACAGGGCGTCATGCCGCTCCGCCCCTTCAAGCGACCAAACAAACCAGAGTATGCCGAATGCCCCTTCCTCTCGATGATCCCAGATGGCTCACCCTCACATCAGGCCGACGCGCGCTCACGGACGTTCGCCCGCTGCTCATGCAGCTTGAGACGACCACAGACCCACAGCAGGTGTGGGATCAGCTCTGGGACGAGCTGTATCACCAGGGCGACATCGGGACAGCCTCTCTGGTCAGCGTGCCGCACCTCGTTCGAATTCACTCAGAGAGGAGGTCCCCTGACTGGAACGTCTACCTGCTGGTGTCGCTGATCGAGCTACACAGAGCGCAGGCAGAGAACCCTGATACGCCTGACTGGGCCGCGCCAGACTATCAGGCGTCCATCCACACGCTCAGCGAGCTTGGACTCAGGGAGCTGCCCGTCGCGGTCGACTCGGAGACGAAGCGCTCGATTCTGGGTCTCTTGGCGATCACCCATGAAGCCAGGGTCTACGGAAGAGCGCTCGCGGAGCTCTCAGAGGACGAGGTCGCCGAGCTGCTCTCTCAGCGCGGCACCTGAGAGGCTACCCCCCCGTGAGGCGCCCGACGGGCCGACCCCGCGCCAGCGGCGCACACCCGACGCAGATCCTCCCCGTCCCGGGCATGTCCCGGCCGCCCCAGCGCCCTCGGCGGCCTCTCGCCCACACCCCCCCCCGCCACGAGGCTGACCATGACCAAGACCGCCGCAGACGTTCGGGGCTTCGAGCACGACTGGCTCGCCTGTGATGCGATGGGCCATGTCGGAATGTTCGCGACCGCGGGCGGGAGCTACGCGCCTGTCGGGTACCTCCAGGCGACGGAGCTGTACGGGCGGGCCTTTCAGGAGCTCCTCGCGCTGCCGGCGCAGACGGAGGTGCTGTCAGCGCCCCTGCTCAAGCCTGGGCTCACGAACACCTGGCGAGACTTGGCGCTTCGGGGGCTCTTTGGGTTTGATGGCGCGTTCAACGGCGGGGCGTACCAGAGGGTCAGCGTCCCTCGTCGCCCCGTGTTGCTGTCTGAGCTCCCGGCGTCTCTTGTGCGGGTCGTGCGCCGAATCACGCTCCCTCAAGCGTGCTTCGCCGTTGACCAGCCCATCACCGAAGAGAGCCTCATCGTGATGGACGCCGCGCTGGGCGCCGTCCCCGGCTGAGGCCCCGGCGCGCTCACCGCCCCCGGCCCACGAGGCCGTCTTCAGCGGCGCTGCGCGCGAGGCGCCAGGCCAAGGCGCGGCGGCGGGCGGCGAGGGTGAAGGCGTGGTTCGCGTGGCGGGCGTCGGGGGGCAGGCCACGCTCGGCGAGAGAGGGCAGGCCCTCGCGGGGGAAGCTGTTGGAGGCCACGCGGTCTCCGGCGAGCACGTCGGTCAGGCGGTGCCCACCGTGGGCGGCCTGGAGCGCGGCGGCGCGGAGCGAGAGGTCGGCCACGCCCCGGGTGCTCTCCAAGAGCAGGGCGCGGGCGTCGTGGTTGGCGCTGTGGGGGACGCGGGAGAGCGGGGAGAGGTCGAGGGGCTTGGACATTGAGGGCTCCACATCTTGTGGGCGAGAACGTTCTTCGCACGGCGTCTTCGCCGCGAGCCGCTCAAGAATTGCAGCCTCGGGGGTGCGCCGCCGGGCTGGGTCTTGAGCAGGGAGACAGCATAGCGCGGATGGTGACAGATTTGTGACCGGGGGCTCAGCGTGTCTTCACCTTCACCGCCGCGACCTTGGGCTCGGCGCCGGTCTGGTCGAGGGTGCGCAGCTCGACGCTGCCGTCGGCGTTGAGTAAGGTCACCGGGCGGTTCTGCCCGGCGCCGCCGCCGGTGGGGTCGAGGGACTTGAAGCTGCGGCCATAGTCGGTGGAGACCACCAACGAGACGGTCTTGATGCTGCTGTCGGTGGGGCGGCCGGGGCGCAGAAAACGTTCGTAGTCGTAGACCACCGCGCCGCCAGGGCCACACTGGGCGCGCACGAAGAGGCCTTGGCCCAGCTCCACCGGGGTGGACCAGGTCTCGCCGCCGTCGGTTGAGTGGGCGCGGTAGGCCGTGAGCTGGTGGTGGTAGCCGAGGTGCAGGCCGCCGCGATCGTCGATGCACAGGCTGGGATCGTGGCCCTCGACGCCGAGGGATCGTGGCGCGCCAAAGCGGTCGCCGCGCCCGAGCTTGGCGAGGGTGAGCGTCCAGGTCTCGGCGGTGAGCGGCGCGGCCCGCCACACGGCGTAGACGTTCTTGGCGTCGCCGCCCAAAGACACCCACACCGAGCGGTCGTCGCCGCTGGAGACCTGGGCGGCCTCGGACCACTCGCCGCCCTTGAGCTGGGCGGACCACACCGAGGCCGCGCGCTGCTCGCCGTCGCGCAGAGGGGTGGACCAGGCCACCACGGCGCGTAGGCCGCTCGCCTCACGCCAGGCCATCACCGTGGGGCCCTCGCCGGGGAGGCTGCTGAGGGCCTGGGGGGAGGTCCAGGTGGCGCCGGCGTCTTCGCTCAGCGCGGCGTAGAGGGTCGGCGGCGCGCCCGCGCTCCAGGCGACGACGAGGCCCGACGCGCCGTCGCTGGCGACGCCCATGAGCCGGGGGCCGTTGGTCGCCAGGGTGTGAACGCTCAGGGTCTCGTCTTTGGCCCGGCGCTCGTAGAGCAGCGAGCGCCCGTCGGCGTAGACGAAGTGCAGCGCGCCGTCGGCGGTGCGGGCGAGGCCGTTCGTGTTGTTGAACGCCATGCCGAAGCGCTGGGCGCTGGGGTCGGGGGTGGTCTCGGCCTTGGCGCCGCTCTTGGCCTTGGCTTTGGCCTTTCCGCCGGACTTGGCGGCTTTGGACGGCGGCCCCTCGGCGCGGCCGGGCAGCGGCTCGGGGGGAGGCGCCTGGCCGCCCCGGGGGTCGGCGCAGGCGGTGGCGGCGAAGAGGAGGGCGAAGGTGAGCGGAGCGCGCATGGTCATCCCCAAACAGGGAGACGACAATACACCCAAGGCGGCGCCCGTGTCCGCCGCGCGTCAGGGGTACAGCGGCAGGAGCTCGACCCCTTCGCGTAAGACGTTGGCGTTGGCGTAGCGTTGGCTGAGATCCACCCGCAGGTAGGTCTTGCGCTCGTCGTCGAGGCCAAAGGAGGTGCTCACGCAGATCTGGCTCGCCGAGAAGCGGTCGTAGCCCTCGTGCACGACGTCGTGGCCGAAGGTGACGAAGCCCTCGGTGAAGTCCTCACCGAAGATCGCCCGCAGGAGCCGCCGCGCCTGACCCTCCGTGGCCATTCGTGCCCAGAGCAGCGCGCCGAGGGTGTCGACGTCGGCCATGCGCAAGAGCGGCACGGTGCGGTAGCCGTCGTAGCGCAGGCGCTCGAAGTCTTCAGCCCGGGGCTCCGTGGCCCGGGGGGCGGCGTGGGTCAAGACGAGGCCGTTCGGGGCCACGGCGAGGAGCGGGAAGCTGCGGATGAACTCGACGACACGTTCGGTCTCGGCGCCTAAGCTGGCCTCCAAGACGGCGGCCTCGTCGGGGTAAAACTTGGGCACGGGCGGCCCGCCGACGTGGGCGTGCTCGTGGTTGCCCAAGAGCGTGAACACCCGCTCGACCCGGGTGAAGCGCTCCATGTCGAGGATCAGCTCGGCGCTGCGGTCATCGTAGGGGGTGCCGAGGTAACGGGGCCAAGACGCCCGGGTGCCCGGGTCGGGGCCGTGCACGAGGTCGCCGCAGAACGCCAGCACGGGGTCGTTGCCCAGGGCCTTCTCTTGGAAGTAGAGGGCCTTCATGCGCTCGTAGTCGGGGACGTTGCCGTGCAGATCGGTGCAGACCAAGAGCACGCCGCGCTCGGGCAGGCGCGCGAGGCGCCGACCCCAGACCGCGTCCCCCATGGCGCGGAGGCTGGGCTCAGTGGACATTGGATGCGCCGGGGGTGAGCGTGGCGGTCCAGGCCCAGCTTGAGCCGCCGTCGGGGCTCCGGGCGTAGCTCTTCCCGAGCTGGCTCGTCGCGTCGGGGTAGGTCTCCGAGAGGACCACGCCGTCGGGGCTCGTCACGGTCAGGCGGGAGGACTCGTTCGGCAGGGCGTAGGGGTAGTAGCTGGGGTCGATTTTGTCCCCTTGGTAGAGGGCGAACACCACCTTGTGCTCCCCCGCGGCCAAGGTGAAGCCGGCGGGGATGAGCCAGTCTTTTGTGGTGTCGCCGTCTCGGGAGACCGTCCAGCCGCTGAGGTCGGCCGTGGCGGCGCCGGTGTTCAGCAGCTCAAAGTACTCGCTCTTCTGGCCGTTCGGATC
>JAKLKE010000690.1 GCA_023150775.1 Myxococcota bacterium
GCCGGGCATCACGTCCTTGCAGGGCGCGTAGTCGCACATCTTGGGCGAGCTGGACAGCTCCGGCGGGAGCTTGACCTCGTAGGTGTCGGCGAGGCTGCCGCCCGCCAGGGCGAGGCCGGCCCAGACGAGGCCCTTCGTGCCCAAGGCCAAGGCCGTCACCCCGAGCACCAAGGCCGCGGCGAGGGGCCGCACCCAGGCCGCCCGCGCCGGCGCCTCTTGAGAGAGCCCCAAGCCCAAGGCCACGGCGGCCAGGGGCCAGTTCTCTGGCGCCAAGGCCAAGGGCAAGGCCAGCCCGGCGGCGGTGAGGCCCAAGACGGCGCCCGCGAGGCCACCCAAGGCCCCGCGGCCCAAGGCGAAGGCGCCGATGGTGCCAAAGAGCGCGGCGGCGGAGAGCCCTTGGCGAAGGATCAGCGGCGTGAGGCTCGTGAGCGCGGCGCCTTCAGGTCGCCCGGCCACCCACCACGAGAGGCCCGCCCCGGCCACCCCAGCGAAGAGCGCGGCGAGGGGCAGGCGCAAGAGCGCCCCAGCGCCGCCGACGCCCTTCTTGGGGGCCTTGGCGGTCTTGGCAGCTCTTGGGGCGGCACGTTTCGGAGCGCCCGCCTTCGCGGCAGGCTTCGCGGTTTGGCGTTTGGCCATTCGTTGGGCGCTTATTCGTCCGCGATCTTGTAGTCGCGCTGCACGGCGGCGAAGCGGTAGTAGGCGTCGAAGCCCTCGATCTCGTCACCCTCGGCGAACACCCGGACGTAGTAGGTCCCGGCGTCTAAGGGGCCGATGTCGTAGACGTCGGGGAAGTCGTCGTCGCCGTAGCTGCCCTCAGCGATGACGTCGCCGTTCTCATCGGTGACCTCAATCGCGGCGTCGAGCACCGAGCCCAGGCTGTCCGCCGTCCCGGCCACGCTCAAGAAGAAGCCGTCGTCTACCTCGACGGCGAACCAGTCCTCGTCGCCGAGCTCGTCCATCACGCCCCAGGCGTAGGAGCTGCCGCGCTCACCGGCGTCGGTGGCCTCCCACTCCACGTCGAGCTCGTTCGCGTCGGCGTCGCCGCCGTTGTCCTCCTCCTCCAGCTCATAGGGGTAGCCGCGCTCGCTCACCTGGATGAGCACGAAGCCCCAGTGGTCGTCGCTGCCGTCGCCGAAGGCGTCGCTGGCCCCGAGGAGCAGCTTGCCGCCGTCTACCTCGAAGTATTGGGCCGGGCCTTGGGCGCCGAGGCCCTCTTTGGAGAGCAGGCGCTCGCCTGTGGGCAAAAACAGCTCGACCTTGGGCACGGCGTCGCTGCCTTGGGTGTAGAGCGGGCCGTAGAGGGTGACCGGGCAGTCGTCGTAGGGCAGGTCAAACTCCATCCAGTCCACGTCGCCGTCCTCCTCCAAGACGAAGCCGACGGCGTAGATGAAGCCCGCCTCCAGCGGATCGCGCTCATAGGAGGGGTCGTCGAAGGCGTCGCTCTCGCGGGTGCTGGCGCCGTACTCGCCGACGATGAGCTCATACATAAAGCTCGTGCCGGAGTCGCCGTTGAGGTCCTCGACCACGAGCGTCCAGGCGCCGGCGTCGGGCAGATAGGCGAAGAGCACCGTGTCGTAGGTGTTCACGCGCCCGGCGGGGTGGTTGTCTTCTTGAGCGTGGAGCTTGCCCGAGGGGCTGTACAAGGAGACGACGGTGTCCATCGTCTCTGAGCCGCCGATGTTCTCCGTCGTCACCCGGATGAACTCGCCCCCTTCAGCGGTGAAGGTGTAGAAGTCTTGGTCACCGTCGGCGGAGAGGTAGCCCTCTTCAGGGCCGTCCCAGAGGATCGACTCGGCCTCGTCGATGCCGTTGTTCCGATCGCCGCCGACGCAGGTGAGATCTTCGTCGCAGATCTCCCAGGCCGCGCAGTCAGGATCTTCAGCGCACTCCGCGCTGGGCGCCTCGGAGTCATCCGAGGGCGACTCGTCACTCTCACCACCCTTACATCCGCCGATCGTGGCGAGGACCACCAACGACATCACGCTCGACATCACGCTGAGAAGATGCTTGTTCATG
>JAKLKE010000691.1 GCA_023150775.1 Myxococcota bacterium
GTTATCTGGCCGCGCCGCTCAGCGAGCGCCGCCTCGCCGGACGGGTGCAAGACACCCTCGCGCTGCTCGCGGGCAAGGTGCCGAAGACGCTGGTGTAAACGGTCGTTTTGCAGAATGAATACGTTCAATGAACGCGTTCATTCTTCACTGTTGGACGCCGAGCACGGCGCCTCGCCGCAGGCCGAGACGAGGCTGCCCTCGGTGTACAGCGCGACGAAGGCCGCGACCGTCTCCCGGTGAGACGCCCACACCCGAGGGATGGTGTGGGCCTCGGTGACGGGCGCGGGCTGGTTTGTGTCGGGAGGCAAGGGCCGCTCGGGATCGTACTGCATGTAGGCGCTGTGTCCAGGGCGCGTCGGCACAAAGATCGGGTCGAGACCCCACACGGTCTCTACGCTCGGCTCCTGCTGGGGCAGGCCGGCGGCCCGGGCCAAGGCGCGGGTGGTGAGGTTTGGCACCTGCTCGTCGCCGAGGCTCTCTTGGAGCAGCACCGGCGGCCCGGCGGTGAGCAGGCTCGCGCTGGCCATCGGATCCGCAGGATCCCACCAGATCTGAGACAGCGCGAAGAGCAGTTGACGATCCCAAGGATCCTCGACCACCTCCACGAGCAGGCCCTCAAAGATCGGCCAGTTGGAGGAGCGCTCTAACATGGTGCTCCAGGTGCCGCCGCCGACGTGGAGGACCGCCGCGCTCACCGGCGCCCCACCTGAGACAAACACCGCGCCCTCGATGCCGCCGAGGGAGATCCCATAGTACACCAGGCGCCCACGCTGGGGCAAGGACTGGCCGCTCACGCCCTCAAACACGGGGTGCTCGTAGAGCGCGCCGCCCAAGGCCAGCTCCGCGAGGGCCCGGGTGTTCACCTGGCCTTGAATGAGGCGGTCGGGGAGGGTGGGCAGCAGCCCGAAGTCGTTCGCGACGGCCAGGGCCCCGGCGATGTCCGGCGTGGTGAGCCCGCGCCAGCGTGTGGCGATGAGGATGACGCCCAGCTCATCGGCGAGGCGGATCACGCCGTTGTCGTCGTTCTCATCGTCTAAGTAGGCCGAGGGCTCAGAGAAGATGCCGTGGCCGAAGATCATCACCGGCACCGTCCCCGCCGGAGCATCTCGCACAGACTCCGGGATGTGTACATAGAGATGCGCGCCAACCTCACCTGTGGGGCTCAGCCCGCCCGACTCGTCCAGGTTGAGCCAGAGGTCGTCGATGAGGAGATCCGGCACATAAAGCTCACCCTCGGCGGCGCGGTAGGTGAGCGGCGGGGCGTCTTCGGCCTCACGCACGCGGTCCAAGGTGAAGGCCCCGCTGGGCGTGGCCCAGGCCAAGGCGTCGTGAAGGATCGTGTCGCCGGCGCCTACGGGGAACTCCCAGGCCACGGCGACTGTGTCGAGGTTCACGCCCAAGGCGTCGAGCTGGCTGAAGGTCGCTTGGGTGAGCGCGGCGGCCTCCTCGTTGCCTCTGGGGGCACGTTTGCCCAAGAGCGTGTCCACCGCCGCGGGCCTCGGCGCGGCCTCCGTCGTCACCACCACGGCGATCTGGTGCCCTGGCGTGAGCGCGGTGAGGGGCCGAATCAGGAGCCCCGGGCGGTCGCTGGGGTCGTTCTGGTCGAGCTCCGCCATCACCGGCAGGGCCACCCCGTCGGTGAGATCCCAGAGCTGAACGCCGCCTTCGCCTGGGGTCGGGCTGTGCCAGCCGGGCAGCGCCGCCGCGTTCACGCCGTCGAGACGCACCACGGCGGTCTGCGCCGGGGAGAAGCCCGACCGTGTCTTGAGCCGCTCCACGGGCAGAGGCGTCGGCCCACCCAAAGGCAGCTCATCGACGTTGAGGCTCACCCGCCCGTTGACGATGTGGTGCTGGCTGGGGAAAGGGTTCGCCCAGCCCTCGCCGAGCAGGCCGTCGCCGACAGGATCCGGGGCGCAGCCGATGACGAGCAGAAACATCACAGACACAGGCGCCTCGCAGCGTGGGTTGGCCCAACAGCGTATCGCCCAAACTCCGCTTTGCCCAGCGATCGTGCC
>JAKLKE010000692.1 GCA_023150775.1 Myxococcota bacterium
CGCCGGCCTGCGGTGGCTCAAGGCCATGCCGACGCCAGCGCTGCCCGTGCTCGCCGACCCGCCGGAGTTTGAGCCCCTGAGCCCCGCGCCTTGGGGGCTCAGCGCGGCGGAGGGCTGGGAGGTGCTCGCTGAGGACGGCGCCGGGCGCCCGGTGATCGTGCGTCATGTGGAGGGCGACCGTGTCGTCATCGCGCTCTTGGACGCGACGCTCGTGCAGAACGGGCTCCTGGGCGGAGAGCGCGAGCGGCCAAACAAGCTCTCGCCCGAGGGGCAGGCGGCGAGCCGGGTGGCCCTGCGGCTGATGAGCGCGCTGGTGGGGGAGCAGGGGTCGTAACTACGCCCCATCCCCCCGCGGCCGCTGGTGGTGAACCTCCTCCGTGGCGTCGTCTGTCCCGGACTCAAACGCCGCGGCGTTCTGCTCTCTCAGGCGCCGCACGCCCTCCTCGGGGCCCAACACCACCAGTCGGTCGCCGACCTTGAGCTTCTGGGCGGCGTCGATGTGGCGGCGCACCAGGAGGCCCGTCGTGGGGTCGATGGCGCTCACGGCGAGCACGGTGAGGCCAAAACGTGCGGGCAAGGCCAGCACCTTGAGGGACGTGCCCGCCAGCCGGGGGCCGATCTCGACGCTGGCCACCGTCTCGCCCTCGGGCAGCTCGATGTAGCTCGTCTCACGCTCTTGGCCAGGGGTCACACAGTCCACACGGGCCAGGAGCGCGTCGCCGCGCAGCACCTCGTGGTAGTAGGCGCCGACGATGTCCCGCTCGGTCACCACGCCCAAGAGGCGCTCGTGCTCGTCCACCACGGGCAGCTCGTCGAGGCCCACACGGTAAAACACCGGCAGACAGTCGGCCAGGGGCATCCGCAGGCGCAGGGCGGGCACGCGGGTGTTGGTGAGCTCGATGACCGTGCGGCTGTCGTCAGGGCTGGTGAACAGGGCGCGCACGTCCACCAGATCGATGGCGCCGATGTAGCGGCCCTCAGCGCTCACGGTGTACAGATGGCGCAGGCGCCGGGCCATAAACCGCCGCACGAGCTCCGGCGCCGTGGCCGTCTCGACGATGGACTCCGCGCCGTCTCGCATCACGTCCTGCACGCGGACCTCTTGCATCACGAGCTCCTCGCGGCCTCGGTTGAGGCTCACGCCCCGGCGCAAGAGCGTCTCTTCGTACAGTCCCGTGGGGCTCACCAGGCGGGAGGTGACCGTCGCTGTGACCAGGGCCAACATGAGCGGCAGGATGATCTGGTAGTTCTGCGTCATCTCAAAGAGCATGAGGATGGCGGTGATCGGGGCTTGGGTCGTCGCTGCCAAGGCCGCGCCCATGCCCACGAGGCCATAGGCGCCGTGATCGGGGATGAGACGGGGCAGGCCCTTCATCAACAACAGACCGTAGATCGCGCCGGTCGTGGCGCCCACAAACAGGGTAGGGGACAAGAGCCCGACGCCGGTGCGCGCGCCGAAGAACGCCGCGCTGGTGAGGCCCTTGGCGAAGAGCAGCACCAACAACAGCCAGATCGGCGGCGGTGTGCCCGAGAGCATCTCCCGGATGGCCCCGTTGCCGTTGCCGAGCACCTGATGGAGCCCCAAGGCCGCGATGAGCCCGATGCCCAGGCCCATGACGCCGCCCCGCGCCCAGGCCGGCACCCGCATGGACTGTACGGCGTCGGAGATATGGAACACCGTGGCCTTAAACCCGACGCTCACCAGCCCGACGATCACCCCCAGGCCCAGGTAGGTGAAGATCTCCAGGGGGCTCTGTACGCTGAACGGCGGGAGCACCAAGGCGAGGCGGTCGCCCAAAAAAGCCTGGCCCACGATCGTCCCGGCCACGGTGGCGGCGACGATGGGCGCGAACATGTCCGCGGCGAAGCTGCCGAGCAAGATCTCCATGGAGAAGAAGGCCGCGGCGATGGGCGTGTTGAACGAGGCGGCGATGCCCGCCGAGGCCCCCGCGGCGACGAGCACCCGCAGGCGTGAGGCGGGCACGTCGGCGAGCTTGGCCAAGGTCGAGGCC
>JAKLKE010000693.1:0-281 GCA_023150775.1 Myxococcota bacterium
ATGATCGCCCGGGCGATGCCCACCCGCTTACGCTGCCCGCCCGAGAGCCGCCCCGTCGGCCGATCGGCGAGCTCGGGCAGGCCCACCTGCTCCAAGGCCGCCATCACCCGCTCCCGGCGCTGGGCGGGCTTGAGATCTCGGCGGTGGTGGATGAGCGGGAACTCGACGTTCTCGGCGACGCTGAGGTTGTCGAACAGCGCGCCGTCCTGGAACAACATCCCGAAGCGGCGGCGCACGGCGTAGAGCTCCTCGTCATTCGCCTTGCCCATGTCGGCGCCAAA
>JAKLKE010000693.1:291-2008 GCA_023150775.1 Myxococcota bacterium
TCGGCAGCTTGAGGGACACCCCGCGGAGCACATGAAGCTCACCGAAGGACTTGGTGACGTCCTTCAGCTCAATCATGGCGGCGCTCGCAGAGTTCAATGGTCATTGAAACATGGATACCACAGGAGCGAACGGACGGGAAGAGGCGGCGACGATTCCCTGGGGCGGCGAGCGCCCTGGGGGATCAGGCCGTCGGCCGCGCCGCGCCCAAGAGGCGGCCCACGGCGTCGGTGAGCTCCTTGAGCGTGAAGGGCTTCTGGAGCAACGGCAGGGGGGTGAGCCGCCCGGCCTTGGCGCGGTTGGCCTCTTCAGCGTTCGCCACGGTGACCAGCGCCAGAAGACCGGGCTCTCGCTGCTGCATCGCCCGCAGCACGTCAGCGCCGTTGAGCCGGGGCAGGCTCACATCGACGATCACGAGCTGAATCTGGCCTTGGTGTTTGCGGTGCAGCTCGACGGCCTCCACCCCGTCGCTCGCCGAGATCACCTCGTAGCCTTGGCGGCGAAGGGCGGAGACGAGGTGCTGGCGGGTCTCGGCCTCATCTTCAGCGACGAGCACGGTGCCGCGGCGCTCGACGTTGGCCGTTGACGGCGGCGTCGGCGCGGCGGCCTTGGCCACCCCGACGGGCAGGATCACCTGCACCGTCGCGCCTTCGCCGGCGCCGCCTTGGGCGCGCACGCCGCCGCCCATCGCCCGGGCGACCCCCTCCACCGCCGAGAGGCCCATGCCGACGTGGCCCTCTTTGGTGGTGAAGAAGGGGTCGAAGACCATGGACGCGCTGGCGGCGTCAAAGCCTGGCCCGCTGTCGGTGACCTCCAGCATGACGTACTCCCCGACGCTGAGCGCCGAGGCGCAGCGGATCTCGGCGAGATCGTCCGCGTCGAGGGTGATCACGTCGGTGGAGACGCGGATCGAGCCGGGGCTGTCGCCGAGGGCCTCGGCGGCGTTGATCACGAGCTCGCCCAAGATCTGCTGGAGCTGCGCTCGATCGCCCTCTACGGGGGGCAGCTCGGGCTCTAAGTAGTAGTCAAGGCCCACCTTTCGCGGCACGCGAGCCGTGAACGTGGAGATCATCTCCCGGACGACCTCGTTGAGGTTCACCGCCCGGGGCGGGCTCAGGCTGGCCCCGGCGTAGGCCATGAGGCGGCTGCACAGGGCCTCCCCCTCACGCAGGGGGCCCGCGGCCTTGTCCAAGAGGGCGAGGGCGGCCGGCTCGGCGCTGAGCCGGGCGCGGCTCTGGTCGAGGGCTTGAAGGCTCAGGGTCAAGGCGCCGCCGAGGCGTCCGGCCACGGCCCCAGCGAGGCGGCTGAGGCTCGTGAGCTTGTCGGCCTGGGCCCCGGCCTCGTCCGTGGTGCGGCGCTGGGACACGTCCACGACCAAGGCCAGGGCCGAGCCCACCCCGCCGCGATCGTCGGGCTGGGCGGAGAGGTACCACTCTCCAGCCCGGGGCCGCCCGTCGGGGCCGACCACCCGCGCGGTCACCATGCCCACACGTTCACCCCGGGCGAGCAGGCCGTCCAGTGCGCGAGGCACGAGATCTTCGTCCTCTTTGGGGAAGATGCCCAGCTCTTTGAGCGGGCGCCCGATGGCGTCTTGGCTGCGCCAGCCCAGCGTGCGCTCGGCCAAGGCCGACCAAAAACGCACCTTGCCCTCCCGGTCCCACTCGATGGCCATGAGCGGCGAGGAGGTGAGGGCGTTGATCAGGCGCTCGTTCGCCGCTG
>JAKLKE010000694.1 GCA_023150775.1 Myxococcota bacterium
AGCGCGCCGCCGAGGTTCGACACCAAAAAGATGAAGAACACGAAGATGTGTGTGGTGTTGTTGCGCCAGAGGTTGGCCCGGATGAGCGGGCGGATGAACAACATCGACGCGCCGGTGGTGCCTGTCCAGCTCGCCACGGTGGTGCCCGCCGCCAAGATGCCGAGGTTCGAGAGCGGCGTGCCCCCGAAGGGCCCGCGCACCCGGATGCCCGCGGCCACCGTGAACAGCGCCGCGATGAGCGCGATGAAGGGGATGTACTCCAGCAGCAGCGTGTGCAGCACGGTGTGCAGGGCGAAGCCCGGGCTGTAGCTCACGGCCATCGGCACTACGAAGGCCACCGCCCAGCCCGCGGCGATCTTGCCGTAGTGGTGCTCCCAGAAGTGAGAGGCCAAGAGCGGGAACACGGCGATGGAGAGCAGGATGCCCGCGAACGGCACGCCCCAGATGAGGCCGATCTCGGCGCCGTTGAGCGACTCACCCTCCCCCGCCCAGGCCAAAGACGGGAGGAGCATCCACACCAGGAACATGAACATGCGCTGCAAGAGACCTCCTGCGCGCTCGCCCGTCGCAAGGTGCGCGCGGCGGGGGAGACGAGAGGAGATATTACGCGTCGTCGGCGCCCTACGCAAAACCCGGTCGGCCGTTCTTGCGCCCAGCACAGCGCCAAGGGCGCCTTTTCGCCCCTCGCTCGGCGGGATCGGCGCGTGTCAAGAGGCTGTGACGCCCACAAGCGCGGCAGATCCCCGGCCAAACCGGGGGGCGCGTCGGGCCAAAAGGCCTCAGCCTTCAGCTCGGCTTCTCGTCGGTCTTCTTCTTGGGGCGGGCGATGCGCATCCGCCCCTCGTTCTGCGAGAAGCCAAAGAGGTCGTCGAGGCCCGCGTCAGGGCCAGGGGGCCTTCGGGAGAGCTCCGGCGCGGGCTTCGGCGCGGCGGCCTTCGGCGCGGCCTCCTCGTCTAAGGCGCGCTCCACCGGAGGGGGCAAGGCGGCGCCGCTGGGCAGATAGCCGATCTCCTCGGCGACCTCTTCTGCCCGGGCCTCCCGCACGATGGGCGCGTTGGAGGTCTCCACGGCTTTGCCGACGCGCAGACGGCCGGCGCTGGTCATCGACATCGCGCGGGCGGGCGAGCTGTCCTCTCCGGATCCACCCGCGCCGCCGCCGCCGCCCGGGCCGCCTCTTGGCGGGCCTTTGGCGGCGTCCGCGAGCTCAGGGCGCACGGGCAAGGGCGGCACCTTCGCGCCGGGGCCGGGGCCGACGGTCTTCGCGCCGAAGGGGTTGTTCGTCGCGGGTTTGGGCGCTTGGCGCATCGGCCGCGCTTTGCCGTTCCGGATCTCCCCTTTGGGCGGCGGCACGGAGCCCGACGTCACGTCGCCGATGCGGCGGGAGGGCCCCTTGGGGCCGTCCTCACGGGGCTCGGCGGTGGCGGCGGCGGCCTTGAGCGCCGGGGGCAGGTTGGGCTGCTTCGTGGCCGAGGGCGGCGCCTTGGGCAAGGCGTGGGGCGCGGGGGCGCGCTTCTGGTCGATCTGCAGGCTCACCGGGCCCAAGGCGATGTCGCGCTCTTTGGCGTCGGCGTCGTAGGGGTTGGCGACGCCGATGCGCTCGAAGAGCCGGGCGCGGCGCTCGCTGCCCGGGGCGCCATGGGCCCGGCGGTTGATCCGCTCGGCGAGGGCGGACATGCCCTCTCGCTCGTAGATCTCGCCTGAGCTGACCAGCTCTCTCGCGGTAGGTTCGGGCGCGGGAACACGGGGCTTGTCGGCCATCGTTCTCTCCTCAGCGGCCTTCCTGGACCTGGACGCTCAATTTTTCGGCCCGCCGCCCGAAGAGGGCGACCGTGGTGGGGAGGCCACGGTCTGCAGCGGTCTGGTGGATCATGACAGGAAGCCACCACGCCGTCTCTACGTCAACCGCGTAGACGAGCAGGACTCGTCCATCCCCCCACGGCAGGCTCATCCAGTAGCCTGTGGCGCGACTCATCGGGGAGGCGC
>JAKLKE010000695.1 GCA_023150775.1 Myxococcota bacterium
TCGGCCTCGACGGTGAGAGACTGACCGGCGTTCAGTTAAGCGCGCGGCTCGTGCGTTTGAGCTGGGAGCAGGTCGCCGGGGTTCACGAGGAGGTCGAGATCGAGGTGGCGAGCTGCGCGCCGACCTCGGGCCCCGAGCCCGTCTCCTGCGCGCTCAAGCCCGACAAAGGCGGCTCTTACCGCCTCATCGTCACGGCGAAGGACGCTGAAGGCCGCCCCACCCGCACCGACATGCAGGTCTATGTGCAGGGCCCCGACGCCGCCGTCGACCGCAGCCTCGCCCAAGAGGAGGTTCAGCTCGTCCCCGACAAGCGTGAGTACGCCGTCGGTGACGTCGCCGAGCTGATGATTCAGGCGCCGTTTTACCCCGCCGAAGGCCTGTTGAGCCTGCGCCGGGACGGCCTGCTCCGCGAGGAGCGCTTCGTGATGGAGGGCCCCACCCACAGCGTCAAGGTGCCCATCGAGGAGGGCATGACGCCGAACCTCTTCGTGCAGGTCAACCTTGTCGGTCGGTCAAAACGTGAGCTTGAAGGCGAAGACTCCGCCGCCTTGCCCAGCCGCCCGGCCTACGCCTCGGGCCAGGTGGAGCTCAAGGTGCCGCCCCTGCTTCGGGCGCTCACCGTGGAGGTCAAGCCCCGGCTCACGGCCTTGGAGCCTGGGGGCAGCACATCCCTGGATCTGCGGGTCACCGACGCCGCGGGCCTGCCCGTGACCGACGCTGAGCTCGCCGTGGTCGTCGTAGACGAGTCCGTCTTGGCGCTCTCGGGCTACCAGCTCCCGGATCCGCTGGAGGTGTTTTACGCCAGCCGCGGCGCCGGGGTCACCGACCACCACCAGCGCGCCCAGGTGTCCTTGGCGACGACGGGCCTGCTCGGGCCGATGAGCCCCACGGGCGGTGAAGGGGACGGCTTCGGCGTGGGTGGCCTCGGGCTCAGCGGCACCGGGGTCGGCGGCGGCGGTTACGGCGGAGCGCCCGGTATTGGGGCCACACGGTCTCTGGAGGTCGCCGCGGCGATGCCCGCGGAGCCGATGTCCGCGGCGCCGCCTTCGCCCGTCGAGCGCTCCCGCTCCGAGAGCGTGAGCAAACCCAAAGCCATGGCCGAGGCGGACAAGGAGTACAAGGCCGCCCCCGACACCGGCGGTGTCGTGGCGATGCGCACCGATTTCTCGGCCTTGGCCCTGTTCTCCCCTGAAGAGAAGACCGGCGCCGATGGCCGCGTCTCCGTAGACCTCAAGCTCCCCGACAACCTCACGCGCTATCGGGTGATGGTCGTCGCCGTGCGGGGTGAGCAGCAGTTCGGCAGCGGGGAGGGCGCGCTCACGGCGCGTAAGCCGCTCATGGTGCGCCCTTCAGCGCCGCGCTTCTTAAACTTCGGCGACACCTTTGAGCTGCCGATCCTGGTGCAAAACCAGACCGACGCCTCGATGGTGGTGGACGTCGTCGTGCGGGCCCACAACCTCGGCCTAGACGGCCAAGACGCGGTCACCCCGGCGGCGGGCCGTCGGGTGACGGTGCCACCGAACGATCGCGTCGAGGTGCGGCTCCCCGCGGCGGCGCGGCGGGTTGGCACGGCCCGGGCCCAGGTGCTCGTGGTCTCCGGCGGCGCGAACGACGCGGCCACGGTGGAGCTGCCGGTGTACACCCCGGCCACCACCGAGGCCTTCGCCACCTACGGCGTGCTCGACGAGGGCGCGATCCGGCAGCCGGTGAAGGCGCCGAGCGGCGTGTGGAAGGAGGTCGGCGGTTTGGAGGTCACGACAGCGTCCACGGCGCTGCAGTCCCTCACCGACGCCTTCATCTACCTCGTGAAGTACCCCTACGGCTGCGCCGAGCAGGTCGCCTCCCGCCTGCTCTCGACGGTGGCGCTCAAGGACGTGCGCGTGTATTACCTGCGCCCCGGCATGATCATGTTCGGCTTTCTGATGCCGTTCTTCATGTTCTTCTCGTTTTCAGTAAAGCGCGACGTGGGCGCGGCGGAAGGG
>JAKLKE010000696.1 GCA_023150775.1 Myxococcota bacterium
GGACAGGTGCACATACTGCCGGCTCATCGGCAACAGCCCGTCGCGCAGGATGATCTCGGCGGTCTCCGGCGCGGTGCCGTGGTGCAGCGCTGGGGGTGGCGCCTCGGGCGCTCGTTTGAGACGCCCAGGGACGGAGTGCCCATAGAGCGCGCGGATCTGGTCGCCACGAACCTCATGCCGCGTCTTCTCCGAGGCCACGATCATCGCCTCGATGTGCTCTCGCCGAAGCGAACGCCACGCGCCGCCCTTCTCGTGGAGCGCCGCGAGGAGCTGGTCGAGGGGCGCCCACCCTTCGGCGTCAAGCTCAAGCTCATAGAGCCAAGGCTCGTGGCGAAGGGCGTGAGAGATCACCCGGCTGATGGAGGTGGGGTCGATGGTCACGCTGTCGCTCCTCGCGCCGGGCTCAGAGATGCCCGTCCCGCGCCTGTCCGATGTGTTGGGCCACCAAGAACGCCAGCTCTAAGGACTGTGCGTAGTTGAGGCGGGGGTCGCAGAAGGTCTCGTAGCTGCGGGAGAGGTCGGAGACCTGCAGGTCTTGGGGGCCGCCGACACACTCGGTCACGTCGTCGCCGGTCAGCTCAAAGTGTACGCCGCCGAGCGCGCTGCCATACAGACGATGCAGGTCAAACGACTGGCGCAGCTCGGAGAGGATGCGGTCAAAGTCGCGGGTCTTGAGGCCGGAGGGGGTGGACTCGGTGTTGCCGTGCATGGGGTCACAGGACCACAAGACCGAGCGGCCCGAGCGGCGGATGGCCTGAATGAGCGGGGGCAGGTTCGCGGACACGCCCTTCTCACCCAGGCGCACGATGAGCGTGATGCGTCCGGGGATGTTGTCGGGGTTGAGGCGGTCCAACATCTGCACCAGCTCGGCGGCCTCTAAGCCCGGGCCCACCTTGACGCCGAGGGGGTTCTTGACGCCGCGAAAATACTCGACGTGGGCGCCGTCGAGGTGCCGCGTGCGGTGGCCGATCCATAAAAAATGTGCGCCCAGGTTGTACCAGTCGTTGCCCACCCGCGCCGTCTGGGCCTCTTCATACGCCAAGAGCAGGCCCTCATGAGACGTGAACAGCTCACAGCTCCGCAGGCTCTCGGAGTACGGCGCGCCGGCGGCCTCCATAAACTGAATCGACTCGGTGATGCGCTCAATCATCGCCTCATACTCGGCCCGGCGGCGGGGATGCCGCACAAAGCCGAGGTCCCAAGACGCGGGGCGGTGCAGGTCGGCGAAGCCCCCGGCGAGGAGCGCCCGCACATAGTTGAGCGTGGCGGCGCTGTGATAAAACGCGCGGACCATTCGCGCGGGATCGGCGCGGCGCTCGTCGGGGTGAATGCCGTTGACGTGGTCGCCCCGGTAGCTGAGCACCTCGCGGCCGTCGATGACCTCGGTGTCGTTGCTGCGGGGCTTGGCGTACTGCCCGGCGAGGCGCGCGACACGAACGACGGGGGTGCGGGCGCCCCAGGTCAACACGACGCTCATCTGCAGCAAGATCTTGAGCTTGTTCTCGATGGTGGGCCCAGTGCAGTCGACAAACCGCTCGGCGCAGTCGCCCCCCTGCAGCAAGAACCGCCGCCCCAAGCTGGCCTCGGCGAGCTCCTCCCGCAGGCGGTCCACCTCCCCGGCGTGTACGAGCGGCGGCAGGGCCTTCACCTGGCGCAGCGCGCCGTCGAGCGCGTCAGGATCATCGTACTGCGGCTGCTGCCGAATAGGCCGCGTCCGCCAGGAGCCGAGGTGCCAGGGGTCAGTCGTCATCATGCCTCCGCGTGAGGACGGCGCTTATAACGGGTTGGGGCGAGGCGGCGCACCCTCGCCGTCTCGTCGAGCCGATCGCCGCCTCGACACCCCAGACAGGTCGCGCAGAGCCGCAGAGCCGCAGAGCGCTCACCTCAAGCGCGGTCGTTTGGCGACACCCAGACCGTCGGCACCGGAGCGGGACGCCCAGCCCAGCTCCGCGTCGCGGTGATC
>JAKLKE010000697.1 GCA_023150775.1 Myxococcota bacterium
CAAGAAGATGCCGCGGTAAAACAGGCTGTAGCCCTCGCCGAAGAGGTATGCCCAGCACCGCTCGCCGTAGTAGCTCCAGGAGATCATCGTCGAGTAGGCGAAGAGGAACACCGTGAGCGCCAAGACCGCCGGGAACCAGGGGATCACCGTGCGGAAGGCCTCGGACGTCATCAGTACGCCCTCGCCGGGGTGGGTCTTGTAGGCGCCGGTGACGACGACGACGAGGCCGGTCATCGTGCAGATGACGATGGTGTCGATAAAGGGCTCCAACAGTGCGACGATGCCCTCACGAACGGGCTCTTCAGTGGCGGCGGCGCTGTGGGCGATGGACGCCGAGCCGATGCCCGCCTCGTTGGAGAAGGCCGCGCGGCGGAAGCCGGTGATGAGCACGCCCAGAAGGCCGCCGTAGCCCGCCTCGGGGGTGAAGGCCCCGGAGAGGATCGAGCCAAAGGCCGCGGGGAGCTGCTCCCAGTTGACCGCGAGCACAAAGATTGAGGCGACCACATAGATGCCACACATCACGGGCACGATGACCGACGCCGCCGCGCCGATGCTCTTGATGCCGCCGATGATGACCATGCCGGTGATGACCGCCAAGAAGGCGCCGTAGAGCCAGGCCTTGTCGGCCAAGAACGGGATCTGCTCGGCCACGGCCACATAGGACTGGTTGGCCTGAAACATGTTGCCGCCGCCGAAGCTGCCGCCGATACACAGCACGGCGAACAGGACGGCGAGCACGCGGCCCAGACCGCCGAGGCCAAGCTCTTGCAGGCCCATGCTCAGGTACCGCATCGGCCCACCGGAGAGGTGCCCCTTGGAGTCGGTCACCCGGTACATCTGGCCCAGGGTACACTCGGTGAACTTGGACGACATGCCCAAGAACCCGGCGACGATGAGCCAGAACACCGCGCCCGGCCCACCGACGCCCACAGCGACGGCCACCCCGGCGATGTTGCCCAGGCCGACCGTGGCCGAGAGCGCTGAGTTGAGCGCCTGGAAGTGGCTGATCTCGCCACGATCCCCGGCGTGATCGTAGTGGCCCAAGGTGACGTCGATGGCGTGGCGGAAGCCACGAATCGAGATGAAGCCCATCCGCAAGGTGAAGAAGACCGCGCCGAGCACGAGCCAGGTCACGATGAACGGCAGGCTCACCTGGCTGGGGTTCTTGAGGGGCTCGGCGCTCTCGCGGAGCTCCGCGGCGCGTAGCTCCAACATGCCGCCCTTGATCTCGACGACCTCAGCGGCGCCACCGCCGACGACGGTGACGTTGTCGCCAACCCGGGGCAAGAGCGCCGAGGCCGGCAGCTCGAAGCGGGTCGTGAGCGTCGTGGCGACCCCATCCCGCACCTCGACGGGCACACCGAAGGGGGCGAGATCACGCACCAAGACACGATCCACCCCCTCCTCTCGGGTGAGCGCGGACTCGGGCAGACCCTCGGGCGGCGGCACGAGCTGGTCGAGGTGGGTGGTGCGGCGCCCGGTGATGTCTATGATCTGGCCGGGCTTGAGCTCAGCGCTCAGGCGCCCCGCCTCGCGGGGGGTGATGAGGAGCTTGATGCCAGCGACCTCCACCTCACGCGGCTCGGTGATCTGCACCTCGACGTCGGCGGGCAGGGCCTCAAAGCGGCGCGCGTAGCGGTAGCCCGCCGCGCCGTCGTAGCCGACGACCTCCTCGTCTCCCACACGCGCGCCGACCCCTTCGCCCAAGGGCAAGGTGTTGTCCCAGAAGTAGAGGTCGTAGAACAAGAGGCTCGCCATGGGCGCGACGAACAGCTCGCCGAACTGCTTGTCGAGCTGCTCGAACGCCGTCGGAGCGGCCGGGGGCGCGGGCGGATCCTCGGCGCGGGCGGTGCCGCTGAACAGGAGGAGCGTCCAGAGCGTGAGGAGCCGAGTCATCCGTCTCTCCAGAGGGGCTTGGGTGCGGTCGAGCGGACATCATACGACAGGTG
>JAKLKE010000698.1 GCA_023150775.1 Myxococcota bacterium
GATCGTTGAAGTAGATCCGGTCCATGACGAGCTCATGCACCCGGTTATCGACCATCGACTGGGCGAACAGCGGGTTCATCGTGCTAGGGAGGCTCTCCTCGAAGAACGCCAAAGAGGCGCCCGTCGTGAGGGCTGCGGCCGCGAGGCCAAGGACCGACAGAAGTCGGTGTGGGTTCGAATGCATAGGAGCGATCCTCACTAGTGCACCGGTATCGCCGGTCCCGCGTCCCGGCTCACGCGAAGGTTGAGCGCGTCCAAGGATACCCGGGCGGCCTGCAGCCCGGGCAGCTTGTCTACATAGCCATGAAACAGCTCTTGAGCACGGACGGGGTTGCGCTGACCCGCGTCCCAAGCAGCGATGGAGATAAAGAACGTGGGGTCTGCGGCGGCGTCAACGGAGCGGTCGCGGGCGATGAGCCGAAGCTCAGCGGCGCCGCGCTCATCTCCAAACGACTCCGCCACCTCGGCCCCAGCGCGTAATGTGCCCGCGAGCACAAACTGCGCGAAGAGCCGATGATCGGCGGCGGCGCTGCCGAAGGCTTTGCCCATGGCGGCCTCGACCTGCTGGGACAAGGCGATGGCCTGGTCTTGGAGGCAGTTGGGGTCGACCTTTTGTTCGACGACGCAGCGGGAGATCACCGCCGCGTAAGCGCTGGTCGTGGAGAGCTGCTGCAGCCACTCCGTCGCGGGTTTGCCCGCGTTGAGCCCGACGACGAGCTGAAGATCCGCCGTGGTCAGCCAGGGGCTCATAAAGAGCGCCTCCAGCGGAAGCTCCTTGAGCTCGCCCGACGCGACGGTGTTGAGCGGCTCGCCGGGCAGGCGCCAGGCGCCCAAGAGCGCGTCAGCGACGCTGACATCCCCGGCGAGGGCGGCGGCCGCGGCAGCCTCATGCCACATCGCCGCCTGCAGGAGCGCCGTCGCGTCGGAGAGGCCCACGTCCAGCGGGGTGGAGCCGCCGTCCAAGGGGCGCTCTTTCACCGTGTAGTGCGGCGCGTCCGCGACGCTGGGCATCACGCCCGCGGTGACCTCGGAGAGCGGGAACTGTGCGGGATCATTCGAGATGGGCCACCAATGCGCGTCGGGCTGGGCGAGGCGTTTGGCCCAGGAGGCGTCCGCCGCGGCGAGGGCCTTGCTCGGCGAGGCGCGCGACTTGCCGAGCAGCTCCTTGGCCTTCTCCGTCTCGTTCACCACCACCCAGGCCACGGCCAGCACATAGCTGACCTCGGCGGGATCCCCCTCGCGGAGCTGCTCCGGGCGGTAGGTCTCGATGGTGGAGCGCGCCTGAAGCAGCGCGGCCTGGCGGTACATGGCGGAGATCTCGGCGTGGAGACGAGCCGTCGCTGGCCCGCTGGCACCGAAACCCGTCAGCGCGCCGGAGTAATTCCTCTCGTAGTAGGATTGCCAGCCGGGGTTCGCCAACAAGGCGTCGAGCGCGCCCGGCGCGGCCACCTTGACCGGCCAGGAACCGGACACGATGGCCTCGGAGATCGGCTCAGGGCCAGTCTTCGGCGGCGCGACCGGCTCAGTGGGCCCGCCCGAGCAGGCGAGCAGCAGCATGGACCAGATCAAGGTGTCATTCCTCGCAGAACTTCTTGCTGCCGGCGGTCGAGACGCAGAGCGCCATCGGCTTCTTGATGTCTTCACCCGCGGCGCGCGCGTAGTCGAGCCACTCGCGAGAGTAATCCTTCGCCATGCCCCGCAGCTTGACCTCATCGGCCTCTAACTTGCTGCGATCGTCACCAGAGGCGGCGAGCATCTTGGCGTTGGCGTCCTCCCACAGCTTGACCGCAGCCTCGGCGCGGAGCTGGTAGAGGGCGTTCACGCGGGCCTTGTAGGTGGAGCCCGTCCACTGCTGCTTGTTCTCAAGGGCGTAGTCGGCCCACTTGATGACGCCCCAGGCCCGACCCACGCCGCCGCGGGAGAGGTGTAAGGCGTACTTAAAGCA
>JAKLKE010000699.1:0-1595 GCA_023150775.1 Myxococcota bacterium
CGTGCTGGGCTTGCTGCAAACCGATCCGACCACTTATCTGCAGTCGGGTGCCGGGCACCCCCTGGTCGGCCCCGCCTCACCTCAGCATGAGCCCCCATGCGTCGGCTCGCCGAGCCCAACCAGCGCGCGCCCTTCGGCGCGATCTAAACTCAACTTGCACGGCCACCGCTGTATTGACGCTGCGGTGTACACTCTCCTGCCGCCCCCCTTCCCCACGCCGAGCGACCGCCCGTGACCTACGCCCCCGCGCGCCCCCTCCCCTCGATCCGTGTGCCGCTGCTCGCGCCGCCGTCTTGGCAAGAGCCCGAGCTCGAAGAGGGCCTTGAGCAGTTCGACATGGGCTTCGCTGAAGATCGCCCCACGGCGATGCTCGACGTCGTCGTCTGGCAGTCTTTTGACCCCAACCTCGACGGCGAACTAAACCTCGTGCGCCCCCGGGAGAGCGGGCAGATCGGCGTGGCCTTCTTCGCCGGGCCCCACGCCGCGGATCTCGCGCTCAAGCTCAGCGGTGTGCTGCGGTATCGCCCCGCCGACTGGCTGCACCTCGCCGCCCGGGGCGGCTGTGAGCGGGGCCTGCGCCTCGACGCCATCCGCGCGCTCAGCCTCGTCTACCTGCCTGAAGACGGCTGGAGCTACGAAGACGAGGCCCTGTCGATCACCCTCGCCGAGGCCCAAGCCGCCGCAGACCTCGGCGTGCGCCACGAGGCCGCCGCCGTGGAGCGCGCCATCGGCGACGGCGCCGGTCAGCGCACGCTCTTCCCCTTCGCCCCGTCCCGGGCCCTGGCCCTCGTGCTGCCGACCTTGTGGGTGGGTGAGCTTGACCAGGCCCTCGATGAGCTCGCCAGCGCGGTGGAGATCACCGATCGCCAGACCCTCTCCTTGGGCCAGGTCGAGCGGGTCAGCGCCCAGGCCCAGAGCTTAGACGCCCGCTGGATCTGGCAACATCACCCACAGTCCGGCGTCGGCGCGATGCGCTTAGACGGCCCCGACGCCGGCGAGCTCCTCGCCCAGCTTCGTGGCGGCCCCCGGGGCCTGCCCGTCGAGCTCGCGCGTCTCGGCGCCCGGGACGGCGAGTACCTCTTCACCCAGACCACCGGCCTGCGCGCCTTGGGCATGGCCTCTACGCTCTTGGGCGGCACCCCCGACCCTGAAGACGAAGAGCTGTTGGAGCAGGCGCTCCGCTCGCCGATGGACGAGCTCGTCGCCGCCGCTGAGGAGGCCCGGCGCTGGCTCATCGAGCTGCCGCCGCCGGAGATGTAGGGGGCTCAGCGCAGCAAGTCTGTGCTGTGTGGCCGCCCCTCCAAATACAGCCGCGTCTCCCGGCGCGGCGTCTCGGCGAGCACGACGCCGCCCCGCACGACGAGGCGCCGGGCCGCGCGCAGACGAATCGCCTCGACGACGTCCCGGGCCTGCAGCCACACAAAGTCCGCCTTGGCCCCGACGTGCAGCCCGTAGCCCTCAAGGCCGAGGATCTGGGCCGGGGTGTCGGTGACGGCGGTGAAGCAGGCGCGCATGGCGTCTTGGCCGGTCATCTGGGCGACGTGTAGACCCATGCTCGCCACCTCCAGCATGTCGCCCGAGCCCAGGGGATACCA
>JAKLKE010000699.1:1605-1925 GCA_023150775.1 Myxococcota bacterium
TGCAGTCTTGGCCAAAGGCCACGGGCACACCGCCGGCGAGGAGCTCCGGCGCCCGGGTCATGCCCCGGCGTTTGGGGTAGCTGTCGTGTCGGCCCTGCAGGGTGATGTTGATGAGCGGGTTGGCGATGGCGGCCACGCCGCTCTCCCGCATGAGCGGGATGAGCTTCGACACATAATAATTGTCCATGGAGTGCATCGACGTGAGATGAGAGCCCGCCACGCGCCCCTGCAGGCCCAGGCGGAGCGTCTGGGCGTCGGTGCGCGAATCCGCTTCGTTGGCGGGCAGGAGAATCCGTGGCGGTATCTCGCGCGCGCCAGCG
>JAKLKE010000069.1 GCA_023150775.1 Myxococcota bacterium
GTCTTGAAGTTCTCCAGGGCCACGGGGGACTTCTTGGGATCGAGGATCTCCAAGGTGCCCACGGCCTCGGCTTTGCACTGGAAGACGTTGCGCGAGAGGTGGGTGGCGTCGATGATGAACAGGTTCGTCATGCGCCCGGCGAAGGCACCCTCACCGGCGATGCGAGTGGAGTCGATCTTTCGCGTCTCCTCCATCGTCAGCGCGCGCCAGCCCTCGGGCAAGGTGATGGTGTAGCCGGCGTCGGCGGTGACCTGGCCATACCGAAGCTCGGCGGCCGGCAGGGGCGGCGCCTTCACGGCGACCATGCCCAAGGCCTCGTCGAGCACCTCCACCGCGCGCTCGTAGCTCTCGGAGCTCGTGGCCGTGACCACCGCCGCCGAGCCGCCCAAGGAGAAGACGACCAGCTCCATGTAGAGCGGGCGCTCCATCCAGGTGTCTTGCGCGTCCACCCGCTGCCGCACGGTCTTGCCGAGGGTGGGGTGATCGACGATCGTCTGGGCGCCGGGGCTGAGCTTGAGGTTCTGGTCGTCGAGGTCGAGCACCATCGCCGCTGGGTTCTCAAGAGGCTGGGCCGAGTCCCACTGCCAGTTGACGCCCATGAAGGTGAGGTCGGTGTAGGCCTCGGCCTTCCGCATCGCCAGGCGGATGTCGGTGGTGGGGTCGCCGAGCGTCCAGCCCCAGGGGTTTGGCTGCCCCTCCTCGGGGTCGGGCACCGTCACCGTGATCTCCAAGCCAGGGACCTTGAGCTCTTTGGCTTGGGCGGGTTCGCTCACGAGCGCGAGACCCAGAATGGTCAGCATCATTGCGGGGGGAGCCTCCGAAGGGAGCACTCTAACGCATGGATCCCGCGGCGCGCGAGGGGGGCAACGCGGATGGGCCACGCATCAAATCGGTGTGTGGAGTTTTTGGCGTCTACACAGCGGTTCCGAAAGCGGTCTATTCTGGTCTTGACCGACAGAACCTGACCTCGGGAGCCACATTGCCCCAGCCAAGAGCCTCTCACCTCGGCGCGTGCGCCCCTCTCGTGCTGCTGGCCTTCGCCGCTTGCGACAAAGAGCCGCCGCCCAGCTACTCCGTGTCCACGCCGCTCGGGGCCTTCGCCAGCGGGGACAGCGTCGCCGCGCCGGGTGTGCCCCTGACGGCGGACATGGACGATGACGATCGTGACGGCGTGATCGACTGGGAGCAGCGCGCGGCCATCGGCAACGACCAGGCGATCCTCCTGCTCTCGGTCAAGGACAAGCCGCTTCGCCTCACCTTCTCTTCAGCGCTCGGCGGCGCGCGGCTGTGGCGCAACGGCGAGGTGCTCTTAGACGCCGAGGCCCCGGGTGAGGTCAGCGTCGAGCTCATCGCCGGCGCCCGTGAGGTCAGCCTGGGCGTGCAGCTCCGCGATCTGCTCGGCGAGGCCACCCTCACCATCGTCGATGTAGACGAGGAGGGCGTCGAGGGCGAGCCGCTGGTGATCCCCTTCCGCGCCGCGCCGCTCTTGCTCAACCACCACCTGCAGCCCGCGACGCACCTCTGGGCGATGTCGGTCTCCAGCGGCTCCATCGGCGACTCTTACGACAACACGAGCATGGTCGCCGCGCTCTCGGAGCAGCTCGGCGACGACTTCACGCCGATCCCCGGCGGCGCCTACGGCTATGACGTCTGGGTGCAGGACGAGCTTGAGCTGGCCACGATGAGCGCGCCGGAGTCCTACATGGACTTCGTCATCGACAGCATCCGCAGCGGCGGCGGTCGTGGCCTCGACGACGTGCCTGAAGACTTCATGGAGGACGCCGACTTTGGCCGGGCCACCTGGGGCGCGGGCTCGCGGGCGTCGAGCCAAGACAGCTTCGGCAACCTGGAGTGTTCGCCGCCGGTCACCGTAGACGGCGTGGAGTACCCCTTCGGGCGCGTCTACTACGGCATCGGCCCCACGGGTGGCCCTGTGCAAGCGCTGCGGGACATGCTCGACGCCCAGCAGGTGCAGCGGCCGTTCTCTCTCGACACGTCGTGGCTTATCGTCGGCCATGTGGATGAGTTTATCTCCACCATCCCCGATCCCAGCGCGCCCAACGGCTTCTGGGTCATCGTCTCCGACGCCAACGTCGCCTGGGACGTGCTGGAGTCCCTCGACCCGAACACCGAGCTCGCCCGCTGGGGTGGCCGGGAGTCGCGCTACGAGGGTCACGACATGGACACCGTCGGCGACATCCTCAACGAGCCCGGCCTGCGAGCGCTCAACGAAGACATCGCCTTGGACCACGTCGAGCCCAACCTGGAGCTCTTCTTGAGCGAGCTTGGGCTCAGCGAGGCGAACGTCATCCGCATCCCCGGCCTGTTCTACGAGCCTTGGGGCCGCAGCTACGGCGCCGTGGCCCTGCTCCCGGGCATGGCGAACCTCACGGTCTGGAACCCTGAAGGTGAAGGCGTGAAGCTGTTTATGGCCGACCCCTTCATCCGCGGAGAAGGGGTCGATCAGAGCGCCGATCCGATGATCGCCGCCGTGCGCGCCCTGATGCCTGAGAGCGTCGAGGCCGTGTTTCTGGATGACTGGTTCGTCTACCACATGGGCCTCGGTGAGGTTCATTGCGGCACCAACGTCTCCCGCGCCCCGCTCGCCAGGTGGTGGACGGATGGCCTTCACCTCCTGCAGGACTGAGCCCATGACCCAACGCCGCACCCCTCCCGCCGCGCGCCTCCTGGGCCTGGCCTTGGCCTTCGCCGCCGCCGCCCCGGCCGCCTTCGCCCAAGACGCCACCTCCGGCCAGCTCCTCACCACCTTTGAGACCGAGACCCGCTACGAGCTCGCCCGAGACGAGCTGGTCGTGAGCCCCGAGCTGAGCCTCGGCGAGCTTGAGACCCTCGCCGACCACGCCGACTGGCGTGTTCGCCACCAAGCCGAGGTCACCCTGGCGTATCGGGCCGATCCAGCGCTCGCCGGGCGCATCGCCACGCTGTCCCCGGTGAGCACCCGGGCGGGCACCCCGGCGCTCAACTCGCCCCTGCTCAGCGAAGAGATGGCGCTGCCGCTGATGGTGGATCGCCTCGTGCACGGCGCTGAAGACCGGGCCTTGCGGGTGTCCCTCGCCCGGGCCGTGAGCGCCGACGACGCGCTGTTGGGCGACACGCTGCTCGGCCTCTACAGCCAGGAGACCGACGCTGAAGTCCGCGCGGCGCTCATCGTCGGCGCCCGCAAACACCCTGACGCCGCCGCGTCCTTGAGCCTGCTCACCCAGGGCCTCGCCGATCCTTCGGCGCTGGTTCGTGCCGAGGCCGCCGCCGCCGCCGGATCCCACCCCCAAGGCGCCAGCCTCGGGGACGCGCTGATCGCCGCCCTTCGGGGCGACAAAGACGCCGCCGTTCGCGGCGCCGCGGCGCGGTCTCTGGGCTGGCTGCGGCTCTCCACGGCGAGCCCGGCGCTCACCACAGCCTTGAGCGACCCCTCCGCCGAGGTCCGCCTCACGGCCCTGCGCGCCTTGGAGCGGGTAGACGCCGCCGCCGCCCGCGCCGCCGCCCCGCGCCTGCAGGCCGACCCCGATCCCGGCGTCGCCCGGGCGGCGAAGGCCCTCTCCCAATAATCCAGCAAGGATCCCGCCTCCGTCAGACCCCCGCAAAGCTAGGCCCGCCCGGTATATCTTGAGGCTGGATAGCTCTGCGCGCGAGGTCTCATGCCACGACTCCCCCTTCTGCTCCTGCTCCCGCTCCTCGTGACGGCCTGTAAGGACGACACGACGCCCTTGGACGACTCCGACACGACGGGCGAAGACAGCGTCAGCGGCGAAGACAGCGGGGGAGGGGACGACGACAGCGGCGCCGATGACAGCGGCGCCGTGGAGGACGCGGACGGCGACGGCGCGGCGGTAGACGTTGACTGCGACGACAACAACCCGGCGATCTACCCCGGCGCTGATGAGCGCTGCGACGGCGTAGACAACGACTGCGACGAGGCCATCGACGAAGATCCCGTCGACGGCCTCGGCGCCTATGTGGACGGCGACGGCGACGGCTTCGGCGGCGGCGCGCTGACCTTGACCTGCGCGCTCGTGGAGGGCCTCGTCGAGGTCGGCGGCGACTGCGACGACGCGGCGGCGGCGGTGAACCCCGACGCCACCGAGGTCTGCTCCAACGGCGTAGACGACAACTGTGACGGCTCCTCCAACGGCTGCCGCCTCAGCGGTGAGGTCAAGGTGAGCGCGGCGGACGTCACCGTGACCGGCGGGGCCCAAGGTGACTCCGTGGGCTGGGATCTCGACTGGGCGGGTGACCTCAACGGCGACGGCTTCGATGAGCTGCTGCTCGGCGGCTACGGGGTCACCGGCGGCGACGGCGACAAGAGCGCCGGGGTCGTGGCGCTCATCACCGGCCTCGACACGTCAACCGCCGTGAGCGCCAAGATCGCCGACTTCGCCCAGGTGTACGGCGGCGCGACGAGCGACCGCCTGGGCTTCGCCGTCGCCGGGATCGGGGACCACGACGGCGACGGTCTCAACGACGCCGTCGCCGGGGCCTACTCCGCCGACCCTTCGGGCTCCTCCAGCGGCGCGGTGTTCTTGCTCTGGGGCTCGACGACGGCCTGGAGCGGCAAGACCGACGTCAGCGCGGCCACGGGCGGGATCACGCTCAACGGAGACGCCGCCGGAGATCAGGTCGGCCTCGGCGTCGCCGGCGGCGGTGATCTCGACGGCGACGGCTTCACTGAGCTGCTCGTCGGCGCGGGCGGCGGGGTGGGCGAGGTCTTCATCGTCTACGGCGGCGCCCGGCCGAGCGGCGACGCGGCCTTGAGCGCCGTGGCCCAGGCGAGCGTCACCGGCCTCGCCTCCAAAGACGGCGTCGGCGTCTCCAACGCCATGAGCGCCCGGGCAGATCTGGACGGCGACGGCGTGGCGGACCTGCTCTTGGGCGCTGGCGGCCTCGACGACGACACCAACGGCCTCACCGACTCCGGCGGCGCCGCGCTCTGGCTCGGCGGTGACCGCCTCAGCGGCGCCCTCTCGTTCACCGCCGCGCCGCTGCTCATCCAGGGCGTCATCGACGATGAGGGGGTCGGCAGCGCCGTCGAGCTCCTCATCGACATGAACGGCGACGGCTACGGCGACCTGGCCGCGGGGGCCCCCGGCGCCTTAGACAGCGCCGGCGCCGTGAGCTTGTGGTGGGGTGGCGCGGCCGTGTCCGGCGCGCGCACCACGGCCGAGGCCGACATGACGCTCTCCGGCAACGACGAGGGCGACTTCGCCGGGCTCGCGCTCTCCGCCGCAGACATGGACGGCGACGGCCTCACAGACCTCGCCGTCGGCGCCCCCCTTGACGCCCGCAGCGGTGACCCCGCGGGGGCGGTGTATCTTGTCTTTGGAGAGTCTGGGCTGAGCGGCACGCTGACCCTCGATGATGCCGCGGGCGCGATCTTTACCGACACCACCGCGTATGACAGCTTCGGAGTCTCCGTCGCGATCGGCGGTGATCTGGACCAAGACGGCTTCCCCGACCTCGCGGCGGGGGCCTACGCCAACAAGAACGCCACTGGCCGCGCCTTCATCTTCCGTGGCGCGGGCCTCTGATCCCGGGAGCACCCAATGACCCGATCCTTCCTGCTGCTCTTCGTCCTCGCCGCGTGTAAAGACGACACGGTCCCCACCGACGACTCGCAGCCCGACTCCACCGTCGACAGCCCCGACGACACCGGGGAGCCCGTCGACGCCGACGGTGACGGCGCCTTCGCCGACACGGACTGCGACGACGCCAACCCCCGCGTCTTCCCCGGCGCTGAAGAGACCTGCGACGACCTCGACAACGACTGCGACGGCAGCGTTGACGAGGAGGCCACCGACATGGCCACCTGGTACACCGACGCCGACAGCGACGGCTTCGGCGCCGACGCCAGCGCGGTGCTGGCCTGCGACGCGCCTTCAGGCATGGTCAGCGTCGGCGGCGACTGCGACGACGGCAACGTCGCCTATTACCCCGGCGCCGCGGAGACCGACTGCGCCGACCCCAGCGACTACAACTGCGACGGCTCCACAGGCTACGACGACAACGACTCGGACGGCTTCGCCGCCTGCCAAGAGTGCGACGACACCAACGCCGGGGTGAACCCCAGCGCCGCTGAGGTCTGCGACGGCGTCGACAACAACTGTGACGCCGCCATCGACGAGGGCCTGCTCACCACCTACTACCGCGACAACGACGCCGACGGCGTCGGCGACACGGCGGTCACCCAAGACGCCTGCGACGTGCCCACCGGGTACGCCAGCGCCAGCGGCGACTGCGACGACGGCGACAGCGGCGCCTTCCCGGGCAACACCGAGGTCTGCGACGGCGTCGACAACAACTGCGACGCCGCCATCGACGAGGGCCTGCTCACCACCTACTACGCCGACGGCGACAGCGACGGCTACGGCCTGAGCGACTCCACCCAAGACGCCTGCGCGCTGCCCACGGGCTACGCCGAGCAGGCCGGTGACTGCGACGACGGCGACAGCGGCGTCTCCCCGGGTGAGCTGGAGCGCTGCGACGGCGTCGACAACGACTGCGACGCCGACGTAGACGAGCCCTCCGCCGTAGACGCGAGCGCCTGGTACGCCGACGACGACGGCGACGGCTCCGGCGACGCCAGCGTGAGCACCGTCGCCTGCGACCAGCCCTCGGGCTACGTCGCCGATGACGCCGACTGCGACGACACCGACGCCGAGATCACCCCCGGCGGGGACGAGCTCTGCGACGGCAAAGACAATAACTGCGACGGTCTCACCGACGACGACAGCGCCGTAGACGCCATCACCTGGTACCGCGACGCCGACAAAGACACCTACGGCCGCTCGTCCAAGACCGACATCTCCTGCACCCAGCCCTCGGGCTACGTCACGAGCAGCACCGACTGCGACGACACCGACAGCACGATCTACCCCGGCGCCCCGGAGCTCTGCGACAGCACCGACAACGACTGCGACAAGACCGTAGATGAAGACGTCGTAGACGGCGTGAGCTACTACGCCGACGCCGACAAAGACGGCTACGGCGACGCCACGGTGAGCGTCGAGTCCTGCTCGTCGCCCTCGGGCTACACCGCCGACGCCACGGACTGCGACGACGCGGACTCGACGGTGAACCCCGCCGCCACGGAGATCTGCCGCAACGAGGTCGATGACAACTGCGACGGCAAACGCAACACCTGCCAGTTCAGCGGCGACTTCTCTTACGGCTCGGCGGACGCCACCTACACCGGCACCAAGGCTGGCGAGAACGCGGGCTGGAGCTTGGGCTGGGCGGGCGACACCGACGGCGACGGCTACGACGACTTCGTCATCGGCGGCTTCGGCGCGGTGACCTCGGGCACGACGGTCGGCGGCTACGCGGCCCTGGTGTACGGCTCGGCGACGCCGCCCACGGGCTCGCTCAGCGTGCTCTCGAACCCCTACATCTACGGCGCCACCACCCGCGACTACCTCGGCTACTCGGTCTCCGGCGCGGGCGACATCGACAAGGACGGCTATGACGACGTGCTCGTCGGCGCCTACGGCTTAGACACCGCGGGCTCTTCAGCGGGCGGCGTCTACATCCTCTTCGGCGGCGCCACCCGTCGCAGCGGCGGCTCCAGCGCCGCCAGCGCCTCCGACGTCGTCACCCTGCTCGGCGAGACGGCGGGCGCCCAGGCCGGCACGTCCGTGGCCCCGGCGGGCGACATCAACGGCGACGGCAGCGACGACTACCTCATCGGCTCCGAGGGCTACACCACCTACACCGGCCGGGTGTACCTCTACTACGGCGCCAGCAAACGGCCGACGACGGGCTCCAGCCTCTCCAGCGCCGCGGCGATCATCAAAGGCGCCAACACCAAAGACCGCGTCGGCGCCGTGCGCACCTCCGCCGGCGTCGGCGACCTCGACGGCGACGGCCTCGATGACTTCGTGATCGGCGCCTACGGCTACGACGGCTCGGTCACCGACGGCGGCGTCACGACGCTGTGGTTCGGCGACAAGACCAAGTTCAGCGGCACCTTGAACCTCACCGACGCCGACGCCTTGTTCTTGGGCGCGGGCACCACCGACGCCTTGGGCCAGGCCGTCGAGGGCGTGAACGACTTCGACGCCGACGGGTACCAAGACATCATGATCGGCGCGCCCCAGGCCAACGGCGGCGACGGCGCGGCCTACCTGTTCTTGGGCACCTCCTCACGCTGGGCGGGCTCGGTGACGACGGCCTCCGCGGGGGTGACCTTCTTGGGTGACACCGCGGACAACGCCGGCAGCGACATGGGCGACTGGGACTTGGACAAGGACGGCGCCGCGGACCTGGCCATCGGCGCCTCGCTCTCGGACTACGGCGCCAACCAGGGCGGCGCGATCTACCTGCTCTACGGCGACCCCTCCTGGAGCGGCAACATCGACCTCGCCACAGACGCCGACGCCGTCATGTACTCGAAGAACAACTTCGACTACTTCGGCACCTCGGTGAACTCCGGCGGCGACATCGACGGCGACGGCTACGAGGACCTGCTCGGCGGCGCCTATGGTTACTCCAGCAGCACCGGGCGCGTCGTCCTGCTCCGCGGCATCGGGCCCTAGTCCCCGCGCTGGGGCAGCCCCCACGGCGGCGTCTCCAAGACCGAGCCCTCGACGCCCAAGACCTGAAGGTGGGCGTCGAGGTGCACGATCCGGTGCGCCTCGTCGGCCTCGGGCCACTCCAAGCCGTCGAGCTGCCGCCGAAGCACCGAGTCGGGCACGGCCTCGGCCTGGGCGCGGTTGCCTCGGGCGTAGTCTTCAGGGCGCTGCCAGATCACGGCGAAGCTGACCAGGGCCCCGTAGTCGAGGCCCACCTGGACGATCATCCCGCGCAGCTCCCGCCGAAGTGAGGTGGCGTCCCACACGACCTTTCGCCCGGGGCGTAAGCCGGCCTTCAGCCGCTGCTTGGCGAGCTGCCGCGCCTGGCCGTTCGCCGTCTGGTCGGAGACGTCGCCGGTGAGCTCCTCTCGGGCGTCGTCGAGGGACACCCGCTCAAAGCCCCGGGGCTCCAAGAGCGTGCGGCAGAGCCGGGTCTTGCCCGCGCCGCTCGGCGCCACGGTGATCACGAGCTCAGGCGGATCGTCCCGGCCATGGTGGTGCGCCAGGTACCCGAGCTCCGCCGGGCTCGTGAGCCGCCCAGCCTCGGCGAGGCGGAGGGCCTCACCATACACAAAGTCCCGCGTGGCCTCGCTCCGCCCGCGCGTGGCGGCCAAGGCGGCCTCGGCCCAGTCCGCCCGCCAGCCCTCGGGGCTGTACTCCTCCGCCATCAGCTCGTAGAGATCGAGGTGCTCAAGCTGCTTGGGGAGGTCGGGGCACACCCGGCCCCGCATGTCGGCGCGCTCCAAGGCGAGGAGTTGGCGCGGCTCGGCCCGGCGCGAGAGGCGCTTGACCTCGCCGGGCGGCCGACCCTTGATGGCGAGCAGCTTGGGCTCGTGGTGGGCGCCGATCATGCCCAGCACCCGCAGCACCGAGTCAAACGGCATGAGCCCCAGCAGCAGCGGCGCCAAGGCCGAGCGGCCCTTCGCCTCATGGCGCGGCGCGACCACCCGGACTCGGCCGCCGATCTCCGCCTCCCGGGTCGTCCAAGGCTTCGCGTAGTCGTGCAAGAGCGCGCCGAGGACCAGCTCCGCCCGCGCCGCGCCCTCGGGGACGGCGTGAAGCGTCTTGTTCAGCTCGTCGAGCACCATGCCGGTGTGGATACGCACGTCGCCTTCGGCGTGCCACTCGGCGTCTTGGGGGGTGCTGGCGAAGCGGCCCAAGGCGGGCAGGGCGTCGCCGAAGGCGGCCTCCAAGGCGTCGATGGTCGCCGGGAGCTCACCCCGGCCGATGGCCTCAAACCGTGCGGCGCTCACGAGGCCCCCCGCAGGCGGTTGGGGATGATCCGCTGGTGCGCCCAGTGGGCGTCGGTCTGCACATGGTTGGGGCGCACCCACTTGAGCACGCAGTCCCCGAAGTCGGCGTAAGAGAAGGCGTCGGCGATCCGCACGACGACGCCCTCTTGGCGCGAGAGGTCGAGGCTGTCGGTGAGGCGGCGTAAGGTGGCCTCGTCGTAAGGCCCGGCGTAGAGCACCCGCGGCGTCGGCAGCTCCAAGAGCTGCGCCCACTCCAGCGTGTCGCGCCAAGACAGGCAGGTGTTGTGGTCGTCCCAGACCGAGAACAGGGCGAAGTAGCCCTCCAGGTCGTCATAGGCGAGGCTGTGCTGGGCGTAGAGGTTCTCGCCGCAGAGGCGCCAGCCCGGCGGGATGTCGTGGGCGATGCGGGCGGCGAGGGCCTTCACCCAGGCGCGGCTCTCGTGGTGGGCGGAGTCGACGCTGCGCGCGTGGCTGTAGCCCCCGGCGTAGAGCGTCGTGTTCTCGCCGTCGAGCTTCTCTGTGGCCACGACCTCCCGCCCGACGAGGCCCCGGGCCGAGCCCGCGCGCAGATCGTCGGCGCTGGCCCCGGGGCTCCAGGGCAGGTGCGGCGTGCGTGGGTACTTTTGCAGGCTGGGCGGGCTCACGGTGGGCTCTCGGCGCCCCGGCAGCATAGCCCGATCCTGGCCCGCTCAGCCGAGCTGCAGCGCCGCCAGCCGCACCCCGGCGTTTGTGTGCGCCGACGCCGCGGCCAACACCTGCGGGCTCAAGGCCCCGCAGCGCGCCCACAGCGGCAAGACCTCGGCGATCTGGCCGTCCGAGGCACGAACGAGCTCGGCGAGATCCGCCTCAAGGCCGGGGTCTTCGTCGCCCAAGGCCCGGCGGATGAGCCGCGCCGCGAGCTTCCCAGCGGGTCGGCTGGGCTCGCCGAGCTGGGCCCGCAGCATCTCCCTGCGCTCGGGGCGCAGCATCGGCGCGGCGGACACCATCGCCGTGGCGTAGGGCCAGATCATCAACACCCGGTCGAGCGGCGGCGGGTAGGCCACCAAGGCGTTCGCGGCCTCGGCGTCGCCGAGCAGCACGAGGCGCTGCATCAGCTCCGCGCGCTCGGCGGGGAAGAGCTTGGGGTGCTGCAGCGCCTCGCGGCTGAGCGTGAGCACGCTCGGCGGGTGCAAGACGAGCAGGGCGTCGAGCACGGTCGCCTGCTCAAAACCCAAGGCCGCGTCCGAGGCCGCCCGGGCTTGGATCAGCGCCCGCGCCCGCTCGGTCAAGAGCGGCACATCTTCGGGGCCGCCCGCCAAGGCGAGCCACCGCCAGCGCTGCGGCCCCATCCGGGGGTTCGTGGCGATGGCCCGGGCGACGGGGCCCCAGCGCGGCTCCTCGCGGATCCAGTCGCTCAGGGCCCCGAGGCTGAGGAGCTGGGCGGCGCTGTCCGAGCCGTCGAGGCAGCGGCTCGCGATAAACGGCGCGAGGGCCCGGGCGTCTTTGGCCTCGCGGAGCTTGAGCCCCAGGTCGAGGGTCCACGCCCAGGGCTCCAGGGCCTCCAGCTCGGTCAACAAGGCGTCGAGAAGAGGGAACTGGGGCAGGCGCCCCGCTCGGAGGAGCCGCAGGCGCGCGGGCTCCATCACCAGGGGCCAGGCCAGGGCCGCGAGCTCGTCAGGGCTCGTGACCTCGGGCAGCGCCGGGGCCTCGGCCACGGGCGCCCCGCGCGCACGCCAGGCCTCGCTCATCAAGCGCCGCGCCGCCCGGGCGTCCCGCAGGCCCCCCAGCCGCGCCTGATCCCCATAGACCGGCTGGTCTAGGCCCTGAAGCTGGCGCTGAATGCGCTCCGCCGCCTCGTGCAAGAGCGCCGCCTTGTGGGCCCGGGCGCGGCCAAGCCAGCCCACCAAGGCCACGTCATCGCCGATGAGGTAGCTCCGGGCCAAGGCGTAGAGCAGGTTGGGCACGTCGTCGCCGTCGCCGGGCTCGGCCAAGGGCGCGGGCAGGGGCGTCGCGCCGAAGGGCGCCTCGGCGGCGTCGCTGTCCTCATCATCGGGCCGCCAAAAGTTGAACGCCCGGAGCCACTCCACCCGCGCCAAGACCTCGCCGCCCAAGGGCAGCGCGCCGCCCAGGCGGAGGTGAGGGCTCTTCCCCAGCGCCTCCGGCGCCTCGGCGAGCAGGGGCAGGCGCGGGGCGAGGTCCACCTTGGGTTTGAGCCGCGCGGCCAAGGCCCGCAGCGTCGGCAGAGACAGCCGCCGGGCGGCGAAGGCCGTGAGCGCCCCCGCCGCGCAGGCCAAGGCCCCCAAGCTCGCCGCGCCCAGAGGTCGCCAGGGGCCGTCCACCCCCAAAGCGAGCACCACGCCGCTCGCCCGCAGCGCGATGAGCATCACCTCAGCGACGGGGGTGTGGCCCTCTTCGGTCAAGAACGCGCCGATCAAGGCCCCATGCAGCGTCGTCTCCAGGCCCACCACGCCCACGAAGGGGTCAAAGTTGGGGGTGATCACGCCACGATAGGGCTGCAGCCCCACGAGGGATCGTTGGGGGTGCCGCCTGCCCGCCGCCCGCCAGCGGCCCAGCCAGGCGGGCACGGCCTCACCAAAGAGCGCCTCGTCCTGCTCCCCGCCGTCAAAATAGCCGTAAGGGTCACGCCGGGGCGGGTCCAAGAAGCAGTCCTCTTGGGCCAAGGCGTCGAGCAGGCGCTCATGGCGGCCATCGGCGACGAAGCGGTCCTCTTGGCCTTGGGTGAACAATGCGTCGAGGTCAAAGTGCCGCAGAGGTGTGCCAGCGCGGCTTCGTTCGACCTCCGCCGCGTCAAAGAAGCGCACGCCTTGGGGGAGGCCGTAGTCATAGGTGATGAGCGCGGCGCTGATCTCCGGCGCGCAGTCAAGGAAGCCGTCGGCCCCCCGCGCCACCCACATCGGGCCATGGGGGCGGTCCCCTTTGAGCCGCCCCACCCGGCGAAGCTGCCCACCCGGCCCCCGCTCCACGAGCACGGTCGTTGTGTTGTGCATCGCGCCCCCCTACCAGATGTGAAAGGTGATGAGCCCACGGCCGCTCGCCTGGGCGCGGATGAGCCAGCCGCGAACCTGGGCCACGGCCTCTTGCTCCGGGGCCTTCACCCGCTCCCAGCCGTCAAACCGCGCCAAGGCCTCGGCCACGGCGTCGTGCTCCGTGGTGGCGACGAGGATGTCGGCCAAGCCCGGCATGGGGCTCGGCGGCGGGCCGAAGACGAGGCTCGACACCCGCGCCCGCACCCCAGCGGCCGCCAGCGCGGCGTCTACGTCCTGGAGCCAGGCGCTCTTGAACGGCGCCCACTGGCTGTTGTCCAGAAGCTCGCCGCCGACGGCGCGCACGATGTGCTCCAAGGCCACGGCGTCGGCGTCGCCGCGCGGGGGCTCGCCCTGAACGAGCTGGGTGACCCGCAGGTGTCGGGCGGGGTCGAGGCCGAGGGCGTCGATGCGGCGCAGGAGCGGCGCGGACCCGCTGCCCAAGGCGCCGCGCACGGCGTCAACCCGCACGGCGTAAGGGTGGATGAAGAAGGCCAAGCGCGCTCCCTTCGTGTCGTCGCCCCAAGACCCGAGGCGCGCGGCGACATGCTCTCACACCTCGGCCTGGGGCGGCACGGTGGGGTAAACCGTGCGGCGGACGAGCCCATCACGCTCCAGAAGCCGCAGAGTGCGGGTCAACATCCGCTGCGAGATGCCCTCGATCGCCCTGCGCAACGCCGAGAACCGCTGAGGCCCGTCGCCCAGGATGTTCAGCACGAGCATGGACCACTTGTCGCCGACCCGGTCGATGATCTCGCGGATCTTGCAGTCCTCGGGCGTATAAATCTTTGCTGGTGACACGAATGTGCCCTCTTGCCAGGGTTCGGGGATGATCCTAATCACCCTGGTATCCAATGAGAACCATCTCACGGATCAGAACCACTCTCTCGCTCGGAGCTCTCCATGTCTGACCAGAACGCCGTCGTCCCCGCCCCCTCCAAAGGCCTACACATCGGTCTGTGGGTGGTGCAAGCCCTGCTCGCCTTCGCCTTCTTGGGCGCGGGCTCGATGAAGCTCCTCTCGCCCGCCGAGGAGCTGATCAAGAACGGCATCACCTTCGACCTCAGCCTGGCCCGCTTCATCGGCGCCTCCGAGGCCGCCGGCGCCCTGGGCCTGATCCTGCCCGCCGGCCTACGCATCGCCCCCTGGCTGACCCCCCTCGCCGCGGCCCTGCTGGCCCTGGTGATGGTCTTGGGCGTGGGCTACCACGTCATGAACGGCGACGCCGCGGGCTCCGGCCCCGCCGCCGTGCTCGGCGCCCTGAGCCTGTTCGTCGCCTGGGGCCGGTCCAAGGCGGCGCCGATTCAGGGGCGGTGAGGCGCTGTGCTGGCTCAGATCTCCTCTTCGGGGAGGTCTGAGTCGTCGGCGGGGTGGTCGATGGCGGGGGGTTGGGGGGTGCGATCCGGAGGGGTGATCCCGTAGGTGGTCAGGAAGTCGCGCTCTTCGTCGATCATCCTCTTCTCACGCAGCTGCAGGAACTCTTCTTCGTCTTCGTTCTGAAGGGCCTCTAGCGCTTCAGGGGAGATTTGGAGCCGCGAGAGCGTGCGCTCGTCTTCGGCGTTCGTGGGATCAAGCGCTGCCAGCCGTTCACGAAGAGGGGCTTGGCTGGGGAGGCCCGCGGACATGCCCCACAGGTCGAAGGCCCAGTTGGCGGGGGATTGACGAAGACGCAAATCTACCAAAGGAGCGCCACGACGCCGTGACGAGCTGATCGGGCGCCACGCCTCTGCACCGTGTTGATTGATAAACGCCGCCGCGTGACGCATGTCCGCCTCGTCCAATCTCCAGCGCGCCATCGTCGCCCATAGGCTCACACGAAGGCGCGCCGCGCGCTGCTCGTATCGAGACGGGAACGGAGTCGTCAACGCGACGGTCTCCAGCTCATTCTCGGCGTTCGTGTTGGTGAGATGGAGTTTTACGCCGTCAAAGACGATCGGGATCCGATCGAACTTCGGAGTGGCGTTGTAGGCCTCAATGCCCATCAGCCGCCAGATTGCCGTTGCCTTAGACGGGTTACCGTCTAGAAACCCCGCAAAGGCCAACCGCCAGCTTAGGCGTACCAAACGCTCGCGCTCATCATTGGAGAGATGGCGCGCGACGTCGATGTCTAAATCGGCATCGCTTTTTTTTGCTACCCTGGCGCGGTAGCCCAGATAAACGGCGAGCGCGACGAGCAGCCCATTGTAGGGAAGCAGGCGCAGCGAGGGCAGCGCCATGTCCTCCCGAAGAAATTGGAGGGCGCTCAGCAGCGCAGCGTGGCAGCGGCGCGCGGTCGCCTCCATGCTCTCTTGAGTCTTGGTCTTCTGTTTCTCGGCCAACAGGTTCCAGTCAGTGCGGAACGGATCGTGGCCTAACTCCAGCAGGATAAGCCGAAACATCGCCATGCGGTCGAGGCGGCCATAGCCCAGGTCCTTGACCTCACGAACGGTCGCGTCGATGAGGTCGGCGAGTTTGGCTCCGTCCCCGCTGGGGTTTGTCAGCGCCGACCACATCTGGTCTACCGAGAGCTTCTGGCCTCCCCGGTTCAGCCTTGCGAAGCTCTCCACCGCGATCTTGAGATCGTCTGTGTGAAACTCGACAAGGGGGAGCTGGTAGTTTGCGAGGGCGTCGGCAGCGTTTTGCCACTCGCGCTCAATCTTGCTTGACCGCTTGCGCCAAGGAGACTCCGACAGAGGCAGGTTCATCTGTCCGCTATACTCTTCGCGCTCTAACCGCGCTCTGAGCTCGCTCGTGGCGTCTTGGAGCTTCGTGGCGTTAATGAGCGCAGGAACCTCGATCCAAGACGCTGGTAACGTAGCATCCGGGGTCGGCGCGTGCCGAAACCGGAGCTCGTCCGCATCATACCAGAGTGACCACATCCCCGGATCTTCGAGGTCATCGGGGACGTTGTTCTTGTCGAACAAGAGCACCCCCACGATGCTGGTCAGGCGTTGTTGGCCATCAATAATGAGCTTCGGGACGCCGACTCTTGGCTCTTTCAGCCGCAACGGTCCCAAGGTGTCTCGGCTCGGCTGGCGCTCCTGGGGCACCCAGAGCAGCAGAGTACCAATAGGATACTGTTTGCGGATGGAGTCGAAGAGGTCCACCACCCGCGCCCGATTCCACACGAATGGGCGCTGGAATCGGGCGGCCCGCAGCACACCTTGTCCGACCCATTTGAGGACCGTGCGGATTAGAACGACCTGTGGCATCACCTCAGGTGCATTGTCGGTGTAGTCCATGATCAGAGCCTCTCCGAGAGGAGCTTCACGAGGGCGCGCAGCGAGCCCGCACGATCGCGGCTGTCGAGGTCTTCAGCGGTCACGTTACCCTCCGCGACGTACTTGGAGAGAAGCCGAAGCCGAATTCGATGGACGCGCTCATCTTGTCCCTTAATCTTCGGGCCACGTTTTAGATTCTTCCGCTTGCCGGACAGGGCGGCGAGGTCCGCCCCATCAAGAGCAGGATTTTTTGCATCCGACCCATCAAAAAGTGGCCCTGGAGGTTCCTCCTTCTGAATGTCCAGTCGGTCATCCCCCTCCATGTCGATGTGGTCCCGCTGCTCGGGGCTCAACCGCTTGAGCGCCTCGACGGTGTTCGCGTAGCTGAGCAGGTCTCGATCGGAGCGGAGCCAGTGATCCCAGAACGCATCCGGGAGGTAATTCTCCGCCTCACGCAGCGGCAGCCGCACGCAGGGGACTGAGAGCCGCTGCGCCGCGTCCATGATCTTTTGGTGCTCATCAGGCGGCTGGCCCGCTGTGGTGTTCGCCAAGCGCGGCGGGAGCTTCGCGTCGCTGTCGAACACCACGACCGCGCGCAGCGCCACGCCGCGTTGCTGAGAGTAGTCTCTTAGGAGGCTTGGCATCTCCCCCGTGCCGCCACACGGCACAAACTCCCAGCCGCGGTGCGTCTCCCGGTCTCCAGCCTCCCAGACCTTCCGTGTCGGCCGCGAGGCGTAGGCCAAGACCGCCGCGCGCACCAAGGCGCCGTCCGAGGCGTGGTTCTCTACAAAGATGAGCAAGGGCGCGTCGGCCAGCCGCTCCGCGGCGTGCGTCTCTGACGCGGCTCGGATCGGCGTGGCGTGGGTGGGCCGCCAAGACCAGAGCTGCGCCTCGATGAGCAGGCGAACAAGCTCCTGCTCGTAGGGCTTTAGCCCAATAAACCACGCCGTCTCTTCGACATCCGCCGGGTCATCGAAGGACAGCTCGTGAACCCCGATCTCAACGCGCCGCAAGATCGCAGTCAGCGCGCTCTGGGAGCGCTCATCCCCCATCGCGGCCGCGCTGTGGAGCTCAAACCTCATCACCGCCTCCGCATCGCGACGGCGATGGCCTTGGCCTCTTGCAGCCGCTCCAAGAACACGCCGTCGGGCCACCAGCTGAGCTGACCACGCTCGTCAAGCTCGATCTCCCGCAGGATGTTCTCGCCGTTGACCCGCTCGGCGTATCGAAGCCCGATGTCGCTGGGTTGAACGGATCCTTCGGCGATTCGGCGGCGGATTCGCAGCAGCACACCCTCGGAGTGGGTCTCGACGAGCAGCCGCTGCCCCATATCGTGCGTTGACCTCTCCACGCCGAGCCCCACCGCGTCCAAGAGGAGATCCCCCAGCGCGGGCTGCATCGCGTCGTGCAGGTGCAGCTCGGGCTGCTCCAGCAGGTCAACCTGGGGAGCTTGCTCTAAGGCTCGCGCGCTCAGCATCGTGACCACGGGCAGCGCTTGGTGGATGCCCTCGGCCGCCTCGGCGAGGTTGATCGGCGCCCGGCCCGCGCGCTCCAGAAGGCGCATCCCGCCCTGCGAGTTGTCGAGCTCGATCCGCACGGGCAGGTGCTCTCGAAACCAGCGGTTCGTCCGCCGAAGCACCTCAGGTGAGTGACTCAGCCACATCGGGGCGCCAGCGCCGTCTAAGCCGAGCGACGGGCGAAGCCCTCCTTCGGGGAACGACGGATAATCCCGCGCGAGGCGCGCCCGCACTCCTTGCAGCGCCTCCCCGCGACGACCCAGGTCGACGAGGGCCGCATGAACCGCGCTCCACCTCCCGTCTCGCCAAGGTGGCGGTGTGTCTTCGCCCTGCGCCTCGTCCTCACCCTGCTTGAGCGTCCAGCGCGCGACGCGGAGCGGGGTAGGGGACCCTGGCTCTCCGATGATGGTGAACCGAAGCTCTCCTGGGACGCGGTTGAAGGTCCAGCTAAGCGCCACGCGGAGGGGGTTCGCCACGGGGCTCATTTTGTGGAAGTTCGCGACATCCGAGTTGGCGAACGTCCGCCCTCCGGCGCGGCTGCTGAACAGCGGGCCTCCCGGCTCACCCAAGCTCGCCAACACCTGATGCAGCAGCCGAAGCGCCTGGGACTTGCCCGTGCCGTTCATGCCGACGACGAGGGTGAGGCGGCGAAGCGGGAGCGAGCTGGCTTGGTCCCAGTCGTCGCCGAGCTGCCCACGAAAGCTACGATACCCAGAGAAGCGGAGCTGGTTGAGCAGGAGCATACCGCCAGCCTAACCCCCTTCGCTCCCCTTGGGCAGCCGCCGCCCCTCACTCCCCCGTCGCCTCCGCCTCCGTGCGCCCGGCGTGGCGGCGGGAGGGGCGCACCCGCGCGGCGAGCTCGGGCAGCCCGGCGAGGGTGAACAGGCCGGTGAGCGTGGTGGCGACGCCGCTGAAGATGACGTCATGCTCGGTCAAAGCCCGCTGCTTCTCGGTGAGGGTGAGCTGGGCCTCGCGGCCCTCTCGGGCGACGTCGGCAAGGCGCTCCTCTAAGGTGGTGACCTTGGCGTCGAGCTGGTCCGCGAGGCTCGTGGTGTCGAGGCTCACGAGGGTGGAGCGCGGCGCGGGCAGGCCGCCGGCGCGTAAGCGGCTCACGACGGAGCGGCCTTGGCGGGCGAGCACCACGGGATCGCGGGAGGTGGAGCCGAAGAAGCCCAATGTGTCCACCACGCCGTCGCCGAAGATCGCCGTGAGCATTGACCGGGCGCTGACCACGTCGTCGTAGAGCGCGCGCGCGGCCTCGTCACGGGCGTCGCGGGCGCCAGGGTCGTCGGCGAGCTCTTGCTCGTGGGCCTCATCGGCGTTGATCAGCGCCATGGTGCTCGCCTCAAGCGTCGTCGCCAAGAAGTTCACCAGGCCGCTCACGTCGAGGGCCACGCCGGTCTCGGCGACGCTGCGCTCGGCCAGCGCCGCGCCGAGCACCGCGCCTTGAAGGGTGGCGGCCTGGACCACCGAGGCTGAAGACTTCTGCCGATCTGTCACCATCTTGCTCGCCATAGAGCCTCCGTCTCTGGAGACGAAGGCGCTTGAGCGCGCCCCCGCCGTGACCCAGAGCGTATCAGAGGGGACGCCGGGTTGGCAGGGGCGTTGAGTCCGCGTGACCGCCCGCGGTGGCCGGCGTGGCGCTGAGCAGGCCCAGTGGAGAGAACACGCCGATCTCACAAGGCTTGTGAAGGTGATCTGGGGAGAGCGCGCTCGATCTCAGGGGGTGAAATCATGGCCCGGTGGAGAGAAGTCACGATCTCAAGGCTTGTAAAGCTGGCGCGCGCCGTAAAGTCACGCTCACAAGGGCTGTAATTGGCTCCAGTGGAGAGATCACGCTGATCTCAAGGCCTGTAGAGGTCATTTGGGGAGTGCGCGCTTGATCTCAAGGGGTGAGATCAAGGCCTCGTGGAGAGAAGTTGTGCTCACAAGGCGTGTGGACACGGCGCGCAGAGAAAAATCTCAACCACAAGCGTCGTGATCGCGCCCGGTAGAGAGAACAGGCTAGTCTCAAGGCTTGTAGAGGCGAGCTTGGGTGCAAAGGTCACGATCTCAAGGGATGATAAGAAGAATACAAACAGAACAGGCACATCTGCATCGCCTGCAAAGCCAAGTGGCCGGAAAATGTCGTGTGCACATCGGGTGCGAGGGCTCCTGACGATGAACCTTCACGTTATCGCCGGGTGGAATCGCCGCTTGCGGCGGTAAGCCACGCACCCAGCGCAGCGCAGCGCAGCGTGGCTCATCACGGAACGTCACGCTCCTAGACGACAAGCACGCCGCATCAGCCGAGGTCACGCGCAGGGCCGATGACGCGGCCCTCCTCCACACGAAGCACCGGAGCCCTCAACGAGCCCCGGCGCCGCGTTCGTCTACCGGCCGTCAATCTCCGCCAGCGCCACGCCCAGCCGCTCCCGCGCCCCGCTCAACGCCTGGGGCAGCCCATCCAGCCGCGCGAACACAGACCGCAGCGGCAAGAGGTCGTCCTCATTCACCGGCCTCTGGCTCGCCGCCAGCGCGAGCTGTCCCAAGGCCTCGGTGAGATCCCTCGCCAAGGTGGTGAGCCGCGCCCGAGGCACCGCACGCCGCACAGTCGCCGCCGCGTCGGAGAGCGTCGGCAGGGCGT